>JBCCWG010000102.1:0-9929 GCA_039193985.1 Pseudomonadota bacterium
CCGGTCAAAAGAACCCGTCATGTCGCACGCGGGAAGTGGCTTACTTGAGCTGATCTTCTTCAATCCAGAGCAGCAGTCCGTCGCGGATCGCCTCGGCCACCGAGGTTTGCCAGTCTTCCGAGGTCAGCCGTTCGAGATCTTCCTCGGTCGAAAGAAACCCAAGCTCGATCAGCAGCGAGGGGATGTCGGCGGCTTTGAGCACCGCGAACTCACCGTTGCGCTCAGGGCGCGAGTTGACCACGAGGTCCGCGCCTTGCAGGGCCTGCAGGATCGCGCCTGACATCGCCTCGGTCCGCGGTGCCGCGCGTTGCCGGGCCAAGTCGAGGAGCGCGAGTGTCACATCTTCCCCCGCGCCGCTCAGGTCGAGCCCGCTGAGTTGGTCGCTTGGGCCATGCCGTTCGCGCAACCGCAGGTTTGCCGCCGCCGTGGCATCCGGGTCAAGCCGATAGAGCACGATACCCGAGGCCGCATTGGCATCGGCAAGCGCGTCGGCATGCAGCGACAACAGAACATCCGCCCCGGCCTGCCGCGCGCGGGTGAGGCGCGCGTCGAGCGACACAAAACTGTCGTCGGCCCGTGTCAGGACGACATCGAGCTGCCCGCTGGCCACCAGGATGTCGCGCAGACGCTCAGCGAATGCGAGCATCAGGTCGGCCTCCTGAATGTTCCCCGCTTCGGCACCCGGGTCGCGTCCACCGTGGCCCGGATCGATGGCGATGACAGGACGCTTGGTCGCAAGCGCAACCGTGTCAGACGCCGCTTCCAGGTCAGACTGAAACACATCTGCTGTCGTCGGCTGCAGGCGCACAAGGATTGTTGCAGTCCCATCATCCTCGGCGATCATTTCCGCCGACAGAACGGAAAGGGGTTCGCGCAATGTGGCCTGCAACTCTGACACCGCGGGCCCGGTTTCGACCACATCCAGCGCGACGACCGAGGTCGAACGCAAGACCGGCTCATCCGTCCATTCCGTATCGGCAAGTTCAAGCACCAGGCGGGGTGGCTCGTCAGCGATCCAGAGACGCCATGCGACAGGACGGGTCAGGTCCACAGTAAGGGAAACCTCGCCGCCCTCGTCGGTGATAACGGCACCATCCCCGTCAAGCGTCGCAAGCACGCCTTCGTCAGCGGCCGCAGCTGCTGCCAGTATCGCTGCCAAGGCAACAACATATGCTCTCAAGATGCGACCCATGACCCGTGTAACCCCTATTACCCAACAGCCTATAGCAAGACCGTCTCTTTACAAAATACCACTGCATACCGAACAAGTGTCAGCTCGACCGGTCTCTCATGAACTGGGCAAGGCGGGCAAGGCCTTCCGTTATGTCATTTACCGATCTTGCGTACGAAAATCTCAACGTTCGCGCCCCACGAGACTTGTCAAAATCCAGCCCCGGTGTGACCGCGACCCCCGCTTGCTCAAGAATTTCCTCGGCGAAGGCGCGGCTATCATCGGTGAAATCAGTTACATCGGCGTAAATGTAAAACGCACCATCCGGCGGTGCGATCCGGCGAAACCCGGCCTTCTCCAAACCCGCCAACATAAGATTGCGATTGGTGCGGTAAACGCTTAGGTTTGCCTCAAGCTCTTCCGTGCAATCCATCGCCGCGAGAGCGGCCACCTGGCTGGCGTGGGGCGCGCAGATGAACATGTTCTGCGCCAGCCGCTCGATCGTGCGCACGTGATCTTCCGGCACGACCATCCAACCGACACGCCAGCCGGTCATCGAGTGATACTTTGAAAACGAGTTAATCACGTAGACGTCGTCCGAGATCTCGAGTGCGCTGACGGCGCGCTTCTCATACTCGACACCGTGATAAATCTCGTCCGAAACAAATGCGGCACCTTTCGCCGCGGTGGCCCCGATTAAGGCGGTCAGCGCGGGCTTGTCCAGCATCGTGCCCGACGGGTTGGCGGGCGATGCGACAATCAAGCCCTGCATAACATCCGGCAGATTGCCCGGCACGGGCTGATACCGGTCTTCGATGCGAGTTTCGATGTCGACGGGCGTCAGGCTCAGCGCTGACAGGATTTGCCGATAGGACGGATAGCCGGGCGCGCCCAGCGCCACCCGGTCGCCCGCATCGAACAGTGCCGTGAACGCCAAAAGGAACCCCGCCGACGACCCGCTGGTGACAATGATGCGCTTGGGCGCGATGGTCAGCCCGTGACGCTCGGCATACCAGGCCGCAATCCTTTCCCGCAGCGCGGGCAAGCCCAAAGCGACCGTATAGCCCAGCGACCCGCTGGCCATCGCCTGCTGCAATGCCGCGCGCGCCCGTTCTGGCGCAGGCGTACTTGGTTGGCCCACTTCCATATGGATGATACGCTGGCCCGCTGCCTCGGCTTTCGCCGCTGCCTCCATGACGTCCATCACGATGAAGGGGTCAACTTCGGACCGGCGGGATTTGCGCATCGTACTGAACCTTTCTTCTGCCCGGCTTCCCTGCCAACCCTGCCCTGCCCCGTCAATGGACACATCCACGTGAAGTGGTTGCGTCCTGCTCTGGTTCTGGCATCCTAACGCGAATTCCTCTGGGAGACCGCACCATGATCCGCGCCCTTTTCACCGCAGTCGCGTTCGGCCTTGCCGCTCAGACCGTGCAAGCGTTCGACATCGACGCAATGACCGAGCAGGAGCGTGAGGTTTTTCGCTCGGAAGTTCGCGACTATCTGATGGAAAACCCCGAGGTGCTGATGGAGGCCATCGCGGTACTTGAAGAACGCCGGGCCCAACAGGCGGCCGCGCAGGAAGGCGTTCTTCTTGAGCAATACCGCGCCGAGATTTTCGACGATGGGTACAGTTGGATCGGCGGCAACCCAGAAGGCGACGTCACGATTGTCGAGTTCCTCGACTATCGGTGCGGGTTCTGCAAACGCGCCCACCCCGAGGTTCAGGCCTTGCTGGCAAGCGATGGCGACATCAGGATCATCGTCAAGGAATTCCCCATCCTCGGACCGGAAAGCGAATTGGCCTCGCGGTTTGCGATTGCGACCAAGCTGATCGAAGGCGATGCGGCCTACTCGGCTGTCCACGACGAGTTGATGGAGTGGAGTGGCCCGGTCAATCCCGGCGCTCTTAGCCGGATCGCGCGCAACGCCGGGATCACTGACCACGAGGCGGTTCTTGCCGAAATGGACAGCGAAACCGTGACCGGCATCATCGCATCGAACCGCGAACTGGCGAACACCCTGCAAATCCAGGGAACGCCAAGTTTCATTATGGAAGACAGCTTTGTGCGCGGATACGTGGATCTTGAACAGATGCGGTCAATCGTCGACAACATAAGGTCCGAACGCGGCTGACCGTCGCCAAGAGCCTAGCTTGCAAGATAGCGCGTCGCGTGCTGTTCGAGCATTGATTTTGCCATTTTGAAGTCAGAGGCAAAGCCATCGACATCCATCAACTCCAGCGTGTCCGGTCGATCTTCGGCAATGTTGCCGCTGACAAATATCGCCGCGTGCGGCACCCGGATGCGTAGCGCGACCACAAGACGCGTCAGTGCTTCGAGGGTCTTGTCGCTGCTCGCCGACAAACCGATCACGATCATGCCCGATCTACCAATCTCATCGACCAGTTCGTCGTGGCTCTTGCCGACCAACAGGACGATGTCCCAACCGTCGCGGCGCAAAAGATCTGCAGCCATAGTCACGCCCAGAAAATGCGCTTCTCCCGGCACACTCGCGAATACCGCTGCCTTGTTCGGCGCTATCCCGGTGACGGCGACTTCGCGCCGCATCGAGCGCATGATCGCGTACATCCGACTGGTCCCGTAGGTCACCTGCACAAAGTTCACGCGGTTGTCTTCCCACCATTCGCCGAGCATGCGCGCCGCGGCCGCGAGATAGTTGAGATACACGGACTCATCCGTCGCACCCTCGGCCCGCACCTCGCGGATGAACCTGGCGCCGGACTGATCGTCGGACGACACCAAAGCCGTGCTTAACTCTTCGATTTTGGCAATGTCGGGCGACTGGATCAGATCGCGACTGCCATGGTCTGTCATTTGACGGATGACTTCGCGGGCGAGTGATTCGACGTGCGGCACCGGAAGTTGCGACTTAAGGCGGCGCAGCTTGGACTGAACGCTTTCATAACGCTCGACATCAAGTCCCTGATCCGAAAACGGAGATTCCGACATCTTGTTCCCTGGGCAGCCCGGCCGTCTCCATCCCTTGCGACCGTTATGCACAGCATAGCAGACGCACCTGCTGTCAAGCAAGCTTGACAGGTTGGTCGGATACTCGCGGATATGGTGACTTTTGGGTTGCGGGCTTACTCCGCAGCGTCTTTGACCGCCTCCAGTTCGGCGGCTTTCCGTTCGACCTGTTCGACGATGTGATCCACCATCTCGTCATTCGACAACTTATGGCTCTGTTTACCGGCCAGATAGACCATACCCGAGCCGGCCCCGCCACCGGTGAACCCGACATCCGTCATCAAAGCTTCGCCCGGTCCGTTCACCACGCAACCGATGATCGACAGGCTCATTGGTGTCTTGATATGCTCAAGCCGTTGCTCCAACGTCTCCACCGTCTTGATCACATCGAACCCCTGCCGCGCGCAGGACGGACACGATATGATGTTGACACCGCGATGGCGCAGACCGAGCGACTTGAGGATCTCGTAGCCGACCTTCACCTCCTCCACCGGATCGGCGGAAAGGCTGACGCGGATCGTGTCGCCGATCCCCATCCAAAGAAGATTGCCAAGGCCGATCGCGCTCTTAATCGTGCCGGAGGTCAGGCCACCGGCCTCGGTGATGCCAAGATGGATCGGCGCATCGGTCGCCTCCGCCAGAGACTGATAGGCGGCAGCGGCCAGGAACACATCCGACGCCTTGCAGCTGATTTTGAACTCGTGAAAGTCATTGTCTTCCAGGATCTTGATATGATCCAGCCCGCTTTCGACCATCGCTTCGGGGCAAGGTTCGCCATACTTTTCCAGCAAATGCTTTTCCAGCGACCCGGCATTGACCCCGATCCGGATGGAACAATTGTGGTCACGCGCGGCCTTGATAACCTCCTTCACGCGCTTCTCATCACCGATATTGCCCGGGTTGATGCGCAGGCAGGCCGCACCGGCCTCCGCCGCTTCGATGCCGCGCTGATAGTGGAAGTGGATGTCAGCGACGATCGGCACCGGGCTTTCTTTAACGATCGACTTCAGGGCTGCCGAGCTGTCCTTGTCGGGGACGGAAACACGCACGATATCGGCGCCCGCATCGGCGGCGGCCTGAACCTGTGCGATGGTGCCCTTGATGTCAGTCGTGGCGGTGTTGGTCATCGTCTGCACGCTGATCGGAGCATCGCCTCCAACCGGAACAGGTCCCACGTGGATCTGGCGGGACTTGCGGCGATAGATATTGCGCCAAGGGCGGATATGGTTCAGCGACATAGGCTATCTCGCGTGCATCTCTCTGCTCTGATACATATGCGCGAGGGCACGGACAGGCAATGCGACCTAAGGGTCAGTCCTGGGCCGCCTCGGCGACATTGATAAACCTTGCCAGGTCGCGGTCGTCATCAGGGTCGGCCACCGAATATTCCGCCATCACCTCATCCGCTGAAAGTGCGACCCCTTTCACCACCTCCGGCCCGGTCCCTACCGGGCCATAGGTTTCATCCCCGACGGCAAGGAAAAGGGCATTCGCATTGCCCGCCCGCAGGGTCGGCGGCTCTTCCGTGACGGGAACTTCGAAACGTTCGCCCGCATCGAGGATTTTCTCAAAGATCACCGTGCCATCGGCGGCGCGCACCCGCACCCAGGATGGCCGGACCGCAAAGAGCGTCACGGTCGGATCAGCCTCTTCGATCACCTGAACCGGGGGCGCGGGCGGCCCAATCTCATCGACGGTGGCCAGCGTGTCGCCGCCAATACTCTCACCCGGGATCGCGAACGGAATGTTGTCGGGCCGTGGGGCGCGGGCCCCGATGAACCCTTCGGTCCGCGTCGGAGCAAGGGCACCGACAGTATCCGGGTCGATGGCCGCGATCGGGCCATCCCGGGCGATAAGAACAGGGATATCCAGCGCTTCGGGGCGCGAGAGGCGGCCAAAACGGTCGGTTGCCGGGGCGTCCAACCCAGCAACATCCGCCTCTTCTAAGGGTTCGGGTCGGATGGCATCGGCGAGGGGATCAAGCTCAGCCAGAACTTCGGGCGTTTGATCGACCGGGGTCAGGCGGACCTTTTGCACCTCCTGCAAGACAGCCCATCCGCCGTAGCCGATTCCGGCCAGAAGCGTCAGCAAAACGGCAATCGATGCAATCGCGCGTGGTTCAATTTTCGACAGCGCTGCCTCACCTTTGGGCAGATAACTGACTGACGGCTCGGTAAATGGATCACGCAAATGCGCCGGTTTCTGCGCGCTTGCCTTCGATTTCTTCACCCCCGGTGCGCGATCCGAACGCACCTTGGCGTCCGGCGACATACCATGGGCAACCTCGAAATTGCCTTCGTCGCAGAAGGTCTTGAACGCCCATTCGGGGTCTAGGTTCAGATACCTGGCATAGGACCGGACGTAACCGGCCACGAACCCGGGCGTGTCGAACGCCGAGGGGTCAGTGTTTTCAATAGCAGAGATGTATGTGGCCTTGATTCTAAGCTCGCGCTGCACGTCGAGAAGGGATTTGCCCATCGTCGCGCGTTCACCGCGCATGATGTCACCAAGCGACAAATCGAAGTCGTCAAACCCCTTAAGGGTTTGCTGATCCTCGTCAGGATCCGGCGTCTCAGGACGGCCGATCATCTGTCCTGCCCCTTGGCACTCATCATGTTCCCCAGATCAGGGCGCCAGAATCGGCCCCGAGCCTAATCAGTTAACGCTTACCATACCGCTAACCTGTGGTCACTGTTGGGTTTAGGCGGAAAGATCGGCGCGATTTAGCGCACAATGGGACCAAAGTGCGTCCATTGCCTTAACAAGGTGATCAATCTCGCGCGGGCCATGGACCGGCGAAGGTGTGAACCTCAAGCGCTCGGTGCCGCGAGGCACCGTGGGGAAGTTGATCGGTTGCACGTAAATGCTGTGATCTTCCAACAGCATGTCCGACAATTGCTTGGTGTGTTTGGGGTCGCCCACAATCACCGGCACGATATGGCTGCCGTGATCGATCAGCGGCAGACCCAGCGCCTTGAACCGCGTCTTCAGGATTTTCGCCTGCGTCTGATGCTGGTCGCGCCGCACCTGATCTGTCTTCAAAAGCCGGACCGATGTCGCCGCACCCGCCGCAACCGCCGGTGGCAGGGACGTCGTAAAGATGAACCCCGGGGCGTAAGACCGTATAGCATCGCACATTTTCTCCGATGCCGCGATATACCCGCCCATCACACCATAGGCCTTGGCCAATGTGCCGTTGATGATGTCGATCCGGTGCGCCAACCGGTCGCGCTCAGAGACACCGCCACCGCGCAGGCCATACATGCCGACAGCGTGAACTTCGTCCAGATAGGTCAGCGCGCCAAACTCGTCGGCCAGGTCGCAGATTGCCTCCAAAGGCCCGAAATCCCCATCCATCGAATAGATCGACTCGAAAGCGATGACTTTGGGTGCCGCCGGCTCGTCGGCTTCGAGAAGCTCGCGCAGATGGCCAAGATCATTGTGCCGGAACACCCGCTTGGACCCGCCATTGCGGCGAATGCCCTCGATCATCGAAGCGTGGTTCAACTCATCGGAGTAGATGATCAGCCCCGGGAACAGCTTGGGAAGCGTCGATAACGTCGCGTCATTCGCAATATAGGCGCTGGTGAACAAAAGCGCGGCGTCTTTGCCGTGCAAGTCGGCCAGTTCGGCTTCCAGCGCCTTGTGGTAAAGCGTTGTTCCGCTGATGTTCCGCGTGCCGCCAGACCCGGCGCCGGTCGTATCCACCGCATCATGCATGGCCGCCAGAACCTCCGGGTGCTGGCCCATGCCGAGGTAATCATTGCCGCACCAGACCGTAACAGGACGCTCACTGCCATCCGGATGCGCCCATGTCGCATGCGGGAACTGACCGTTCTTGCGCACGATATCGATGAAGGTCCGGTACCGGCCCTCATCCCTCAATTGCTGCAATGCAGTGTCCAGATACGCTGTATAGTTCACGCTACTGGTCCTTCCTTCCTCACGTCCGGCCCGTTTAGAGCACTTCTAAACCGATCTAAAGGGTGTATCGCGTCGCAGTCGTTGACATAGCTCAAATTCGCGGGTTTCCCCGTCGGAACAAAGCGGCGCGGCCTTCTGTCTCAACTGTCGTTGCCGCACACTGGACGCCGCCCCTCCACCTGCTAGGTTCGCGGCGTTATCGGAGGCTCCAATACATGACACTCGACACCGTCCTCGCCACCCTCGATGCGGACCGCGATGCCGCCCTCCACCGGCTGAAAGACTTCCTGCGCATCCCGTCGATCTCGACCGATCCGGCATACAAGGACGCGTGTCAGGAGGCCGCCGACTGGCTGGTTGGCGACCTCGGCTCCATGGGGGTCGCAGCCGAGGCCCGACAAACCACAGGGCATCCTATGGTCGTGGGCCATGTCGGCGAAGGCATGCCGCATCTTTTGTTTTACGGCCACTACGACGTGCAACCCGTTGATCCGCTGGAGCTTTGGAGCCGAGACCCGTTCGACCCCGAAGTGCAGGACACGCCTCATGGTAAAGTCATCCGAGGGCGTGGCACCGCCGATGACAAGGGCCAGCTCATGACCTTCGTCGAAGCTTGCCGCGCCTGGAAAGCCGTCAACGGCGCATGGCCCTGCAAGATCACGTTCCTCTTCGAAGGCGAGGAGGAGTCAGGCTCCCCCTCCCTCCTCCCGTTCCTCAACGCGCATAAGGACGAACTGAGCCAGCCCGACCTCGCGCTGATCTGCGACACCTCGATGTTCAACCGCCGGACGCCGGCGATCATGACCTCGCTTCGGGGACTGCTGGGCGAGGAAGTCACCATCACCGGCGCCGACCGCGACCTGCACTCGGGCTACTACGGCGGCGCGGCCATCAACCCGATCCGGGTGTTGTCGCGCATTATCGCCAGCCTGCACGACGATACCGGGCGCATCACCGTCCCCGGCTTCTATGACGGCGTGGCTGAAACCCCGGCCGACGTGTTGGCCCAATGGGACGCGCTTGGCTTTGACCCGGACGCGTTTCTCGGCAGCGTCAACCTCTCGACCCCCGCAGGCGAAGCCGGCCGCACCGTGCTGGAACAAGTCTGGGCCCGCCCCACCTGTGAAGTGAACGGCATCACCGGCGGTTACACCGGCGACGGCTTCAAGACGGTCCTGCCCTCCAAGGCCAGCGCCAAGATCAGCTTCCGGCTGGTCGGCGCGCAAGACCCGCACGGCATCCGCAAAAACTTCCGCGCAATGGTGGAAAGTATGCTGCCCCCCGACTGCACGGTGGAATTCGGAGACCACGGCGCGTCTCCCGCGTCTGTTATGTCAACGGAGAACCCCGCGTTTGAGGCCGCGCGCAAGGCCCTCTCCGATGAATGGCCCAATCCGGCCGCGTTTCTGGGCGGCGGCGGCTCGATCCCGATCGCCGGGCATTTCAAAGACATCCTCGGCCTCGACAGCATGCTCATCGGCTTCGGCCTCGACGACGACGCCCTGCATGCGCCGAACGAGAAGTACGACTTGGCGTCGTTTCATAAAGGCGCGCGCAGCTGGGCGCGGGTGCTGGCGGCGATGACGCGTTGAGTGAACTGTGGGTGAGGCTGCTTTGCGAACAAATTGGACACCAGCGATGAGCCGTGCCGTCGGCGGACCGGGGGCTGGCGATCCCACATACCCGCTCAGCGCTCAATGGTAGCCAAGACACGTTTTCTGCCTGAACTATGCGCCTGTGGTGACAATCGCCAGACCGCGGGCCGGTCCGGCGATGGCCTCTCGGCGATTGCTTGCAATCGCCTGTCGGCAGGTGAGTTTGCACGCAAACTCACCGAGAGACAG
>JBCCWG010000103.1:0-9906 GCA_039193985.1 Pseudomonadota bacterium
CGACGCCTGCCTTGGGCTCGATCAGGCCGAAATGAACGTCAGGCCGTGGGCAAAGGCGATCGCCGCGCCGTCCTTCAAGTTGTCGTGGACGTACTTTTTATAGGTTTCGGCCTGCAGCTCGTCCGGCATGGTGAACATCATCAGGTCGCACCAGGCGGCGGCCTCGGCGATGCCCATCACGGTCAGCCCTTCACCTTCGGCCTTCGCCGCCGAGGGCGAGCCTTCGCGGAGCGCCACGGCAAGGTTCTTGGCGCCGCTGTCGCGCAGGTTCAGCGCATGCGCGTGGCCCTGGCTGCCATAGCCGAGGATGGCCACCTTCTTGTCCTTGATCAGGTTAATGTCGCAGTCGCGGTCATAGTATACGCGCATCTCAGGGTCTCCGGTTGAATTCGATGCGCGCACTCTATGGATTGTCCTTCAGATATCGAGATTGGAAAGCGCAAATTTACTTCCCATTATGATATTTTCATGCGCGCAAAACGCATGTATGAGACTATTCATGCTCACCGATGAGGATCGCCGTATTCTGCGCAGGCTGCAAGATGCCCCAACTCTCTCCATGCCGGACCTTGGGGACGTGCTCGGCCTCTCCACGCAGAAGGTTGCCCGCCGCGTTGAAAAAATGAAGGAGCAGGGCGTTATTCGGGCGACCCGTGCGGTCATCGACTGGCGCGCCTTGGGCTATGAAGTTGAGGTGTCGCTGAGGTTCTCGCTCGATAAAACACAGCGCACTGCGTTTGACGAGTTCATCGCCGCCGCACGTGCGGTGCCGGAAGTGATCGAGATCCAGACCTTCCTCGGCAAAGTGGACGTGCGCCTAAACGTGATTGCCCGCGATATGGCGCATTACCAAACGCTTTATCGTGACGCGATCCTTGCGCTGCCCCATATCGCCGACATCGAAGCGCTGATGCATGTGGCGACGGTCAAATCGCAGGACAGGTTACCGATATGACGACGCTCGATGATCTGGATTGGGGGATTGTTCGGGAACTGGCCGCTGACGCGGCGCAGCCGACCAGCGTTCTGGGCCGCAAGCTTGGGCTCAGTCAGCCCGCCGCCTGGCGACGCGTGAAGAGGTTGAACGACTTGGGCGTGTTTCGAACCCGGCGGCTTGACCTCGACCTGCAAGCGGTGGGCTTTGGTGTCACGGTCTTTCTCGGCGTGAAGTTGGCGACCAAGGGGCGGGTCAGTCTGGAGGACTTCGAGCGGGCTGTGACGGCAATACCGGAGGTCCAGACGGTCGAGCACGTGTTGGGGCTTTACGATTTCAGGTTGCGCGTGGTCGCGCGCGACATCGCCGACTTTGAACGCGTTTTGCGCCGTAGGATCATGACCTTGCCGGGTGTGGGCGATGTGGAGGCCAATGTTCTGCTTAGCGAGGAATTGCGTCCGGGTCCGATAGGTCGCGAAGCTGCGGCAAGATGAGCTTTGCATCCGTGCGCCTGCGCCATTAACCAGCGATCAACAAAGGAGCCCAGCCATGCCCGCCCTGCGCAATGACATCGACCCCGACGGGTTGCTCGAATTTTCTGTTGTGTTCACCGACCGCTCGCTCAACCACATGAGCGCGGCGTTTCAGGAGGTGATGCGCGATATCTCGGCCATGCTGCGCGAGGTTTACAACGCCGATGCGGTGGCGCTGATCCCCGGCGGAGGCACCTATGCGATGGAGGCGGTCGCGCGGCAGTTCGCGGAAGACGAGGCCGTCATGGTCTTGCGGAACGGGTACTTCTCTTATCGGTGGAGCCAGATATTCGAGGCGACTGGCCTTCCGTCGGAAGAACATGTGCTGATGGCCCGGCGCACGGGCAACGATCCGCAGGCACCCTTTGCCCCGGCCCCGATTGATGAGGTTGTGGCCCGCATCGCCGCCGAGAAACCCACCGTGGTTTTTGCGCCGCATGTTGAGACATCGTCGGGCATGATCCTGCCGGATGACTATATCCGTGCTGTGACTGAGGCGGTGCATGGCGTGGGCGGGCTCTTCGTGCTGGATTGCATCGCGTCGGGCTGCGTCTGGGCGGATATGAAGGCGCTTGGCGTCGATGTGCTGATCTCGGCCCCGCAAAAGGGCTGGTCGGCCTCGCCCTCGGCCGGGCTGGTGATGCTGTCGGAGCGCGCGCTTGGGGTGGCCAAGGCGCGCCAGTCGTCAAGCTTTGCCGTCGATCTTGGCAAATGGCTGGCGATCATGGAGGCGTATGAGAACGGCGGGCACGCTTATCACGCGACCCTGCCGACAGATGCTTTGCGTGGCTTTCGGGATGCGATGGCGGAGACCAAAGCCCTCGGGCTTGATGCGATGAAAGAGGCGCAGTGGGCGCAAGGCCGCAAGGTTCGGGCCGCGCTGGCCACGCAGGGGTTCCGTTCAGTGGCTGCTGAGGGGTTCGAAGCGCCAGGTGTTGTGGTGGCCTTTACCGGGGATGCGGCGCTGCAGTCCGGCAAACCCTTTGCCGAGGCGGGGATGCAGGTGGCCGCGGGCGTGCCTTTGATGATCGGCGAGGGGGACGATTACCGCAGTTTCCGGATCGGTCTCTTCGGTCTCGACAAGCTAAAGGATGTCGACGCAAGCGTGGCCCGGTTCGAAGCCGCGCTCGCCCGTGTGGCCGCCTGACCGGTTAACCGCCCATGCCGGCGCGCATGATGGCGCGCCGCACCGGCGCCACGTCGTGGACGAGCTTCAACCCGAGGGATCTCAGGGCCTGTGCCGGGCCCGCATCGCTGCGGCAGAGCCGGTTGTAGCCGTCGATCACCTTGGCGCGCGCCGCGACGTCCTTGTGTCGTGCTTTGGCGTACGCGTTGAGGAACGGCGCCGTGCCAAGCGCGTCTGGATCGGCCTTGGCGGCGTCCAGCAGCGCGCGCACGTCATTCAGCGACGTGTTCAGCCCCTGCGCGCCTATGGGCGGCATGACGTGGGCGGCTTCGGCGATCAGGGCGACACGCTCGGCGGTCAACGTGTGCGCGGTCTGGGTGATGACCGGCCAGACGCGGCGCGCGGTGATCGGCGTCAGCGGACCCAGCACGTGAGCCGACCGCTCGGTCGCGGCCGCGCCGAAAGCCGTGTCATCAAGGGCGGCCAGCCGTTGCGCTTCCGGCCCATCCTGCATCCAGACAACGGCCGAGGCCGGTGTGCCCTTATGGTCGGGCAGGGGGACCAGAACGAACGCACCGCCCGCGTGATAAAGCTCGGTCGATACGCACTCATGCGCCACCGGGTGGCTGACGGCGAGGGCGAGCGCCTTTTGGCCATAGCGCGTGGTCTCGACTGGCATACCTGCCGCTTCGCGTAAGGGCGAGGCGCGACCGTCGGCGGCGATGGCGAGCCGGGCCGAGAGCCGGGTGCCGTCGGTCAGGGTGACCAGAGCCTCGCTTTCGCGGGTCAGCAGTTTTGCGAACCCGGTGCCGAGGCGCAGTTCGAGGTTCGGTGTCTCGGCCGCCGCGTCGGTCAGAACCTTCCGGGTCAGCCAGTTCGGCAGGTTCCAGCCAAACGCGCTTTCGCCGAGATCGGCGGCACTGAAGGTCCGCTCGGTCGCGATTTTTGGGGGGGCGCCCGCCAGATCGATCACGCGGAGCGCTTCGAGCGGCGTGGCAGACGGCTCCAGCAGCGGCCAGAGGCCCGCATCTTCCAGCAAGCCGCGCGCCGGTTGCAGAAAAGCGGTGGAGCGCAGGTCGGCCTTGCTGTCGTCGCTGTCCGAAGCTGGAGGTGCCGGGTCGGCCAGGACCACGCGAAACCCGGCGTTCGCCAAAGCAATGCCCGCGCTAAGGCCCGCGATGCCACCGCCCGAGATGAAGATATCGGTGTGAACTCTGCTCATGACCGTGACTTAGGCCTTGGACCGCACCGGGGAAAGCGGCGCGTTGTCTCAGACAAGGCGTTCCAGAAAATCTGCCAGGTCATCGGTGTGATGGTGGATGTGATCGGCTGGCTGAGGCGCAGGGGCGACATGGACCGTTGCCATGCCCATCTCATGTGGGGCGGCGAGGTTTCGGGCATCATCCTCGAACATGGCTGCAGTGCCGGGGGCAAAACCGTCGAGCGTTGCGATGGTGTCGAAGGCTGCACGCTCGGGCTTGGGGCGAAAAGCGGCGTGTTCGATGCCGTAGACGGCTTCGAAAAGCCCGCCAAGCCCCCGCGCGTCGATGACGCGGCGGGCATAGGGCTCGGACCCGTTGGTATAGACGATGGCCCGACCCGGCAGCGCCTTGATTGCACGGGCCAGCTGCGCATCGGGCTCAAGCGCATCGAAGGAGATGTCATGCACATCCGTCAGATAAGGGGCCGGATCGACGTCATGCTCGCGCATCAGACCGGCAAGCGTGGTTCCGTAGGTGGCCCAGTAATGCTTGCGCAAACGGTCGGCCTCGGCGTGATCGACCGAAAGTGCCTCCATCACCCAGGCTGTCATGCGGACTTCGATCTGGTCGAACAGGCGCACCTTGGGTGGGTAAAGCGTGTTGTCTAAGTCAAAGACCCACGTCGTGACATGGGTGAAACTGGCTTTCGGCATGAAGACCGCTGTAGCCGAGACGGTTCGCCTCTGCAATCTCGACCGATAAGCGATTGCAGTTGGGCAACCTTGTTGGCTAAATTCGACCAGAGAGGTGAAGAAGTATGTCCGATACACGTGCCAGCCAGAAAGACGCCTATATTTTGATCCTGAATGCGATCGACACAGGAAGCTACCGCCCCGGCGACCGGCTGGTGGAAAGCGAGCTTGCCGACAGGTTTGGCATGTCGCGGACACCGATCCGCGAGGCCCTGCAACGGCTCGAGACGCAATCGCTTCTGGCACGGGACGGACGCTCGCTTGTTGTCGCGTCGCTCGATCACAACCAGATGGCCGAGCTTTACGTGGTGCGCTCGGAACTGGAAGCGCTCGCGGCCCGGCTGGCGGCGCGCCACGCCACGGCTGAGGAGGTGCGGCTTTTGCAGGAGATGGTGCGCGAGGATCGCGCGCTGGTCGATAATCCGTCCGCGCTGGCTCGCACCAACCGGCGGTTCCACCGTCAGGTGCATCTGGCATCGCACAACCGCTATTTGGTCCAGCAGCTCGATCTCGTCTATCGTTCGATGGCGCTTATGGCGACAACATCGCTCGCCGCGGCGGGGCGCAGCACTGTGGCCGTCGACGAACATGCCGCCGTGGTTGAAGCCATTGCGGCCGGGGACGGGGACGCGGCCTATGATCAGCTTAAGGGCCATATCAGCCGTGCGTTCGAGGCCCGGCTGCGCCAGGACGCCGATGACGCCGCCCAGGCGGACACGACCTGCGCCTAGCGCGCCGCTTTCGATCCGTCCGCCAGATCCTGCCCATGATGGGTTTTGTCCCAATAGAACGGATGGCTCAGCATCTCGGCGAACCCTTTCCACGATGCGATCGCGGCCAGTGGAAAGTAAAAGTGCATCAGCGGCACCCATTTGATCAGCCAACGGTGTTTCGGGCGCGCAACCGCGGCGGCAGCGGTGGCCAGCATGATGACTTCCGAGAAGAAGAACAGGATGCCCAATCCGACCACGACCTCATGCGGGGCGATGGCGGTGAACGGGTGCGGCAAGCCAAACAGGATCAGCCAGAACGACCAGAGGAGTGGCGCGAGAAGGAATTGGCTGAGCGTGCCCAGAAACAGGATTTGCACGCCAAGAAAACGCCAGGCACCCAGCTCACCCAAAAGGCGCAGCGGGTCGCGCATATGCACCGCCCAGGTCATCGCATAGCCTTTGATCCAGCGGCTGCGTTGCCGAAGCCAGGCGGGGATCGTGGCTGTCGCTTCTTCTTCGGTCACGATTGAAAGAAACCCGCAACGAAAACCGTGTCGTGCCAGGCGCAGGCCCAGATCGGCGTCTTCGGTCACACTGTGCGCGTCCCATCGACCCAGAGCCTCAAGCGCGTTGCGGCGGAAGAAAACGGTTGTACCGCCCAGCGGCAGAACAAGTCCGAGGCGTTCGAAACCCGGCAGGATCAGGCGGAACCAGGCGGCATAGTCTATGGCAAAGCACCGCGTCAGCGGGTTTCGCGCCGCATTGTAGAAATCGAGAATGCCCTGCAGGCAGGCCACGTTTTGTGGCGCACGCTGGAACGCGGCCGCCACGCGCATCAGCTGGTCGCGGGCCGGCGCGTCCTCGGCATCGTATATCCCCACAATTTCGCCTTGAGTGAAGTCCAGGGCATAGTTCATCGCGCGGGGCTTGGTGCGCAGTTGGCCCTGCGGCACACGGACGATGCGCATCCACTTCGTCAGATCGTTGGCACGCAGCGCGGCTTCGGTCACCGCATCGTTCCATTCCAGGATCAGGACGACTTCCAACCGATCACGCGGATAGTCCAGCGCAGTCAGACGTTCGATCAGCCGGGTTGCTATGTCGCGTTCGCTGTAGAGCGGGACAAGAATCGAAATCGGTGGCAACCGCGCAGGCGGCAGGTACACGCTGCGGGTACTCCGCCAGCCACGGCCTCGCCGCCGCAGGTGCACAAGTTGCGTGATAGCCGCGCCGGCCCGCAGCCCCGTCACCGCCAAAAGCGTCAGGCATGCCCACACGATCAATACCCAGAGGAGCAGCGCCGGGGCAGAATACGTTAGGGTCCCGAGGGCTGCGGCCGCGATCACCAACAGCAAAGCCATCCGAACCGTCGACCATGTCCGGCAACTTTCTGCGTCCGGCGTTCTGGTCTCGGCCCGCCTGGCAAGATGAGCCCGCCGCATGTCGAGCAGCGCTTCTTCGATCGCGTGCTTCGTGGCAAGACGGCAGACGATGGGGCCGAGGAGCGTTTTCAGATGCGGCTCGATCCGTCGGAAATCCACCCGGCTCGCGGCCGCAACCGGTGTTATGGCCCCGGCCGATTGAAGCGGCAGAACGTGATTGCTGAGCGCGGTTTCAACCCCCAGCCGGTCGAGGGCGCGGGCATCGGGTGTGCCCGTTTCGGTGTCGAACCGGTCGCATCGCTGTGTATTGCGAAGAACAAGGGGGGGCGGGCGCTGAAGCGTGAGCATGACGTGTGACCGGACGCGGGGCAGATGGCGTCTCAATCGCAGGACATAGTTAAGCGGGCATTAAACAAACCGAATTTCAAGGCGTGACAGTGCGTGTCTGTCAGGCTGGCATCTTCGTCGTCTCGTCCATAGCCGCTGCAAACCGGTCGAAAAGATACATGCTGTCGGTCGGGCCCGGGCTGGCTTCGGGGTGGTACTGGACCGAGAAGACGTTGCGCTCGGTCATCCGAATGCCGCAGTTCGACCCGTCGAACAGCGACACATGGGTTTCGATCACGCCTTGCGGCAAGGTCTGGCTGTCGACGGTGAAGCCGTGGTTCATGGACGTGATCTCGACCTTGCCGGTCTCAATATCCTTCACCGGATGGTTCGCGCCGTGATGACCGTGGTTCATCTTGACCGTTGTGGCACCGAGGGCGAGCGCCAGCATCTGATGGCCAAGGCATATGCCGAAAATCGGCATCTCAGACTGCGCCATAACACCTTGTATCATCGGCACCGCGTACTCACCCGTCGCCGCGGGGTCGCCGGGGCCGTTCGACAGGAAGAGCCCGTCGGGATTGAGCGCCAGCACATCCTCGGCCGTGGCTGTTGCAGGCAGCACGGTGACATCGCAGCCCACGCTGGCAAGACAACGCAGGATGTTGCGCTTGGCGCCATAGTCGATGGCCACGACCTTGTAGATCGGGTTTTCGAGCCGGGGAAACCCGTCAGGCCAGGCCCACCGCATCTCATCCCAGCGGTAGGATTGGGCGCAGGTCACATCCTTGGCGAGGTCGACCCCCACCAGCCCGGGAAAGGCCCGAGCTGCCGCGACCAGCGCTTCGATGTCGAAGTTCCCGTCGGGATCATGCGCCAACGCGACATGGGGCGCGCCCTGCTGGCGGATCGCGCGGGTCAACCGGCGGGTATCGACCCCGCCGATGCCAACACGGCCGCGCCGCGCCAGCCAATCTGACAAGGTCTTGGCAGCCCGCCAGTTCGAGGGCTCGGTCGGGTCCCACTTGACCACCAGCCCTTCGGCAACCGGGTCGGCGGTTTCGTCATCCTGCGGATTTACGCCGGTGTTGCCGATATGCGGAAAGGTGAAGGTCACGATCTGCCCGGCATAGGAGGGGTCGGTCATGATCTCCTGATAGCCCGTCATGGCGGTGTTGAAGCAGAGCTCGGCCACTTTCTGACCGGTGGCCCCGAAGCCGTAGCCGAAGAACAAAGTCCCATCCGCAAGGGCAAGGCATGCGGTCGGTTTTCCTGTGGTCCCGGACATCGAAGCCTCCCTTACGATTGGTAAACGGCCTTGCGTTTAAGGGCTTAGATGCACCGCGTCAAGCCGATGGAGCATTTGTCAATCCGTTATAAAACAATAGGTTAGATGTGTATTGCCGGGTTGCGGGGCCGGGGGCGGTCGGTTATTGTCGCGACTCTTGGGGATTTTGGGATGCATCAGGATGGAACTGAGAGAACGTATCAACACAGCGCTGAAAACGGCCATGCGCGAACGCGATACTTTGCGGCTTTCGACGCTGCGGTTGATCAACGCCGCCATCAAGGATCGTGACATCGCCAAACGCGGCGAAGGCGGCGATGGCGCCGACCAGGGCGTGGGCAATGACGAGGTTCTGCAAATCCTGGGCAAGATGGTGAAACAGCGCCACGAATCCGTGCGGGCTTATGAAGAAGGCGGTCGCCTGGAACTGGCCGAGCAGGAGCGGAACGAGATCGCGGTGATCGAGGATTTCCTGCCGCGAAAGCTGGACGAAAGCGAAACCAATGCTGCCGTCGATGCCGCGATCGCAGAAACCGGTGCGTCGTCTATCCGCGACATGGGCAAGGTCATGGGCGTGCTGAAATCCAAGTATACCGGCCAGATGGATTTTGGCGCGGTCGGGCCGATGGTAAAGGCGCGGCTGGGCTGACGGTCAGCGGCCGAGCAACCGCACAAGCTCGTCGTACAGGGTTTCGCGTTCCTCGGGCGTCAGGAACCTGCCAAGTTCGACCTCGCGCCCGCCGCCCCGCAATGTCAGGTATTTCTCGACCGGACCATCGTTTCTGAGGTTCACCGTGACCCAATGCGGGTTCGCATCCCACAGGAGGGCAGGCCCTTGAGGTGGCGTGTGTTCGAGGTCGACACGCGTCTCGGACAGTCTGAGGCACTCGCGCGTGCTGAGCGCCTTTTGGTTCACCGTAATCGCCCGCCAGATCGCCGCGATGGCGGCAAGAAAGAACGCCATCAGCACCCAGGCCACGGCTGACCCCAAAAGCGCGAGGAGCGGCAGGCTCAGCATGGCTGCGGTCACACCGATGAACCACGAAAATCCACGTGGTGTCATCGACTGGTGCGGCCACAGCGTGAGCGTGCTTTCGTCCGGGGCTTCTGACCAACAGTACGGCATGGGGGAAGAGTAGTGCCGGGGCTTGACGGCTTCAAGCGTCCGAGTGTCGCGTTGTGATGTCCGCGACCTCTAGCGGCGACTTCATTTGGTTTGGCAAACGACTGCTGAGTAAGCCTCTGAAAGAACGTGATTTGCAAGATTCCCCTTACCATGAAAAACGGCCAAGCAGATCTCTGCTTGGCCGCATATTTTTTTGCGTAATCAGGCAACCTGACTAGGCTTTACCCTTGGACTTATCCTTGCTTTTCGACTTGTCCTTGCTCTTGGCTTTGTCCTTCGACTTGTCTTTCCCTTTGGATTTGTCCTTGCCTTTGGACTTATCCTTATCCTTCGACTTGTCCTTATCTTTATCACCGCCGTGACCGCCGTCGCCGTGACCGCCGCCTCCGGTGCCACCGCCGCCAGTGCCACCGCCGCCGGTTCCGCCACCGCCAGTGCCGCCGCCTCCGGTACCACCACCGCCAGTGCCGCCGCCTCCGGTGCCGCCACCGCCAGTGCCACCGCCGCCGGTTCCGCCACCGCC
>JBCCWG010000104.1:0-9281 GCA_039193985.1 Pseudomonadota bacterium
AGGTAGAGCACGCCAACCACAGCAACCGCACCATACACGCTCTCGGCCATGAACCCGTCGAGCAATGTGCGGAGGCCAATCATCGCAAAGGTGCAGAGGCCAAGGAAGATAAAGCCCGACAGGAAAAGGATCAGGATCAGCGCAGGTCCGATATGACGTCCGGCTTTCTTGAGCCCCTGCATCTGCATCTTCAGCGCTTCGAGATGCACAATGTAGAGCAGCGCGATGTAGGAAATCACCGCCGGCAAAAACGCGTGTTTGACCACGTCGATATAGGGAATGTTGACGTACTCGACCATCAGGAACGCGGCCGCGCCCATCACGGGCGGCGTCAACTGACCGTTGGTGGAGGAGGCGACTTCAACCGCGCCCGCTTTCTCGGCGGGAAAGCCGATCCGCTTCATCAGCGGGATGGTGAACGTGCCGGTCGTGACGGTGTTCGAGATCGACGAGCCTGAGATCATCCCCGTCAGCATTGACGACAGTACGGAGGCTTTCGCCGGCCCGCCCCGCAGCGCACCCAACAGCGCTACGGCGCATTTGATGAACCACGACCCGCCGCCTGCGCGGTCGAGGAGGGCTCCAAACAGCACGAAAAGGAAGATCATCGAGGTCGAAACCCCAAGGGCCACGCCGAACACACCCTCGGTCTGCATCCAGTAATGGCCAAGCGCCTTTGAGAACGACGCACCGCCATAGTTCGTGATCTCGCGCGCCCACTCCGAATAGCCGCCGAAAAAGGCAAAGGCGATGAACGCGCTGGCAATGATGACAAGCGGCAGCCCGAGCGAGCGATAGACGGCGATCATCAGCACCACCATGCCGATCGACGACATGACGATGTCGGACGTGCTCCAAAGCCCTGGCCGGTCGGCGATCTGGAAGCGGAAGATCACAAGGTAGAGACAGGACGCCACCCCAAGGATCACCAGCACCCAGTCATAGATCGGAATGCGGTCCTTGGGTGAGGATTTGAACAGCGGAAACGCCAGCGTCGCCAACATGATAGCAAAGGCCAGGTGAACGAACCGGGCCTGTGCGACAATGTTGGCAAAGATGCTCATCCCGGTCGCTTGGGCCACGATGCCGGGGACTTTCGAGGCGATGTAAAGCTGGAACAGCGACCAGGCGATGCAGGTACCGATAATCAGATTGGCCTGCCAGGCCGCCGCCGGGTTGCGCGCGCCGGTATCGGCCTCAGCCACCAGATCGTCGGCGGATTGATCGACAGTTGCTTGATCGGCCATGTGTTTCCCTCACCCGCTGGCTTTGTCATCTTTTCTTTACGCTGCGCGAGAGAGGGGGCTGGTGGCAAGGGGAAAATGCCTCAGGCGACGGGCGGGTTCTGGCGATCTCGAAAACCCTTGAGGACTTGTCTCAGGGAATGAGGTGTCACAACCTTGCCCAGTTTCCATTGCGATCGAAAGGTTCTAGCAAGTGCATTGGGGTGTGAAGAGGTGTGATGCATGCGACGACGAGACTTACTGTGTTTGGGTGGCGCGGTTGGCATGATGGGGATTACAAGGCCTTCTCTCGCTCAAGGTTCTACCCGGCTTTATGTTCCGCCGGAGGAGGCGCGGCATGAACGCACGTTCATGCAATGGCCCGTCAGTCGCAAAGTCTATCGGGATCCGGTTTTCCTTGAGATGGTCCAACAGGCCATTGCTGACATTGCAAACACCATTGCCGAGTTCGAACCGGTGACGCTTTTGGCGGCCGCCTCGGAACATGCAGACGCACGCAGGAGGCTCTCCAGCACTGTCGCGCTTTGGGACATTCCGACCGAAGACCTCTGGTGCCGGGATACTGGGCCCATCTTTGTTGTCAGCGACGCCGGCGATTTGGCGGTAACGCAGATCCAGTTCAACGGTTGGGGCAACAAACAAGTTCACGTTCAGGATGGTCAGATTGCAAAACGTGTGGCAGACCGTTTGGGGCTTGACATGGTGCCAACCGGCCTTCGTGGCGAGGGCGGCGGCGTCGAGCACGATGGCCATGGCCTACTGCTGGCACATGAAAGTTCCTGGGTGAATGAAAACCGTAATCCCAGCCTGACGCGGGACGAGATCGAAACCCGGCTTCTGGCCGCCTACGGTGCGGAGCGCATGATCTGGTCCGATGGCGTCTGGGGGGAAGATATCACGGACTATCATATCGACAGCCTTGCGCGACTTACCGGACCGGGTCGCGTGCTGATCAACCTGCCCGTTGACCCGGATCCCAGGGACCCGTTTCATATCGCCGCGGCTGACACCCATGATCGCCTTTTGGAAGAAGGCCTATCGGTCGAGGTCATTCCCGAACCTGTTGAGCGCCGGGTGAACAGCATCGACTTTGTCGCGTCCTATGCGAACTACTACGTATGCAATGGTGCCGTGATCCTCGCCGAGTTCGGGGATCGGGCCACGGATCGCATCGCAGAAGAGACGTTGGCGCGACACTTTCCCGGGCGCGAGATCATCGCTCTCAACGTCGATGTACTGGGCGAATTGGGCGGCGGCATTCACTGTGCAACGCAGCAGATGCCCGCCGTGTGACGATCACGCGCGCTCTTTTTCGTGCAACCCCATTTGCCGGGCCGATCGTCTCTGCAAACTAAGAAGCCCCGGGAGAACACCCGGGGCTTCGACTGCATAAGAGGTCCCGGGGCATGCCCGGAACTACCGTGACTCAATTCATCAAACCGAGTTCTTTATATGCCTTCTCGGCACCCGGATGCAGCGGAGCGCTCAGCCCGTCTGTCACCATCTGCGCCGGGTCGAGGTTGGCGAAGGCAGGATGCAGGCCCTTGAAGTCGTCGATGTTCTCCATCACGGCCTTGGCCACAACATAGACCACCTCTTCCGGCACGCTGGCCGAGGTCACAAAGGTGGCACCAACGCCAAAGGTTGTCGTGTCACCATCGGTGCCCGCATACATGCCGCCCGGAATGGTTGCGACGCGATAGAACGGGTTGTCAGCGACAAGCTGGTCGATTGGCGCGCCGGTCACGTCGACCAGCGACACGTCACAGGTGGTCGAAGCTTCCTTGATCGCCGCGGCCGGGTGACCGATTGTATAGATCATCGCGTCGATATTGCCGTCGCAAAGCTGCTTGGCCATCTCGGAACCCTTGTACTCGGTCGCGAGCGCGAAGTCGTCCATCGAAATGCCAAAGGCTTCCATCACGACTTCCATCGTCGCGCGCTGACCCGAGCCTGGGTTGCCGACATTGACGCGCTTACCCTTCAGGGCTTCGAAGCTGTCGATGCCGCTGTCGCCGCGCACGACCAGCGTGAACGGTTCGGGGTGCACCGACATAACGGCACGGATGTCGGGAAACGCGGCATCGCCTTCGAAACGCGAGGTGCCGTTGAATGCGTGGTACTGCCAGTCTGACTGCGCCACACCGAACTCCAGCTCGCCGGCCTTGATCGTGTTGATGTTATAGACCGAGCCGCCGGTCGATTCGACCGCACAGCGGATACCGTGTTCCTTGCGGTCCTTGTTCACCAGGCGGCAGATCGCGCCGCCGGTCGGATAGTACACACCGGTCACACCGCCGGTGCCGATCGAGATGAACTCCTGCGCGGTCGCCACAGGTGCGGCCAGCAGTGCGCCAGCTATGACAGCCGCGCCCATTTTGAGTTTCATAAACATGTAACGTCCTCTCCCAGTTTGAATGCACTCCGCCCGATCTGCGCCGGGCGCTTGGTTTTGTGACTCTACCCTGCGGATACAAACGACGGCGTCAAGAGGAACCGGGGGGTGACGCTCTGTCTCGCCTTGGAGGATGGGCCACTATATACTGAGCGCAACGCAGCCTTAGTGAGAGTCGCCAAGATGAAAGACGAAGTCGCAACCGGGTTCGGCCCCTCGTTGGGCAGTTTCGACTGGGAAGATCCGTTTCGCCTTGTGGATCAACTCGAGGAAGACGAGCGCCTGATCTCGGACGCCGCCCGGACCTTTGCCCAGACACGGCTTCTGCCCCGCGTGACCGAGGCTTATGCGAATGAAACCATTGCGCCCGAACTGTTCGCCGAAATGGGCGAGGCCGGGCTTCTGGGCACCACTATCCCCGAAACCTATGGCGGGCTTGGCGCGGGCTATGTCACGTACGGACTGGTCGCGCGCGAGGTTGAGCGTGTGGACAGCGGCTATCGCTCGATGATGAGCGTGCAGTCTTCGCTCGTGATGTATCCGATCCACGCCTACGGGTCTGAGGCGCAGAAGGAAAAATACTTGCCCAAGCTGGCGTCAGGGGAATTCATCGGCTGCTTCGGCCTGACCGAACCCGATGCCGGGTCAGACCCGGCGGGCATGAAGACCAAGGCCGCGAAGACGGAGGGTGGATACGTCCTCAACGGCTCCAAGATGTGGATCTCGAACAGCCCCTTTGCGGATGTCCTTGTGGTCTGGGCCAAGTCCGAGGCGCATGACGGCAAGATCCGTGGTTTCGTCCTGGATAAAGGAACGAAGGGCCTCTCGGCACCCAAGATCGAAGGGAAGCTCTCGCTGAGGGCTTCGGTCACCGGCGAGATTGTGATGGACAATGTCGAGGTCGGTGAAGACGCGCTCCTCCCCGGTGTCGAGGGGTTGAAAGGCCCGTTCGGATGCCTCAATCGCGCCCGCTATGGCATCGGTTGGGGCACGATGGGCGCCGCCGAAGACTGCTGGCACCGCGCCCGCACCTATGGGTTGGATCGCAAGCAGTTCGGCAAACCGCTGGCGCAATCGCAGCTCTTCCAGAAGAAACTCGCCGACATGCAGACCGAGATTGCCTTGGGCCTGCAGGCCGCCTTGCGCGTCGGACGCCTTATGGACGAAGGCCGTGCGGCACCTGAGATGATCAGTCTCATCAAACGCAACAATTGCGGCAAAGCGCTTGAGATCGCGCGCCACGCGCGCGACATGCATGGCGGCAACGGCATTGCTCAGGAGTTCCACGTCATGCGCCACGCGCAGAACCTGGAAACGGTAAACACCTATGAGGGCACGCATGACGTACACGCACTGATCCTGGGTCGCGCGCAGACGGGGTTGCAGGCGTTCTTCTAGTTGGGCGGAGAGACAGGCCATGCATGGCCCTCCCACGTCACCAATACCGCGCGGTACCTTAATGCAGGATTAAGTCTGACCCTTGTTTCAGGTTGATGTGACCTTTCTTAACGTCGCCTTCTCATAACGACGCTCCCCACACTAGTCACGCCGGCTTCCCAGCCCGGTGCGCTCATCCGTTTCGCGGTTGACGCCCGCACCCAACCGCGAAACCTTGCCGCAAGACCAAACCGGGACGAGACCCCATGGACCGCGCAGCAATCGTCGAGGCCAATTTCCGCGACCGCGTCGCGCGCCGTGACTTCCCGGAAGGCAACCCGCCGACCGGAGATCTCAGTCACACCAACGCTGTCGGCCTCTACCGCGCGCAGGTGCTTTGCCGCGCGCTCGACCTAGAGAGCCGCGCGATGCAGAAGGCGGGGCAGGGCTTCTACACCATCGGCTCATCCGGGCACGAAGGCATGGCAGCCGTGGCACATGCGCTGCGACCAACTGATCCGGCGTTCCTGCACTATCGCGACGGCGCGTTTCAGATCGCCCGCGCACATCAGGTGCCGGGGCAGTCACCGGCCTGGGACATGCTACTGAGCTTCGCCTGTTCCACCGATGACCCCATCTCGGGCGGGCGGCACAAAGTGCTGGGCTCAAAAGTTCTGAACATCCCGCCCCAGACCTCGACCATCGCCAGCCACCTGCCCAAGGCGGTGGGCGCGGCCTATTCCATCGGCTTGTCGAAACGCCACCTGCCCGAACATGTGCAGTACCCCGAAGATGCGCTTGTCATGTGCTCTTTCGGTGATGCGTCGGCAAACCATTCGACGGCGCAGGGCGCGTTTAACACCGCAGCCTGGACCAGTTACCAGAACGTTCCGCTGCCTCTCTTGTTCGTGTGCGAAGACAATGGGATCGGCATCAGTGTTAAGACACCTGATGGCTGGATCGCCGCCAGTTTTGCAGCGCGGCCAGGGCTGAGATACTTCCACGCAGATGGCCTCGACATTTATCAGACGCGCGCCGTTGCGGCCGAGGCGGCGGCCTTTGTGCGCGGCCGTCGCAAGCCCGCAGTCTTGCACATTCGCACCATTCGGCTCTATGGCCACGCTGGGGCGGATGTTCCGACCACCTATCTGTCGCGGGAGGAAGTCGAGCGTGAGGAGGCCAACGATCCACTTCTTCATTCGGTCCGTCTCCTGCATCAAGCGGGTGCGCTAACCCCAGACGATGCTCTGCAAATCTACGATGACACCCGGGCGCGGGTCACTCATGTCGCGGCAGAGGCCGTCAAGCGCCCGCGCCTTGCGACCGCTGATCAGGTGATGGCCAGCCTGATCCCGCCAAAACGCATCTGTGCGCCCAAGAACGGGCCCGCGCCAAAGGACCGCGCCAGGGCATTCGGCGACGACCTCAAGGCCCATACCGAGCCGCAACCGATGAGCCGCCTGATCAACTGGGCCCTCACCGACCTGATGCTGACCCACCCCGAGATTGCACTGATGGGCGAGGATGTGGGCCGCAAGGGCGGCGTCTATGGCGTGACCCAGAAACTGATCCAGCGCTTCGGCCCCGACCGGGTGATCGACACGATCCTTGATGAGCAATCGATCCTCGGGCTGGCCATTGGCATGGGCCAGAACGGGTTCGTGCCGATCCCCGAGATCCAATTCCTCGCCTATCTCCACAATGCCGAGGATCAGTTGCGGGGCGAGGCTGCGACGCTGCCGTTCTTCTCGAAAGGTCAGTTCACCAACCCGATGGTCGTGCGCATCGCGGGTCTGGGCTATCAAAAGGGCTTCGGCGGGCATTTCCACAACGACAATTCGGTCGCTGTCCTGCGTGACATCCCCGGGCTGATCCTCGCCAGCCCGTCGAACGGGGCGGACGCCGCGAAGATGCTGCGAACCTGCGTGCGGCTTGCGCGCGAGGAACAGCGCGTGGTCGTCTTCCTTGAACCCATCGCGCTCTATCCAATGCGCGACGTGACGCCCGCCGATGGTGGCTGGATGCACCGCTATCCTGCCCCGGACGAACGCATCGAACTGGGCGAAGTGGGCGTTCATGGCGACGGCACCGACCTGGCCATCGTCAGCTTTGCCAACGGATACTACCTGTCGCGTCAGGCGGAACCTGTGCTGGCAAGCGAGGGCATCGGGACGCGGGTCATCGACCTGCGCTGGCTCAGCCCGCTGCCGAAGGACGCGCTGCTGGAGGTCGTCGGCGGTGCGAAACGCATCCTGATCGTAGATGAGACGCGGCGGACCGGCGGGGTGTCAGAAGCTCTGATGGCGCTTTTCACTGAGGCCACCGACCGCCCCGTCACCCGACTTGCGGCGGAGGACAGTTTCATCGCGACCGGCCCCGCCTATGGCGCGACCATGCCCTCGGTCGAGCGCATTCTTGACGCTGCTCGAAGGGCCGTCGCATGAAGAGCAGAAACTGCGCATTTTCTGCAACAAAATCTGCGCAGATTTTGCCAGCGCCGGGTGACGCGTGAAGCGCGCCGTTCTCATCTGCCCCGGGCGTGGCACCTACAATGCGCCCGAGTTGGGCAGCCTGACGCGCCATTTTCCCGATTCCGGGTTGCTGGCCCGCTTCGATGCGCTCAGGACAGCGGCGGGGCAGGCGACGCTGACCGCGCTCGACACCGCGCCCAGGTTCGATCCCAAACGCCACGGCACGGGCGACAACGCCTCGGCGTTGATCTATGCCGCCGGTATCGGCGACCGTCTCAATCTCGACCCTGCAAAGGTTGACCTGGTCGCCGTCACCGGTAACTCGATGGGCTGGTACACCGCGCTTGCCTGCGCAGGGGCGGTCACGCCGGAGACGGGGTTCGACATCGCCAACACCATGGGCACGCTGATGCACGGTCAGGCGCAGGGCGGGCAGCTGGTCTATCCGCATATGGGCGACAACTGGGTGCCTGATCCGGCCGAAAAGGAACGGCTTGTTGCCCTCGTGGCCGAGATCGCCGCGCGCCCCGACCACCGCCTCGCGCGCTCCATCGATCTTGGTGGGCTGCTTGTCCTGGCCGGGAACGCGGAAGGGCTGCGTGCGTTCGAGACTGCGGTCGAAAAACGCGACCGGTTTCCGCTGCGGCTGGCCAACCACGCCGCTTTCCACGCCGATCTGATGGAGCCGATTTCCCAACAAGGATTGGCGCAGTTTCTCGCGAGCCATTTCGCTCAGCCCAACATCCCCATGATCGACGGGCGCGGTCACATCTGGTGGGCACATGCCACCGACGCGCAAGCGCTCCGCCAATACACCCTCGGTACGCAGGTAACCGGGCCCTACGATTTGACCCACGCCATTCGCATCGCGGCCCGCGAGTTTGCACCGGACCTATTCATCGTCGCCGGTCCCGGCACCACGCTGGGCGGTGCGGTGGCGCAATCGCTGATCATTTCGGGCTGGCGTGGGTTGACCGACAAGGCGGCGTTTCGGGCGGCGCAGGCCGACGATCCGGTGCTGATCGCGATGGGGCGCGACGATCAGCGGGCCCTGGTGACCTAGACGTCGGTCGGCAGGATTTTGCCCGGATTCATGATGCTATGCGGATCGATTGCCGATTTGATCGCCCGCATCACCTCAATCGAGCTCGGCGCTTCCTTCGGCAGCGATGCCATCTTGCCCTGACCGATCCCGTGCTCGCCCGAAATGGTCCCGTCGAGTTCCACCGCCAGCCCGCTCAGCCAGGCCACGAAACTCTCGCACCGCGCGCGTTCCCCGGCATCGTCCATGTCGATCAGCAGCGTACAATGATAATTCCCATCGCCGACATGCCCGATGATCGGGCAGATCAGGTCCATCTCGGCGGCCCTCGCTTGCGTCCGCGTCACTGCCGTGGCCAGGTTCGAGATCGGTACGCACACATCTGTCGCCACTGCCTGCGCGTCTGGCCGGAGGCGCTTGAGCGCCCAATATGCATCGTGCCGCGCCTGCCAGAGGCGGGTGCGCTCCTCGGCATTGGCCGTCCATACGAACCCGGTGCCGCCCACATCTTCTGCGATCTCGCCAAAGGTCGCCGCCTGTTCGGCCACGCCCGCCTCCGAGCCATGGAACTCGAGCAGCAAAAGCGGCGCGACCGGCAGGTCGAGCTTTGCGTACTCGTTCAGCGCGCCCACGCTTTCGGCGTCGAGCAATTCCATCCGCGCCACCGGCACGCCCATCTGGATGGTCAGGATCACCGCATTGCAGGCCGCCTCGACATCCGGGAACGTGCAGCGGGCCGAGGACATCGCCTC
>JBCCWG010000105.1:0-9242 GCA_039193985.1 Pseudomonadota bacterium
GCCAGCGCCATTCTTGCGCGCGATGCAGACGCCTTCGTAGTTCTGCACACGGGTGCGCGTGCCCTCGGTCACCTTATAGCCGACGCGGATGGTGTCACCCGCCTTGAAATCCGGAATGTCATTGCCAAGCGCGGCCACTTGCTCGGCTTCCAGTTCTGCGATCAGGTCCATCTGACGCACTCCTATATTTGCCCCGGGTTGATCCCGAGAGGTGTATCGCGCCTCAGAGCTCCGGGGTCTTTGTGGGCCGGTCGTGCCGCCCGCCGGAGGATGCAGGTGTCGTTTTCTTCGCCTTCGCTCTATTGAACGAAAGTGTCGACCGAGAGTCATCCCGCGGCCAGACGGGCGGTGTCTAGTAGAACATTCCCGTTCGATCAAGCCCTGTGTTGTGGCACGGCTAACGGACCCGTGCACTCAGGGCGAGAACGGCAAAGGCCAGAAGGGCCACAAGCGACGCTGTCTGAACCACCAATTGAAAGCTGTGAAACTGGGCGATCAACCCCGCGACCGGACCAGCCACCAGACCGGCGATCTTGAGTGTGTTCCAATAGATCGCAGTTGCCTGTGCCGGGCGATCAACAGCAAAGCTTTGCAGATACGACAACCCCAGACTGGCGAAGAGGCCGTAATACAGACCCTCAAGCGCTGCAGCTCCCAGCATCTGCGGAAACGAACTGACAGAGGCGAGAACCAGAATGGCAACCACGGCCAGCGCTGTCGTCCCCAACAGCGATCTTCGCATGCCGAACCGTGCTATGAGGGCGGGCGTGGCAAAGATCGCAAATATCTCGACAAAGGTTTTGACACTAAATGCCATGCCCGGCGCAAACCCCGGCAACCCGACCTCCTGCACATAAAACAGCGGCAGCGCGGTGAAGGTCAGCGAATGGGCCAACGCGAGGCAGAAGACGTATGCTGCCGCCAACCACAGAAGCAATCCGGGGGCCGCCTTGGTTTCAACCCCGCCCGGAGCCGGAGCGGGGGCCGTCATCGAAGACGGAATGACCGAAAAGGCGAGACCAAGCCATACAAGCGACAACACCGCGCAGACGGGAAAGACCGCGGCGGCCCCGAACTGATCCGCCAACAGGAAACTGAAAGCCGGACCTATCATCCACGCCGCCGACGTTGTGGCCCGCATGAGAGCATTGGAGCGGCTGCGTTCGACTTTCAGCGTTTCGGCCAGATGGCCGCCCGCAGAGAACATGGTCGATACAGCGCTTGAAGAAACGGCAAAGCCGACAAGCCCGACGCTCATCACCATCGCGAAACTCGGGGATATGCTTAAGGTCAAAGCGGCAACGCCAAATCCGCATGCTGCGACAAGCACCAGGGGAAGGACACGCGCCCCGGCGTCGATCCATCTGGCAATCCCCCAGTTGAACGCAACTGTCAGGATGATGCCAGAGCCGGAATATAGACCGATCACCCAGGGGTCCCGCCCCAGCCCTTCGACAAGAAAGAAGGCCATGAACGGGATAATCATCGAGGAGCAAATCGTACCAACACCAAGAAGCGCCAGAAACGGCAGGAACGCGCCAGGCGTCATCACCCTTGGTCCGGCTCAGTGTCCGTAACGGAACCCTCCAAAAGATCCGGACGCCGCGCTGCGGTAAGCTTCTCCGCCTCGGCACGCCGCCAGTCCGCAACCGCCTTGTGGTCTCCCGACGTCAAAACCTCGGGAATGCTCCGCCCCTCCCAGACTGCGGGCCGCGTGTATTGCGGATGTTCCAAGAGCCCGGTCGAAAAGCTCTCCTCTTCGGTCGAGGCCGCGTTGCCAAGAACCCCCGGCAACAGCCGCACGGTGGCGTCGATCATCGCCTGCGCCGCAATTTCGCCCCCGGTCATCACGAAATCGCCCAGCGACACTTCCTCGATCTCGAAATGGTCGATCACCCGCTGGTCCAGCCCCTCGAACCGCCCGGCAATCAGGCAAATGCCCGGTCCCGCCGCCCAGCGCTGCGCCATCGCCTGATCGAAGGGCGCACCTCGTGGTGAGAGGTAAACGAGGGGCAGTTTCCGCCGTCTCTGGACGAACCGGATGGCCTTGCCCATGATATCGGGGCGCAGCACCAGCCCGGCGCCGCCGCCCGCAGGTGTGTCGTCGACCTTGCGGTGCTTGCCCTCACCAAATACCCGCAGATCAATCGGATCAAGCTGCCAGAGGCCCTGATCCATCGCCTTACCGGTAAGAGATGCACCCAACACACCGGGAAACACTTCGGGAAACAGCGTGATAACCTGCGCACACCAGCCAGAATTCTCCGATGGACCGCCTGACATCAGGTCACGCGGTGCAGCACTTGGTCCGATATTGCGGCGACCATGCGACTTTGACAGAGGTTCAGACATGGGTCATCGCAATAACCACACCGGCGATGCGGCGCAACTCACCCAATTATCGGCCTCAAAATATCCTGAGGGGGTCTGGGGGAGCAAAGCTCCCCCAGCTGGGCGACCCGCGAAGCGGGACGCAATGCCTCAGTTTGCCTGGCGCGCCAGGGCTGCTGCGTATTCCGGACCAAGCGCGGAAAGGCCCTTCAGGATATCGATCGCATAAGCCAGCTGGTAATCCTCATCGCGAAGATCGGCCGCGGCTTGCGCACGCTCCCGGTCTTGCTCGATCTGGCGGCGTTCATCCTCGCTGAGATCACTCGACAGCGACCCGCGCAAATCGGCTTCCGACCGACCGGTAAGAGCGTTTTCTTCCTCATCCTCGTCGTCGCGCCGCGGCGGTTGTTCGACGATGATGTCGGGTGAGACGCCCAATGCCTGGATGGACCGGCCCGAAGGGGTGTAATACCGCGCCGTCGTCAGCCGCATCGCACCTTCGCCACGCAACGGCATGACGGTCTGGACCGAGCCCTTACCAAAGGATTTGGTGCCAACGACAATCGCTCGGCGATGATCCTGCAGGGCGCCCGCCACAATCTCCGAAGCCGAGGCCGACCCGCCATTGATCAACACGACGATGGGCTTGCCATCGGCCAGATCACCGGGTTCGGCATTGAAACGGTCACCATCCTGCGGTTCGCGCCCCCGGGTCGAGACAATCTCGCCGGAATCGAGGAACGCATCCGACACCCGCACCGCCTGCGTCAGCAAACCGCCCGGATTGTTGCGCAGGTCGAGCACAAATCCATTCACATTCTCAAGCCCGCCCAGTTCTTCGACCTGTTCGTTGAACTGCTCGCGCATGGTCGGGAACGTCTGATCGCTGAACGTCGTCAGGCGCAGGACGACCGTTTCGCCCACGGTGCGACTGCGCACGGCCGTCAGTTTGATGGTGTCGCGAATGATCGAGACATCGAACGGTTCCGCCTCGCCTTCGCGTACGACCGTGATGATGATTTCGGAACCGACCGGTCCGCGCATCAGGTCAACCGCGTCGTCCAGCGTCAGACCAAGCACGCTTTCCCCGTCGACATGCGTGATGAAATCGCCGGCTTCCATCCCTGCCTGATCGGCGGGCGTGCCATCGATCGGCGAGACGACTTTCACAAAGCCCTCTTCCTGAGTGACCTCGATCCCCAGACCGCCAAACTCGCCACGTGTCTGCACCCGCATGGCCTGCGCATCGTCGGGCGAGAGATAGGACGAATGCGGGTCAAGCGATGTCAGCATGCCGTCGATGGCCGCCTCGATCAGTTCCTCGCTGTCCACCTGTTCCACATATTGCGAGCGAATGCGCTCGAAGATGTCGCCGAACAGGTCGAGTTGCTCGTAAATGCTCGCCTTCTTCTCGGCCTCCTGGGCGATCAGGGGTCCGGCAACCTGTGTCGTTACGACGGCGCCGAACATCACCCCCGTTATCGTGGCCAGAAAAAACTGTCGCATGCCTTATCCTTGTTCTTGTTCCAGCGTCAGGATCGTCGCCGGGTCGACCGGCGCGCCACCTTGTCTGATCTCAATATAGAGCGTTTCTTCGCCAAGAAGACTACTCTCAGCCCCGTTTACGTTCAATTTATCTTGTGCGGCCAATTGACCGGGCCCGGCAAAGCCCAGCGGCTCACCAGCCGCAACAACCTGCCCGATCTCGACAAAACTGGTCGAAAGCCCGGCCATAAGCATCATTCGGCCAGCATCGCCTTCGAGGATCACCACCTTGCCCTGGTCGGGGAAATCCCCTGAGTATCTTATAGTTACGTCATCCGGGCTGGTCAAAAGCGCCCGAGGTTCGGTTGCCAGAGCCCAGCCGGGGCGGAGGCTGTCGGCAGCAAACGGCGCAAGAAGCCTCCCATAGGCCGGCGGAGCCCACGCACCCATGCTTACCAATTCCGCATCATTGGATACCGACAAAAGGCTGTCTGCCAGGCCTGCAAGCGTGTCGGCGCTGTTCACCAAGGCCACCATCGCCGCGTCGTTGGTGGCGAGTCGCGGCGGCAAATCGGTCCGGTTCGTTAATGCATCCGCCAGCGCCACGCGGGCCGATTGCACCGCAGCCAGCCCATCTGACATGGCCCCCTTCGCCGCTTCGATCACCGTGCGCACATCTTCCAGTTCGGTCAGTTCCGCCTCAAGCGTGCCAGCCCGTGCATAGAGCGATGGCACCAGCACACTTGCCAGTGCCCCGGCACGGATGGTGTCGACCGCACTGCCCGGATGCAAAAGGCTTTGCGTCTCGGCCTGCAGCGTCGCGTTTTGCATCAGCGCAAGCAGGCTTGAGACGTCCCCATCCTCATCCGCAAGACTTTCGTTCAGCGCGCGTTCTCTCAGCGTCAGGCGCCGCAACTCGGTCCGTAGCGCCGACAACCCGGCGTCATATGCCCTGACCGCATCGGTCAGCGCGTCGACCCTGTCACGCGCGCTCTCGGCGGCCTCGACAAGAGCGGCCGCAGCGACCAACTGCTCGCGCGCATTCAGCGCCGGATCGGCTGTCACAGCCGCCGTGGACAAGGAGAGAGCAAGAAGCGCGGTGCGGATCATCGGCGGATCACACTTTTGCCGGTCATTTCGGGTGGCAGATCGAGGCCCATCAGGTCCAGAACGGTCGGGGCCAGATCGGCCAACCGCCCATCCGTGAGCGTCGCCCCCTCTGGTCCGCCGATGACCGCCACGGGCACGGGGTTCGTCGTGTGCGCCGTATGCGGGCCACCGGTTTCGGGGTCGATCATGGTTTCGCAATTGCCATGATCTGCCGTCAGCACCATCGCGCCGCCAGCCGCCTCCAACGCAGTCACGACCTGCGCCAACCCCTGATCCACGGCCTCGCACGCCTTCACGGCGGCGCCGATATCGCCGGTATGCCCCACCATGTCGGGGTTGGCATAGTTCACGACGATCAGGTCGTAGCCTGCCTCGATGGCTTCGACGAACTTCTCGGTCACTTCCGGCGCCGACATCTCGGGCTGCAGATCATAGGTTGCGACGTTGGGCGATTTCGGCATGAAACGCTCTTCGCCATCCTCCGGCGTTTCCTTGCCGCCATTGAGGAAAAAGGTCACGTGCGGGTACTTCTCGGTCTCGGCCAGCCGGAACTGCGTGAGCCCCTGTTTGGCGACCCAAGCACCCAAAGTGTTCTCGATTTTCTGCTTCGGGAAAACCGTGGTCATGAACCCGTTATGCGCCTCGGAATAGTCGACCATACCCAAGAGAGCGGCGAGCTTTGGTCGCCCGCCGGTGTCGAACGCATCAAATTCCGGCGCGCCGATAGCGCTGAGGATCTCTCGTGCGCGGTCGGCCCGGAAATTGACGAAGAACACGCCGTCGCCCTCGGCCATACGGCCATAATCCACGGTGACAAAAGGTTCGATGAACTCATCCGTCTTGCCAGCGGCATATGCGGCTTCGATGCCAGACACGGCATCGGCCTGCACCGATGCGTCGCCCAGCACCATGGCGCGATAGGCCCTTTCGACACGGTCCCACCGCGTGTCGCGATCCATCGCAAAGTAGCGGCCCGAGACCGTTTTGATCTCGACACGCTCAGGCAAGGCATCAGCAAGGGCTGAGACATATCCGGCGGCCGACTTTGGCGCCACATCCCGCCCATCTGTCATTGCATGCACGACGACCGGCACATCTCGATCCCGCAAGGCGCGCGCGGCGGCGGCGATGTGAGCCTGATGCGAATGCACGCCGCCATCCGAGACCAGTCCGATCACATGCGCCGTGCCCCCGCTGGCGGTCAGCTTCTCGGCGAACTCAACGATTGCGGCCTGATCAAAGAAACTCCCATCCTCGATCGCGAGATCGATTTGTCCAAGATCCATGGCTACCACCCGGCCCGCACCGATATTGGTGTGGCCGACCTCGGAATTGCCCATCTGCCCTGTGGGCAAGCCGACATCGCGCCCATGCGTGATCAGGGTTGCGTTCGGACAGGTGGCCATGATCCGGTCAAAGGTCGGTGTCTCGGCCAGTTTCGGCGCATTCGCGGTCGGGTCATCGCGCAGGCCCCAGCCATCGAGGATACATAGAACGACGGGTTTCGGTACTGCCATGCCGCGCCTCGGTCCAGCGTTTTGGCTGTTCTAGCGGGTTTCTGCGCAATAGGGAATCGTGGATCGACGGTTATTCGCCCTCTTCCGCATCAGCCCCGAACTCGGTCTCGACAATCCCCGCGTCATAGCCCTGCTCGGCCAGATAGCGCTGGAAGATCGAGGTGTAGCCATGTGTCACGAAGATCCGCGACGCACCGGTCTCGCGGATCGCCGTGTTCAGCCCGGCCCAGTCGGCATGGTCTGACATCACGAAGCCGCGATCCGCCGCACGCCGCCGCCGCACGCCGCGCAGCGCCATCCAACCGCTGGCAAAAGCCGTCGACGCGGGCCGGAATCGCCGGGCCCAGGTTGAGCCCAGGGCCGAAGGCGGGGCCAGCACGAACGCCCCCGGCACCGACTTCACGTCGAGTTCTGGGGTCACGTAAGTTGTGTCCGGAAGGTCGATCCCCTGCCCCCGCAGGACCTCGTTCGTCCCCTCGACCGCACCATGGCACAGGATTGGCCCGATGGACGGGTCGAGTGCCGCCAGAATGCGCTGCGCCTTGCCAAGCGAATACGCGCCACAGATCGAGAATTTGCCGTCCGCCGCATTCGCCCGCCACCAGGCGTTGATATCGGCCGCCACCTGGCCGGGGGGCGCCCAGTTGAACACCGGCAGACCAAAGGTGCATTCGGTGATGAACGTGTCGCAGGCCACTGGCTCGAACGGTGTGCTGATCCCGTCGGCTTCCAGTTTGTAGTCGCCGGAGACCACCCAGACCTCGCCCTTGTGCTCGACCCGGATTTGCGCCGAGCCCGGCACGTGTCCTGCAGGGTGAAAGCTGAAACGCACTCCATTGATCGTCACCCCCTCGCCATAGCGCACGGTGTCCAGATCAATCTCGCCCAGACGGTGCCGCATGACCGGCGCCGCCTCCTCCGTCGCCAGATAGCGCGCCATTCCTGGGCGCGCATGATCAGCGTGCCCATGGGTGATCAAGGCGCGGTCCACGGGTCGCCATGGGTCGATATAGATATCCGCCGCAGGGCAATGAATGCCGCGATTGGAAAAGGTCAGGACCCGGTCGCTCACGATTTGGGTCGTCGCGGTTGCGGGCGGCCGGGCATCTCCTTCAGCAACCCGCCCACGCCCATCGCGGCCACATCTTCGGAAGTCACGGGCAGGCGCGCAGAGAGACGTTCCAGCACCCAGTCCACGCCGTTCAATGCGGGCGAACGGGCGCATCCCGGCAGGCCGACTACGGGCGCACCGGCCAAATCGCCCAGAAACAACAGGTTACCGGGGTCCACTGGCATCCCGAACCGGTCGATATGTCCGCCCGCTGCGACGACAGCCGCCGGGGCGACATCGTTGCGGTCCGACGTGGCCGATGCGCCGAGGATCAGCGTCAGGTCACAATCCGGGCGCAAAGCGTCCGCAACTGCCGCCGTCTCATGCGGCACTACGGTGACATCCTGCAAGTCGTACCCGATGGCTTCCAGCCGCGTTCGCACGACCTCTTCGCCCTTGACCAACAGGCTGTCTTTGAAACCGGGCGTCCGCGTCATGACCAACCGAGCTGCGCCGCCGACGAAGGGATGTAACTCCAATGCCGACCCCGCGAGACAGGATACGCCCGCATCGACCACAGAGGACGGCAGGCCGTAGGGAATGATCTTCACGGTGCCCACCAACTGGTCCGCCGCGACCCGCATCTGATCCGGCAATGTGGCCAACGTCAGCGCTTCGTCGAGCCGGTTCATTGCGTCGACGGGCTCGATTGCGACACGCAAGACGCCCGCGCGCTTGGCAATCACATTCACGCGCCCGGTAAACGCGGGCCCAAGCCGCAAGTTATCGTTCAAAAGCGCAGTACCAATCCGCAGCGCCGCCGCGTCTTCATCGATGTCTTCCGGGTCAAGCCGCGCGATTACGACAGACACGTGCCCGGCCTCGCCCAAGGCGGCGATATGGCTGGCCTCAAGCAATGTCCCCTTTTTCAGAACGCCGTTCGTCAAGCGCAGGGAATGCGCAAGAACACCGCCCTCGGCCTCGGCAAGCGGCACGTCACCAAAGGTCACGTGGCCCCCGGGCGCGTATCTGGGCGGCGCAACCGTTCCGTCATCTCGCCCATGATCGACACCGCGATTTCCGCAGGCGACGCGGCGCCGATGTCGAGGCCCACCGGGCCATCGATCCGCGCAATGGCATCGTCGGACACCCCCGCCTCCTGCAGCGCCGAAACGCGCTTGCCGTGGGTCCGGGTCGAGCCCAGAGCCCCGATATAGAACGCCTCGCTCGCCAGGGCCGTCTGCAAGGCGGGCGTATCGATCTTGGGGTCGTGGCTCAGCGTGACAACTGCCGTCCTTGTGTCCAACCCGTACTCCGCCAAGGCCTCATCCGGCCACCCCTCAAGGAACGTCTCACCTGGAAACCGATCGGCCGAAGCGAAGCTGTCGCGCGGGTCGGACATGACGATGTCATAGCCGCCCAAGCGCGCCATCTGGACCAGGGGCTGCGCGATATGCACCGCGCCCACGATCACCAGCCGCAGGGGCGGGTTGTGAACACCGCGAAACAGGGCCCCCTCGCGCGTCGATTTGTCGGTGCGAAAGAGCGTCTCAACCTCGGCGTTTTTCGGATCGCGTTCAATCAGCCGCCGTGTCCAACTCTCGGTGTTCACTTCCCAAACCACCGGCCGCCGCGCAGCGCGCGCGTTGACCAGCGCCTGCAATTGCGCAACCGATGGCCCCTGCCCGACGCCGACCGGCTCGACCAGCACTTCGATCTGACCACCACAGGCCAGCCCGACCTCGAAA
>JBCCWG010000106.1:0-8979 GCA_039193985.1 Pseudomonadota bacterium
ACGCCCAGCACGGTCTCACCGACGGTCTGTGCATTGGCAACAACACCCCCGACACAGATCAAGGCGCTTGTTGCGATCGTTTTGATGGTGGAATTCATTGGTCGTCCTTTTCGTTGAGGTTCAGGATCCGCCCGACGGACGGCTTAGGTATCCGCCAACTGATCGAGGTGATCGCGATATGCTTTGACGGCCGCTTGCAGGGCTTCGTAGTGACGTTCGGCGATTTCCTTTGCTTCGCGAACAGCCTCGTCACCCTCGCTTCTGGCGCGGTCGGCAATGTCTTCCATGTCTTCCTTGGCCTGGCTCCAGTCTTCCCTGAGCTTCTCGACCTGCTTGGTCGACCACTCGTCAGCGCGGTCTCCGGCGGCATTGGCCTTCTGTTCCAGTTCGCCAAGTTCCGCGCCGATGCTGTCGATGCAGGCCTCGGCTTTCTCTACGAATTTCGATGTTTCCGTCGATGCCACCCGGCTTGCCCGGTTTCTCAGATACCTCGTCGATCAGACGCTTGCCGGGAACGATGAGGCGTTGAAAGGTTATTCCATTGGCCTTGATGTATTCGACAAGCCGGAGGATTTTGATCCGACCATCGACACCATCATGCGCGTACAGGCCAGCAAGCTGCGCAGTCGGCTAGACCTGTATTACGCGACCGAAGGGGCCGAGGATCCGCTGCGCATCCTGGTGCCCAAGGGCTCATACGTTCCGGTGTTTCAGGTGGCTTTCGACCCCGAGACCACCGAAACGCGCGACGTCGTCGCCGACGCGCTACGGCATTGCCGTCATGCCCTTTGACAACCTCAGTGGCAGCCCAGACCAGGAATTTCTGGCCGACGGATTCACCGAAGAAATCCAGAACGCGCTCGCCCGATTTCGGGAATTCCGCGTGGCGGCGCGCCATTCCACCTTTCGGTACAAAAACGTGAAGGGCGACGCACGCGAGATCGGGGCCGAACTTGGTGTGCGCTACATTTTGGAGGGCAGCGTGCGGCGCTGGAATGATCAGATCCGGATCACCTCGCAGTTGATCGACGCCGAAACCGGCGCGCATATGCTGAGTGAAACTGATGATGACGACATCAGCGTACAGCGCCTGTTCGACATTCAAGAGGCCATCGCCTCACAAATCGCAGCCGAGATTGCCGAGCCGCACGGTGTGATCCACAAGACCGGCGCGTTCCATCGCAAGGCGGCGACCACCAGGCTGAATGCCTATGAGGCACGCCTTCTGGCAAGCGAATACTGGCGCGAACCGTCGGACGCCTCGCACCAACGCACCGTCGAACTTCTCGAGCGGGCGGTGGGCCTGGATCCGACCTACGCGGGCGCGTGGGCGATGATCCATGCCCAACTTGGCAACTTCACCGAGGCCGAGGACTTCATGGCCAAGTCTCTGGAACGGGTACAGACATTCCCAGCGATCGCGCGCGATGCGCTGGCGATCTGGAACCTCAGTCCCGAAGCGGTCGAGCACATCATGGACGGGTGGACCAAGGCGGGGCTGCGGGCCGTGCCCGCCTGAACCCGAAACGGGCTGGCACCCGGTCGATTACGTCCCGGCGCGGATGCAAGGCCAGCGACCGCCAGACACCAGCTCGGCCCGGGGGCCGAGGTCAATCCGCATATCCCGACACAGTGATTCACTGATGCCCCGCCAGACCTGGCGGCATCCTGAGCGGTGACCTGACACCAGACATGGGAACCGCCTCATGGCCATGAAAACCTCTGCCAAGCCCGTGACCGCCGAGCAAAAAGCCGAAAACCGCGCCTTCATGCTGTCGCCCATCGCGATTTCAACCAGCGTTTTCAGCATCGCGTTCTTCTATGGCGTCTTCGGCACGATCTTCTTCGAACACCTCTTCCATGTCTGGGCGGCCTCAACGGTCGCCATGATCGCCAGACTGTTTGTTCCGCCGGTCGACGGCCTTCCCGCACTGGTTTCTTGGCGTGGACGCTTTGTGCTGCTGATGCCTTCCGTGCTGACGCTTTGGCTGTTCTTCAGCGATACGCCGACGCTCGACAATGCGCGCACCGGCTGGGTTGAATGGGCCCTGGCAATCGCCATTGTCGCGCTGTCACTGCCGTACCTCCTGCTGGTCCTCATCCTCGTAGCCATCCCGGATGTCGACCAGTCGAAGCAACCCCGGCTGAAGACGGCCATACTGGGGATCTGCCATGCAACCGTTGCGGCAGGCTATCTGATCGGCACGCACCATCCGCATTTCATCACCTGCCACGATTTTTAAGTCTCGGGTAATTTTGTCCCTCAGGACTGCCATAGCGACGCCAAGGTCGCCGTCGACAACATGGTGGCCCCTGGGCCTTCACGGTGACTCACTCCGCCCCCCGACTGCGATGACGCATGTCGGTCGTGGAAACACCGTCAACGTTTCCACCCTCCCCGGGTCCTTGCGCCGTTCGCTCTCTCCCGGTCCCGGCTGGCGCGAGGACCTTCCAACACCAGAGGACACATGCTCTTGCAACCGCTCGCCCTATCCGGTCCGGCCCGGACCCAGTCCGACACCCTGCTCGGCGCCACCCTGGCGACCGCGCTGGTCCTGATGACGATCTTTGCGCTCATGGCCGGTAAAGCGCTTCTGGTGCCATTCGCCATGGCCCTGCTCTTGTGGTTCATCATCAACGCGCTCGCGCGTCGCCTTGACCGACTGTTCGCAAAAGATGGCGAACCAGGGCTCGGCGCTTTGGCCGCCGCGGTTCTGATCGTCATCGCGACCTGCATCGGCGTGGCCGAGGGCACCGCCGGGTTCGCAGGAAGCGCGGGCACGATGGTCATGTACATCGCCTTCCTGCTGGCCGAGCAGCATTTCCTCGGCAAAAAGCGCAAGGACATGGCGCGCGATGACGAGCGTCACGCGAAGATCAGCGCTGTTCTTGCCGAGATCGGGCAACGCGTCCGGTCCAATCTTTTCACCAAGAGCCTGACGAGCGCCGCCATGGCTGTCATGGTTTGGGTCGCGCTGGAAATCGCGGGCGTCGACTTCGCCGGGTTCTGGGCGTTCCGTGTGTTCGTGCTGAACTTGATCCCGGTGATTGGCGGGATCGTGAGCGGGGTGTTCCCTGCGGCACTCACCCTGGTGCAACTCCCGACGCTCACACCGTTCCTGATCGTCGTCGCCGGTGTCGGCATCGCTCTGTCCGAGAACGGCGAAATCGACTGACCCACAGAAACCCGAGGGCGAACTCTTGACCAAACATACCAACACCACCAGCACCGCCGCCAAGGTTGAAGACCTCGCGCATGAGGCCGCAAGCCTGCCGCCTGCCAGCCAAGGCAAAACCCTGTCAGACGAAGTGACCGGGCTGCTCATCCGTCTGTCCAGGGAAAATGGCACCATGAAGGCCGAGCTTCACGACATGAAGCGGCGCGTCCACGACACGATGAAAATGGGCAGGGACGAGTTGAAGTCCGACATCGCGCATCGCCCGATGCAATCGGTCGCCACCGCCTTTGCGCTTGGCGTCGTCGCCTCGCTGCTTGTGCGGCGCTGGGACGGAGGGCCGGGCACATGGTCAACTCATCCACATTCCGTCGCCTTTCTCTTCTGGGGCGTATCAAGACGATGCGCCTCAGGATCTCGGCTGACGTGGCAGACCTTGAAACCGGGCTGAAGCGCATAGAAGGCGGCGCATCAGCGCTGTTCAAAGGCGACTATCTGACGGCCATCGCCAACTTCGCGAGCCGCGAGATGCGCTGGACGGCACTTGCTTTTGCGGTGCTGGCGGTGGCGACGTTTCTGCTGCCAGCCCCTGTCGCCGCTCAGGACCCGACCAAAGACACCACGCCTTCCGTTACGCCCGACCCCTATGGCCGGGCCTCGCCACCGGGCACGGTCAACGGCTACCTCAAGGCGATGCGCGAGGCCGCGCTTTTCCTCGACAGGCGCGGAGTGCCCGATGCCGAGGGTGCGCGCCGCGCCAAGCAACTCAAGGAGCTGCTTGACAGCAGCGGCTATTTCTTTCTGACAGACGACATTTCCGCCAGTCCCGAGGGCAATCTCACCGATGAAATGAGCGCCGATCCGGAAGAGGTCGGTGCCCTCCGCGTGCGCCGCCTCGAGGTCCCCCTGATCCTGCAGCGGGTCGCGGTTGCCGGTGGCCGCTTCGTCTGGCTGTTCTCGCACAAAACGCTCAACGAGATCCAGCATCTCATTGAGCGCGCAGCGGAAAGCCCACCGGATGCTTTGCTGCCGAATGAGCTGAAGAAGACCACGGTGCTGACCGTTCCGACCGGCCACTGGCTGGCCATCCTCGCCGTCGCCGCGCTGTCGCTGTGCGTCAGTCTGATGCTGGGCCGGTTGGTCCTGCAGGTTGCGGATTGGGCGATGTCTCCGGGACGGTCGAAGACATCGGCATACGCTCTTCCAAGATCCGGACCGTGGCCCGCACACGCGTACCGTCCCCAATGGCAGCTTCGCCGCCATGCAGATTGAGAACTTCTCGGCCCGGGATCGGTTCTTGTTCAACACGGTCCTGTCATTGCGCTGCGACACGACGCCCGAACAGCTGAGCGACCTTCTCAACACAATGTGGCGCAAGTTAAAGACATCCGACACAGTGGCTCCAGGCGCCCGTATCAACCTGATCGAGATGACCCGCTCCGCCATCGACGTGGAAGTCTTTTGTCACTTGGTGCAAACATATTACGTCGCTTTCCTGAATGATCGTGAAGCGTTGCTGTCTTTTCTTTTCGAAACGGTGACCGCAAATGGCAGTGTGCTGGCGTTCCCGCCGTCCCTTGTGGAAACGACATCGGATACGCGGTCGTCTCGGGTGTGCAGATCTGCGTAAAATCGCAACCTGTGAACCCGACCGGCCGAAACGCCGGCGACCCAATCGGATCACTTTACGTTAGGACGGGTCGCTGCACGAAAGTCCCGATCCCGCATCCGAAAGAGACCGTCCGCGTAATTCTCGGCATTCCGACGGTAAATCCGGGCGTTGGCAAGGTTGGCTGCGGCGTTGTCCGCGGTTTTCACTCGCTTGGCTGGAACACCGGCAATTACCGAATTTGGCGGGAAAACGCTTGCTTCTGTCACGATAGATTGACCCGCAACAATTGAATTCTCACCGATTACGGCGCCATCCATGACGGTTGCATTGATTCCAATCAAACATCGGTCTTCGATCGTGCACCCGTGAAGCGTTGCATGATGGGTGATCGAACAATCCTGCCCCACGATTGTCGGTGTCTGGACGCCTACATGGATCATGACGAAGTCCTGAATATTGGTACGTTCTCCAATTCTGATCTCGTGGACTTCTGCGCGCATCACGACATTTGGCCAAATCGACGCGCCTTCGCGAATGACAATTTTCCCATAAAGCTGCGCGGACGGAGACAGGTATGCAATCTTGTCCAGTCGCACATCCGGACCGATAATCGGTGCTTCAGGGGTCAATTTTGCGCCTGCCTTGGAAGGTCACCCTTTGGCCCCATCCAAACGAATGGGACGCCGGGTGCCGGATGCGCCACCGGGAGGCGCATTGCCTCTTCACAGAACCTCCGGCTGCGATCCATATCCCTGACCGCAATGGCCATCACGCTGATGCTGGGTTTCATGTTTTGCCCCGTGCTGGTGATGGTTGACGGTCGTGCGACCGCTTGGCCTCCCGTTCCATACGGTCTGCCCAAGCATCGGCAAGATCAATCAGGATCGCCCTGAACTGCGGTTTCGCCATCGTCGCAAACAACCACTTCGACAGCGCGTTGCCTTTCAGCACACCTGCGATCTTGATGTCGAATACGGATCCTGCCGGCTGCGCCTTGACGGACCAACGACCTGAGAGTTCCGAAAATGGGTAGGGGTAATCCTCGGCCTCGGTATGGATGCGGAACCCGTAGCTCTGTCCGGGCTTGAACAGGTCGCAGGTTTCATCCCAGCTCTCGCCCTTGGGACCGTAACACCGCCGCATCATGCCCGGGCCGTCCCCAGAGAGAACCTCGACCCGTGAGATGTTGTCGGCGACCTTCGCATAGGCCGGGTGGTCCGTCATGACGTCCCAAACCGTTGTCGTTGGCGCGTTCACATTGCGTTTGACGGTTGCATGGAGTGTCCCGTCTCGTATCGACACATCTGCCACCGGCACGGGGAGTTCGATTTTCGCGGCAGACGCGAATTGAGAGATCGCAAAGAACGCAACGACCATCGCGACCGCTGTCACGACAACAAGGCCGCTGGTTGTGAGGATGCTGCCAAAATAGACGATCAGGACAATGCTGCCCACAACCCAGAGCGCATCAAGCAGAACAATCTCATGAACCGTCGCGCGCGAGATAAAGCGGTTCCTGGAGAGCAGGTACAGCACGCCTGCAAAACCCAGAAGGCCGATGCCAAGACCGCGAAGTCCCGATGCAACCCAATCAACCGGGTCTGCGAAAAGGAACGGGGCCAAAGCGCCGGCTGCAAGCAAGAGCGCAAGGCCGTTCAGTGCGGAAAACTGGCTGTTCAGCTTGAGAAAAATGCGGGCTGTTGCAGAACGTGGCATGATGTACCTCGGGTGGTTTGATCGGTTGTGACCAGCAATCCCACGCCGATGCCCGTGTCTCAATTACCCCCTACGTAATAGGAATACGCATCACTTCATGCGAACCAGGAGGCATGACACTTTCGATGAACCGACCACAGGACGCGTTTGGCCCGTTGTTGAAATCGTGGCGCAACAGGCGGCATGTCAGCCAACTTGATCTTGCCCTCCATGCAGGGATGTCACAGCGCCATATCAGTTTTCTCGAAACTGGTCGCTCCAAGCCAAGCCGCTACGCGGTGCGGCAGTTATGTGACGCGCTCGAGATGCCAGCGGCCGAGCATGATGTGATGCTGGTCTCGGCAGGATTTGCACCACAATCCGCCGATGCAAGCTGGAGCGCGGACGTGCGCAACGCCGTGAACCTGTCGATCGAACATGTGCTGAAAGGGCATGAGCCTTTCCCCGCCATGTCGATTGACCGCATCTGGAACCTGCAAAGCGCCAACACCAGTGCGATGCGGTTCTTCGCGATTGCCGGTGGCACCGGCCAGCCCAATCTGCTTCGCGATGTGTTTTCGCCCGGCACGCTTCGAACCAACATCCGCAACTGGTCCGAGGTGGCACGCGCCTTGTTTCGCCTGCTTGATCTCGAGGTCGCGCGCCGCCCGCATGACGCCGACGGAAAGTCGCTGCTGGCCGAGTTAAAGGCGCTGCCCGGGGTCGCCGAGGCCATAGCGGATCGTCCCCAAGAGCACCCCGCACCGGTTCTGTCCATCGAGTTTCTGATAAACGGTGCTGAGCTGCGGCTGTTTTCATTGATCGCGACCGTCGGCATGAGCATGGATGCGACGCTGGATGATTTGCGGATCGAAACGCTGCTTCCCGTAGACGAGCAAACCCGCCGCTGGTTCGAGAATGCCGGTTAAAGCCTCGAACGTTGATGCTCATCAGCGCGTGAACGCGCGCGGCGCGAAACCCGGTTTTTCACACGATCCGGCTGTCAGGTGGTGAAAAAAAGGCGCATCGGCCATTGCTGTGCATTACAACAGCGCAACAGCGACAGCACCAAGGCCGCCGCCGAAGACACCGTGGCCGCGCTCCAAGGCACGGGGGCCAAAGCCGCCGCCTTTCAGGCCGATCTGACCAGCGCCGATGCGATGGAGAAACTGTTCACCGACGCCACCGTGGCCCTGGGCCGCCCCGACATCGCGATCAACACAGTGCGCATGGTCCTGAAAAAGCCCATCGTTGAAAAACAGAAGCCGAATATGACATGATGTCGGCGATCAACTCAAAATCGGCCTTCTTCGTTCTGAAAGAAGCAGGCAAGGCGGTCAACGACAACCGCGGCTACACCACCAAATAGCCCTTGCTGCGACGACCTGGCACCGACACGGCCCGCCGCCAATTTCCCCGGAGCCTGACATGACCAGCCCCTATCAAGGCCTGCTGGACTGCCAGCGGGAGAATTTCCTGATGGATGTGACCAAGACCCGCGCCTGGAGGCTTGACCAACCGGACCGCATCGCGCGGATGCTGACCGAACAAGAAGAGGCCTGGAAGGCCGCGCTGCACACGGATTTCGGGAAACCGCCCTTTGAGCAAATGTTCGAAATCACCGTGCCGTTGGGCAATGTGACCTACTACTGTGAACATCTCGACGACCTGATGACCCCGGAAGAGGTCTCGCTCAGCGAGGGGTGCAAAAACGCGGGCCATCGCGGCGTGATTCACAAAAAACCCTTTGGGGTGACGCGGGTCATCGGCCCGTTCAATGCGCCGATCCTGCTGCTTCCTGACCCGGCCATCGCGGCGCTGGCTGCGGGCAACCCGGTCATTCTGAAGCCCGCCAACACGGCGCCGGCCAACGCTGCTCTCTTTGCGGAACTGGTGCCGCAATATTTCGAACCGGAGAATGTCGCCGTCGTCACCGGCGGGCGGCAGGAGATTTCGGTACTGCTGGATCTGCCCTTCGACTTCATCTTTTTCACCGGGTCTTCCACCGTGGGCAAGGTCGTCATGCGTGCCGCGGCCCAACATCTCGCGCCCGTCATCCTCGAACTGGGCGGGCAAAACCCCACCGTCGCGGATCGGACCGCCAACCTGCGCGTGTCCGCCGACCGCATCGCCTGGGGGCACAACGCGATCTCGGGGCAATGGTGCATCGCGCCCGGCTATGTCTATGTGCACGCGGCCGTCGCGGATGCGTTCCTCTCCGAACTCAAGGCCGCGTTGACGCGCATGTGTGGCGAGAACCCGATCCAGAGCCCCGATTTCGCTCGCATGATCAGCGAAAAAGACACCAAGCTTGTCGCCTCCTACATCTTGCCCGAAAAAATCGTGCATGGCGGCGGCTTTGACATCGAACAAAGGTTCATCGACCCCACCGTGCTCTACCCCTCCACCTGGGACGACACGGCACTGCAGCAAGAGGTCTTTGGCCCCGTCCTGCCGGTGCTGCCCTATTCGGATCTGGGCGAGGTGATCGACGTC
>JBCCWG010000107.1:0-8964 GCA_039193985.1 Pseudomonadota bacterium
CTAAGAAGGAGCTCGCTATGAACCCGAGAATTGCCTCACAGATGCTCGGAACTTCTGATCTGAAAAGAAGCGATTCTTACGTTTCCGACGTAAAGCCGATGTTTTTTTGGCAGTCCCGCGCTTCGCGTCAGTTTGCGCGCGAACAGCGTTTGAAAATCAGAGAGGAATCCCTAAAAAACCGCGAACGCGCTGTTGAGTTAAGAGAACGGCAAGTAGAGACCGCATTGCGCCTCTTTCGCGAAGCAGCGGCGCGAAACGGCAAGCCTTCATTCGCTTGAGGGAGCTTTTCCGCTCTTATTGGAAAACGGAAGGGCGGCCCTGTGGGCCGCCCAACGTCACACGAAGAACCCGAGTATCGTTAGCAAGAGTGCGATGGTGCCGACGATATCGGCGTAGCGCACTCGCCCTTCCACTTTGAATGAAAACCGCATTGGAATTTATCCTAAGCGATGCTCATCCGGATGAGCGATTTACGTTCGCTCAGTACTTTTATACCGCCCCAATTCCGGCGGTTCGCGCACCTCTATGTACACTTGAGGCCCGCAATTCGACGGCTACCCACCAGCCTCACACTGTTTGGACCGCCTTAGCCTACTTACCGCTAGGCTTTCGACACAGCGCCGCTAAGCACTTCCCAATTCGAAGGTTCTGGCTTCCTTGTTCGCACAGCGAATGTCCACCTTCCTAGCGGTCGGTTTGAGCGACCTCCAAGGGCAAAAAAGAGATAACTATCGCGCAGTCTGGTTTCAATACGGCAAACCACTTCAACCGGGTGCCGCACGCAGTTTTGCTGCGCAAAACCGCTTTCGCGCACGGGTGACCTTCGCTGGCGCGAAGATCACCGGGTAAACTTCTTATGCTTGATCCGCTTCGGTTCCAGCGCGTCAGGGCCGAGTCTGCGCTTCTTATCTTGCTCGTAGTCCTCAAAGTTGCCCTCGAACCATTCGACATGGGCCTCGCCTTCGAAGGCGAGGATGTGGGTGCAGAGGCGGTCGAGGAAGAAGCGGTCGTGGCTGATGATGACGGCGCAGCCGGCGAAGGCCTCGATGGCGTCTTCGAGGGCGCGGAGGGTCTCGACGTCGAGGTCGTTCGTGGGTTCGTCGAGGAGGAGGACGTTGCCGCCCGATTTCAGGAGCTTGGCCATGTGGACGCGGTTGCGTTCGCCGCCTGAGAGCAGGCCGACCTTCTTCTGCTGGTCGCCGCCCTTGAAATTGCAGGCCGAGCAGTAGGCGCGGCTGTTCATCTGGGCGTCCCCCAGTTCGATGATCTCGCCACCGCCGGAGATCTCCTCCCACACGGTTTTATCTGCGTCCAGCGCGTCGCGGGACTGGTCGACATAGGCTAGATCGACGGTGTCGCCGTACTCAATCTCGCCAGCGTCAGGGGTTTCCTGACCGGTGAGCATGCGGAAGAGCGTGGATTTACCCGCGCCGTTCGGGCCGATGACGCCGACGATCCCGCCGGGGGGGAGGGAGAAGTCGAGGTCCTCGATCAGGAGCTTGTCGCCCATGGCTTTCTTGAGGCCGTTCACCTCGATCACCTTGGAGCCGAGGCGCGGGCCGTTCGGGATGATGATCTGGGCGCGACTGATCTTTTCGCGCTCGGACTGCCCGGCGAGTTCCTCGTAACGGTCGATCCGGGCCTTTTGCTTGGACTGGCGCGCCTTGGCACCTTGCCGGATCCATTCAAGCTCGCGTTCGAGGGTGCGTTGTTTGGCCTTGTCTTCGCGGGCTTCCTGCTCAAGCCGCTTGGCCTTCTGTTCGAGCCAGGCGGAGTAGTTGCCCTCGTAGGGGATGCCGCGGCCGCGGTCCAACTCGAGGATCCAACCGGTGATGTCGTCGAGGAAGTAGCGGTCGTGGGTGACGATCAGGATGGTGCCCTTGTAGTCGATCAGGTGTTGCTGGAGCCACGCGATGGTCTCGGCATCGAGGTGGTTTGTCGGCTCATCGAGGAGCAGCATGTCGGGCGCTTCGAGGAGCAATTTGCAGAGCGCGACACGGCGGCGTTCACCGCCGGAGAGCGTGCTGACATCCGCCTCGTCGGGCGGGCAGCGCAGCGCCTCCATCGCGACGTCGATCTGAGCGTCAAGGTCCCAGAGGTTGTTCGAGTCAATCTCATCCTGAAGCTGCGCCATTTCGTCGGCGGTCTCATCCGAATAGTTCATCGCCAGTTCATTGAACCGGTCGAGCTTGCCCTTCTTCTCGGCCACGCCAAGCATGACGTTGTCGCGGACGTTCAGGCTATCGTCCAGTTGCGGCTCCTGCGGCAGATAGCCGACCCTGGCACCTTCGGCGGCCCATGCTTCACCGGTGAAGTCGGTGTCGATCCCGGCCATGATGCGCATCAGCGTGGATTTACCGGCGCCATTGACGCCGACCACACCGATCTTGACGCCGGGGAGGAAGCTCAGCCGAATGTTTTCAAAGCACTTCTTGCCGCCGGGATAGGTCTTGGAGACACCGTCCATATGGTAGACATATTGGTAAGCTGCCATGGCTCTTCCTCTGCTCGCGTCACGCTTGGGGGAGGCATAGACAATGCATGGTGCGAGGGCAATCAGGGACCCGCACGCTGACGCCGGATCTCGTAAAGAAACAGGCCCCCAGCGACGCCGAGGTTGAGGGAATCGGCACCGGGCTGCATAGGTATGCGGACGAGGGTTTTGCACAGATCGGATTGACGTCTGCTCAGCCCTTGTCGTTCTTCGCCCAGAACCAGCAACGGCGCGGTGGCGAGTTGCGGCAGTGCGTGCAACGGTACCGAGCCGCCGGGGCTGGCGCCGATAACTGGGCGGTCTCGCTCTGCGATCCAGGTTCGCAAGCTTGCCCAGTCTGTTCGGACAAAGGCCTGGTGAAAGCTCGCGCCCATCGCTGATCTCAGGACGGATGGCGCATAGGGATCGACGCTGTTGCCGACAAGGATGAAACCCGCGCCACCGATGGCAGCAGACGTACGGATCAGCGTGCCGAGGTTTCCTGGAGAGCGCACGCTGTCTAGCAATGTCCAACAGAGGCTTTGATTGGCGTCGGTGGCACTCAGATCATGCCATTGTTGCTGGATGAGAGCGGCGACGCCGGAGGCTCGCTTGTGCGTTGCGATGCGCCGGAACGCCTCGGGCGACAGATTGACGGTAGCGACGCCTGCCCTGCGCTGCTGGCGAACAAGCTTGCGAGCCACCGGGTTGATCAGGAGCTTGTCGCTGAAAAGGATACGCTTAATCGTGAAGCCCGTATCGACGGCCTGGACGAATCCCCGGATCCCTTCGACATAGAAAAGCTGATGTCGATCACGGTAATGGCGATTGTTCTGGACGGTGTCGGTTTGGCGCAGCACCGCCTCGATGCGAGGATCAGCGGCAGCCATGCTTCGCTGGCGCGTCAGTCACGCGCGCATACAAATGGAATGTCATGGAGGGAAAACGCGGCAGACCCGCGTGTCAGTTGCCAGAGCGCGTTGTTTAAACCAGCTTGGCCGGAAAGGAAAGGTCGGCCGAGGGCGCTGGAGCGCTCCAAGTGCGCGACATGCTGTAACTTCGGGCGCTAGATTTCGACCGGTTGTCCGTGGGGTGTCCGCCGGTATGCGTCTTCCCAGTCGGACTTGCGGCCCGAGCGGTCGGCTTCGGAGATACCCGCGCCTTCGGTCAGAGTTTCGAGCGCGGAGAGCGCCGCGCTAAAGTATGTCTCGTCAGTCTCGGGCGCGTTTTCTGTTTCGGCGCTTCGCAAGGCTGCGCCAAGCGCCTCGGCCCAGTCGGACTGCGTAAAGTGCCCCTGCCGGATCATCGCGGTGGCCATGGCGAGGACGGTGGCATGCCAGGGCTCGGCGAAAACGCCGGAGGGTGGGGCGAGCGGATCGTCAGGGCTGAACAAGGTAAGGTTCCCAGAGATCCAGGCAAATGGTATCAGGGTCGTCCGTGCCCCAAAGCTCGTAGGCGGTGAACTCGACGGTGTAGAGATGTTCTCCCCTGTGCGCGCCCGCCGCGCCTGCGTCAGCGTAGAGGTGGCCGCCATGATGCGCCAGAACGGTGCCTGTATGGCCCCGCGCATAGGCGGGCAGGCGGGTGTGGCCCGGGACGGGGTGGTTCAGGGTGCGGACCGTGTCGCCTAGCCCGAAGGCCGGGCCGTTATCCATTTTGACCCGAAAGTCTCTGTTATTGGCGCGGAGGCGTGCCAGCACGCCCTTCATGTCCAAGGGTTTGGCAGATGGGTCTTGCCGGGTCTCAGGCGTTCCGGTCAGGATCTCGTCCATTGTGAACAAGCCCTGGTCGATGCGGTGTGCGATCTCGTTCAAGCACCATTTGGCGAAGTAGGGCAAGGTGACGTAGGCGCCCGGGTCCATGTTCTCGATCCCGTGGCGCCAGAAATCGATGGAGCCACCGGGCAGTGGAACGTTTTTCGAGAGGGCCCATTGGCGGGCTTCCCAGTCTTCGCGGAAAGGAGGTGCGTTTACGTCGACTGGTCCGTAGCCGTCTTTACCACCAAGGTCGTGGGGGCCGTCCATCACGCCACCTTCAGGTTGCGGTCGGTGCCGATCATACTGTCGCGGGTGACGATGGCGGCAAGCTGTTCTTCATCCCAGCCGTCGGTGCCAGCGGGCCGTTCGGGGATAACGAGATAGCGCAGTTCGGCAGTGCTGTCCCACACACGGACACGGGTTTCGTCGGGCAGTGTCACGCCGAACTCGGCCAGCACCGCGCGCGGCTCTTTCACGGCACGAGCACGGTATGCAGCGGAGCGGTACCAAATTGGCGACATGCCGAGGACGGCGAAGGGATAGCAGGAACAGAGTGTGCAGACGACGAGGTTGTGCGTGTCGGGCGTATTCTCGACCGCTTGCAGGTGTTCGGTCGCGTGGCCTTCAAAGCCGAACTCCTTGATCGCCTGACCGGCATCGGCCAACAGGCGGTCGCGAAAGGCGGGATCGGTCCAACTGCGGGCCACCACCTGCGCGCCGCGTTTGGGGCCGACCTTGTCGGCATACATCTCGACCCACGTATCGATGGTTGCCTGCGCGACCAGGCCCTTCTCGACCGCGAGGCTTTCAAGCGCCTTGACCCGGAGTGCGGGGTCAGAGGGCATGTGGGCGTGGAGGTGGCGATGAAGCTCACCAAGTTTCTTGCCGTCAAAGCTCGACATGAAGGAACTGTGGCCAGCGGTTGACCGCCTGTCAAATGCCAAGCTGTGATAGGATACATCAGGGAGGGTGCTGATATGACGAATATCACAGTGTTGGTGGGTACGACGAAGGGGGCGTTTCTGCTGGACGGCGGCTCGCAGCGCATGGGGTGGCGCGTGCGCGGGCCGTTCTGCGATCTATGGCCGATCAACCATATGAGCGGTGCCGATGGTGCGCTTTGGGCTGCTGGTGGCAATGAGTGGCATGGGGCCGGCGCCGAAGTTCCGCAGGTGATTGACCCGCTGACTGCGAACAACTGACCCCCCGCAGTTAGCGGTATACGGGACAGGTAGCGGTCTCAATTCCACTGGACAATCGACGCGCGGCACGACACGACACCGGCCATGCGCCAGGGATTTCCCATCGCAAAACCGGGGATGAGCATCGGGTTATTGGGCGGGTCATTCGACCCGGCCCATGCAGGGCATGTCCATATCACGCGCGAGGCGCTCAAGCGGTTCGGTCTGGATCGTGTCTGGTGGCTTGTGTCCCCGGGCAACCCACTGAAGGCGCGAGGGCCCGCGCCGTTGAACCAAAGACTGGCGCATGCCCGCGATATCATGCGGCACCCGCGTGTTGAGGTCACGGGGCTGGAGGGGCATCTGGGCACAAGATACACCCATGAGACGCTCACACAGATAACCGCATTTTATCCGGGTGTGCGGTTCGTCTGGTTGATGGGTGCGGACAATCTGGCAAGTTTTCATGAATGGGAGAACTGGCAGCGCATCATGGCCACGGTGCCGATTGCCGTCATGGCCCGGCCCGGGCAGCGGATATCGGCGCGGCTCAGCCCTGCGGCGCAGGTTTTTCGACGCGACAAGCTGCGTGCTCGGGAAGCGATGCGGATCACACGTTGCGCGCCACCGGTCTGGGTTTTCGTCAACGTTCCAATGACTGATCTTTCCTCCACTCGCATCCGTGCCGAAGGCCGGTGGCATGCAGGGTGACCCACCGGTCACAATTCAGCGAGCGCTGTCACGCAAGTTCTTGTATGATCAACGTTTGCGCAGGATAACAGGCGTATGACGAGCGGTCTGACACGGCGCGTGGTCCTGGGGGGACTTGTCGCAAGCGTTGGTAGCATGGGGTTGGCCCGTGCGCCTGACACGAGCCTGCGCCCGCTACCGCGGGGTGGCGCACCTGTGCCCGTTGCCCCGAAGCCACTTGTTTCGCAGGCTGAAGACCTTATTCGCAAAGCAAATCTTGGCGGCAATGTCGGTTACGTCGTGGCCGATACGCAATCTGGCGAGGTTTTTGAAGCCCGGATGGGCACAACCTATCTGCCGCCTGCTTCTACCCTCAAATCGGTCACTGCGCTTTATGCGTTGAACCGGTTGGGGCCGGACTATCGGTTCAAGACGCGGGTTCTGGCAACTGGCCCGGTTCGGGCAGGCAAGGTCGACGGCGATCTTATCCTGGCAGGCGGCGGCGACCCGACGCTTGATACCGATCAGTTGGCCGAACTGGCCGTGCTTTTGCGCGAGGCCGGCATTCGCGAAGTGACCGGGGCGTTCAAAGTCTTTGCTGGTGCCCTGCCGCGGGGCGACCGGATCGACGGGGACCAGCCAGACCATGTGGCCTACAACCCCTCTTACGGTGGTCTGAACCTGAACTTCAACCGCGTCCATTTCGAATGGAAGCGAAGCAAGGATGACTACGATGTGACGTTGCAGGCGCGGGCACTTCGGTTCCGGCCCAGTACAACCGTAGCATCAATGTCTATTGTGGACCGCAAGGCACCGGTGTTTGATCACTGGTCAAGCGCGGACCGTGACAACTGGTCGGTCGCAAAGCGGGCGCTGGGTAAAGAGGGTGCGCGCTGGCTGCCGGTGCGGTTCCCGGCTTTGTATGCGGCGGATGTGTTCCGGACACTCGCGCGCTCGAACGGAATAGTGCTCAAACCGGCGGAGTTTGCTGAGGTTTTGCCCGAGGCGACGGTGCTGGGCGAAGTCTCCAGTGATGCGCTGAAGCCAATCCTGCACGGGATGATGAAGTTCTCGACCAACCTGACCGCCGAGGTCGTGGGACTTGCGGCCAGCAAGATGAATGGCCCGGTGGACACGTTGGGGGCGTCAGCGCGCCGGATGGCCGACTATGCCAACGCCGAGGGTGCAGGGCGCGTCAAGTTTGCCGATCACTCCGGCCTGAACTACGAAAGCGGCATCACGGCGCAGGATATGGTTGGCATTCTGTCGGCCGATACTGCAGCGCGCCCATTGATGAAGTCTGTGAACCTGTCGCTGGACAAGGCCCGGCCAGCCCCCAAGGACACGGTAGTTCTGGCCAAAACGGGAACGTTGAACTTTGTGAGTTCGCTGGCCGGCTATGTTGCCACGCCGCGAAGATCACTCACATTCGCGTTTTTCAGCGCCGATACCGAGCGCCGCGATGCCATCCCACCGGCTGAGCGCGAACGCCCGCCGGGTACGCGGGCGTGGGCGCGCCGGTCACGACAGTTGCAGAAAGAATTGATCCGGGATTGGGCCGCGCGTTACGCGTGAGCGATGCGCGACTGTACGCGTGACTTGATCTCACGGAAGCTTGCTTCGATCCCGTGTGCCTTGCTTTGAATACGCGATCGCATCGGTGCCGCCCGCGCGCTTTCACGGGCTGCAATGATCTGGGACCCAAGGCCCTCTACACTGCTCAACTCCGTTCCATTGAAATCGATTGCGACATCATTGCCCATGATCGACAGGCAAAGCTGGGCTGAGTTCTGGCCGCCCGAGCGCACGCGCACATCGTCGATATCGCGGAACGAGAACACCTTTTCGCGGATAAACGTGCCATCTGATTTCTGAGTGCCAAGGCGCAGTTCGGCGGCCTTGTAGTCGATCTGGATCGAGTTGCGCTGCGTTTTGTCAGACTGGAGTTTGAACGCCATGGCAAGAACCAGGCAAAACGCCACGATAGCGAATTCCAACAGCAGCCCTTCAGAGCTTTGAAAGAAAATGGCCCCGGCCAGAACCGGCATGGCCAGCAAAGACGCCGCCCCGAACAGGACATAAGCACAGAACTTCAACAATCGTTTGCTGGTGCTGGTGCGCCCTGACGCCTCTGACACCGTCATGCCCCACTCCGACTGGTGGTTCAAAAGGTCGATGGTTCGTCCGTTCAAGCGTTCCGCCATATCGATTCTCCCGTGTTTCACGAGAAGTTACCGACAAAAGTAGGCAAAAGCGGGGTAACCGGGCGTTAGGATATGGGCAATCCCGAGGCGTTTGACGTGTCAGAGAGTGCGGTGCCGGGCCCGCGCAGCAGCTTCGATGGCGGCGGCAAGCAGTCGGTCGATGTTGAACTCGTAGCGCATTTCTTCCAATAAACGCAGCTCGTGTTCGCCCGCACGAAGGTCGGCGGCGGCGACGTCACAGGCCATGGCATAAGCCGTATCGAACAGCCGTTCCGGCAGGGTCACGCGGAGGGCATTCCAGAGAATGTCTAACCCCTCTTCCTCGGCCAGAATGTCAAACACATTGTTGGCGACCTCGGTCACGCGGGACATGGAATAGTCTTTGAAAACCGGCAGGTGGTTTACCATCCGCTCGATCGAGAGAAGTTCGGAGGTGCGCATGTGTTCGTCCGACGCGGAAATTGCGATCATCACCGCGACAAGCGCGTCTTCCGGGGTCCAGTTTTCAGGGGCGAGCGACACGGGGTTAATCCTTTGTTTGCCTGAGGCGGAACTTATTGACGACGCTGCATCGCGCATCGCGGTCATGTTAACGATCCCTTAAAAACAGACGTTGTGTCCTATTGCGGCACTGCAGCGTCGTCAATAAGTTCCGCCTC
>JBCCWG010000108.1:0-8717 GCA_039193985.1 Pseudomonadota bacterium
AGATCATGGGCAGCAAAACCCGCCAAACAACCTACGATGTCATCAATCTCGCAGGCAACCACACGCTCAAAAACCGTCCGGCCATCTGCATCGATCACACAGACGGCAACAGACCGTAGCGACACATCCAAACCAACAAAGCAATCCATCTTGTTCTCCCAAGACTGCAGCAATCACTGCATTCTATCGAGAACTCGACCCATCCATCAGGGAAGCCCGATTACCCATGCTCCGTCCGCAAACCGGACACCAACGACCCGCCTGTCTTCGCCCAACCCCCTCAGTCGAAATCCGGCGCGAACGGCACGATGTGCTTGTCCACGATGCGGTGGTTCCCGGCGGACACGGCGTCGATGCGGGCCATGTCCACGTGGCTGAGCGTAAAGTCCATGATGTCGTAATTGGCTTTGATGTTGACCGGGTTGGTTGACATGACGTTGACGCTGACGCCCTTTTGCAAAATCCAGCGCAGCACGATCTGGCCCGCTGTCTTGCCATAGGTCGCGCCGATCTCACCGAAGATCGGGCGCTTGAACACCTCGCCCCGCGCGACCGAGCAATAGGCTGAAAGCGGTATGCCGACCTCATTCGCGCCCGCCATCAGCTTGTCCTGGTTGAGAAGCGGGTGGAACTCGACCTGGTTTGTCACCAGTGGCGCATCGACGATCTGGACCGCCTGGCGCAGCATTGCGATGGTGTAGTTCGAGACCCCGATGTTGCGCGCAAAGCCCTTGTCATAGGCCTGCTGCAAGAGCCTCAGCCCCGGTGCGATGTCTCCATCCGCCGGCGGCCAGTGGAGCAGCAGGACATCGACGTAATCGGTGCGCAGGTCCTTCAGGCTTTGCTCGACCGAGGGCAGAAAGGCAGCGTCGGTAAAGCTGTCGATGTTCACTTTGGTGGTGATGCAAAGCTCATCGCGGGCGATCCCGGTTGCGGCGAGGCCTTCGCCGGTCGTTGCTTCGTTCTTGTACATCTGCGCCGTGTCGAAGGCGCGATACCCGACCTTCGCAGCACATTCGATGGTCGCCAGGAGCGTGTCGTCTTTCAAAGGAAACGTGCCGAGGGCACGCTGGTGGTTTTTCTGGAAGTAGATGTTCATGAGGCCCCTCCCTGTCCGATTGGTGCACAGGTAACTCTCTTGGTGACCGCAAGGAAAGGACTTCTTGGCCAGGCGCAATTGGTCGGGACCTTCCGAGCTTGATTCATTGCATGAGAGCGGTCATACATATAACCAATCAGTTACTTAGCCAAAGAATGAGGTATCTGTGAACAAAGTCGTATCCGCGGAAGACGCGGTTTCGCATATCGCGGACCATGCGATGGTGGCGGTGAATTCGTCGAGTGGTTTGTGTTGCCCCGATGCGGTGCTGGCGGCGCTTGGAAAGCGTTTCGATGACACCGGTGCGCCGCGCGACCTGACGTCAATCCATCCGATTGCTGCTGGCGATTTCTTCGGGATCAAGGGTGTCGATCACATTGCGAAACCGGGGTGCCTTAAGACGATCATCGGGGGCAGTTATCCGTCCGGCCCCACCAAGGCTGAGCCCACGAAGATCTGGCAGATGATCGCTGGGAATGAGGTCAAGGCGTACAACATCCCCTCAGGTATCGTGTTTGACATGCTGCGCGAAGGCGCGGGCCATCGGCCGGGCGTGTTGACCAAGGTGGGCATGGACACGTTCGTCGACCCCGCGCTTGAGGGGTGCGCGATGAATGATGCCGCGCGGGGCGAACCGATTGTCGAGCGGCAAAGCTTCGATGGCGAGGAGTGGCTTTATTTCAGAGCGTTGCGTCCGGATGTTGCGATCATCCGCGCGACGACTGCCGACGAGAAAGGCAATCTGAGTTACGAAGGTGAGGGTGCCTATCTTGGCGCGATGGAGATGGCGCTTGCCGCACGGAACTCTGGCGGCATCGTCATCGCGCAGGTGCGCCGCGTGGCGGCGAACGGATCGCTTCGGCCGCATGACGTGCATGTGCCGGGCATCATGGTGGACTATATCGTCGAGGCGCCGGACATGCTGCAGACCACGGCGACGGAATATGACCCCGCAATCTCGGGCGAGGTGATGCGCCCGCTGAGCAGTTTCAGCCTGCCCGAGTTCGGCGTGCAAAAGGTGATCGCGCGGCGGGTGTCGCAAGAGCTGCAATCCGGTTGGGCGGTCAATGTCGGCTTTGGTGTCTCGGCCAATGTGCCGCGCATCTTCCTCGAAGAAGGCCAGCATGGTGCGGTGACCTGGGTGATCGAACAGGGCGCGGTGGGGGGCGTGCCACTGCTCGACTTCAAATTCGGCTGTGCGTCGAATGCCGAGGCCTTTGTCGCCTCGCCACACCAGTTTGCCTATTTTCAGGCGGGTGGCTTCGACTGCTCGCTTTTGTCGTTCCTTGAGATTGACGCGGAGGGATCGGTCAATGTCTCGCGGCTTTCGGCGACGCCGCACCGCACGGCGGGCGCGGGCGGGTTTGTCGACATCACCGCACGGGCGCGTAAGATCGTGTTCTCGGGCACATTCAACGCGGGGGCCAGGATGCGGATTGAGAACGGAAATCTGGTGATCGACAAGGAAGGGCACACGGCCAAGTTCGTGGAAGCCGTCGATCAGGTGTCGTTCTCGGGCAAGCGGGCGCGGGCGCAAGGTCAGGTGGCGACTTACGTGACCGAGCGCTGCGTGGTCGAGCTTCGGGAGGAGGGGCTGACGGTGACTGAGGTCGCGCCGGGCGTCGATCTGCAGCGCGACATCTTGGATCAGGCTGGCACTGTACTGCGAGTGGCGAACGATCTACGCGCGATGGACGCGGCGCTGTTTCAGCCAGGGCTGATCGGTTTGAGCCCATGACACACCGTATGTCGCTCGACGTCGAGGCGGGCGGTGTTGCGCGCCTGAGGCTGAACCGGCCGGAAAAGCTCAACGCGCTCGATGCCGAGATGGTCGATGGCCTGGCGCTGAAATGCCGTGAGATCGAACGGAGTGCGGCGCGCGTGGTTATCCTGTCGGGTGAGGGCAAGGCATTTTGCGCGGGCGGCGACATCGCGGCCTGGTCGGAGGAGGGCCCCGACGCCTTCGGGCGGCACTGGGTGCGCGATGGTCATACTGCCTTTGACGCCCTTGCGCGCCTTCGGCAGCCTGTGATCGCGGTGCTGGATGGTCCGGCACTTGGCGGCGGGCTGGAGCTTGCCGCCTGTGCCGATATGCGGATCGCCGAGGTGCAGATCCAAATCGGCTCACCTGAAACGGGCCTTGGCATCATTCCCGGCTGGTCCGGGACGCAGCGCGCGGTGCGCCGGTTTGGCGCGCAGGCCGTGCGTCAGATGGCGGTGATGGGCGAGGTGTTCACCGCCGAAGAAGCCGAGCGGCTTGGGATCGTCGACCGTGTCGTGCCAACGGGTGAGGCGCTGGCGGCTGCCGATGAGTTGGCCGCGACCATCCTGCGGCGCAGTCCGCGCGCCACCGAGCTTGCCAAGATGATGGTCAATGCCGCCGAAGGCGAAGAACGCGAACGGGTGATCGAAGCGCTGGCCGGGTCGGTCGCTGCCGCGTCTGACGACCTTGCCATCGGCCTTGCCGCCTTTCGCGACAAACGCAAACCCGATTTCGGAGAGATCTGATGATCCGCCACCTTGTCGCGCTCAAGTTCATGTCCGGGACCACAGTCGAGACCAAGCAAGCGCTTTATAACGATCTTGCAGCGCTGGACGCCCGGATTGACGGTGTTCTCGATTTCCAGTCGCGCACGAATGTCAGCGTCGAAGACCCGCTTGTGCGCGGGTTCCGTGATCTCTTCTGGTTCGATTTTCGCGATGCCGGCGTGCGCGACACCTATCTGGCGGACGAGGTGCATCAGGCGATCGGGGCGCGCATTGTGGCGGCGACCGAGGGCGGGGCGGACGGGATTTTCGTGATGGATTTCGAGGTCTAGCGGTAAGCGAGCAGCCTGTTGGTGCCATGCTGGACCAGCGCGCCGCTCTGGTTTGTCACTTCGAAGGCAAGCACAAGCGTTGCCTGATTCGCTTGCCGCGCCGGGCGGATGTCTTCGATCCGCAGCGTTGCCGACAGCACATCGCCGGCCAGAACCGGCGCCTTGAACGTCCAGTCCCACCCCTTGGAGGCGCGGGCGCGGAACTGCGCCGGTGCCTGGTTCTTCAGGCCATCGACAAGCGACAAAACCAAAAGCCCGTGCGCCACCTGGCCGTCAAAGCCGTGGTTGCGTGCTGCGTCGCCTGACATGTGAATCTCGAACCGGTCGCCGGTCAGGTCGGCAAACTGCAGAATGCGTTCGGCTGTAACGGTGAGTTCGCCGCAGTCGATCCAGTCGCCGACCGTGACATCATCTGCACCATAGTTGCCGGGTTTCAGCGGTGGAGGCATGGCGTTCTCTGTCTAGGTAACCAGATAGTTAGTATTGCCGAGCGCGCCTGATCGGCAAGCTCGAAATTCGCCCTGATGCGCTTGACGGATGGGCGAAGCTGTTCGTAAAGTAACCAGACGGTTACGGCAGGGCCACACATGTACCTTACAGAGACCCATGTCCAAGTGCGTGACATGGCGCGGGATTTCGCCACCGATGTGATCCGCCCGGTGGCCGAGACACTGGATCGCGACGAGACGTTCCCGAAGGACCTGTATCGTGAGATGGCCGAGCTTGGGCTTTTCGGTATCTGCGTGCCCGAAGACCTCGGCGGTCCCGGCTTTGATACGCTGACTTATGCGCTGGTGATGGAGGAGCTTTCGCGCGGTTATGCCAGTGTGGCGGACCAGTGCGGGTTGGTCGAGCTGATCTCGACTCTGCTTGTCCGGCACGGCACGGCAGCGCAGCAGCAGCGCTGGCTGCCGGATGTGCGCGCCGCGCGGATTTTTGTGGCCTATTGCATTACCGAGCCTGAGGCGGGCACAGATGTCTCTGCCATTCGGACCGAGGCCGTGCGCGATGGCGATGGCTGGGTCCTGAACGGTGGCAAGATCTGGATACATAACGCGCCGGTCGCGGATATCGGCTTTGTGCTGGCGCGCACGGACAAGGCGGCGGGGCACAGGGGCATGTCGATCTTTGTGGTCGACCTGCACGCGGACGGTGTCGAGCGCGGGCCCAAGGAACACAAGATGGGTCAGCGCGCGAGCCAAGTGGGGGCCTTGACCTTTCAGGATGTAAAGCTGCCCGGTGATGCGCTTCTGGGGGAAGATGGCCGGGGCTTTCACATGATGATGAGCGTCCTTGACAAGGGCCGTGTCGGGATCGGTGCGCTGGCCGTTGGCATAGCGCAGGCCGGGCTGGAGGCGGCTCTCGACTATGCCGGGCAGCGCAAGCAGTTCAAACAACCGATTGCCGAGTTTCAGGGGGTGCAGTGGATGCTTGCCGATATGGCCAAGGACATCGAAGCCGGGCGGCTCTTGGTGCAGTCTGCGGCGACCAAGCTTGACCGGGGTGAGGATGCCACGATGGCCTGTTCGATGGCCAAGTGCTTTGCCGGGGATGCGGCGGTCAAGTGTACGCAGGATGCGGTGCAGATCTTCGGCGGGTCGGGCTACATTCGCGGCTTCGAGGTCGAGCGTCTTTATCGCGACGCCAAGATCACGCAAATCTACGAAGGCACGAACCAGATTCAGCGGATGATCATTGCGCGCGAGTTGATGAAGAACGGAGCTGTGGCATGAGCGTTGCCCTGGTCACCGGGTCGAGCCGGGGTATCGGGCTTGGTGCGGCAGAGGCGCTGGTTCGGGCCGGGTTTTCAGTCGCGCTCAACGGGCCGGCCGATGACGAAGAACTGGCCGCGGCGGTCGCGACGGTTGAGGCGGCGGGCGGCAAGGCGTTCCAGTGCGCCTTTGATGTCACCGATCTGGCGGCGCATGACGCGGCTTTGGAACGGATCGAAGCGGCGCTTGGGCCGCTTACGACGCTGGTCAACAATGCGGGTGTCGGCGTGATGCGCCGGGGGGACCCGCTTGAGGTGACCGAGGAAAGCTGGGACCGGTGCCTGACGGTGAACACCAAGGCCATGTTCTTTCTCAGCCAGACCTTTGCAAAGCGGCTGCTGGCGCGCGACCGCGACGCGGAGGTTTTCCATTCCATTGTCAACGTCACTTCGGCCAATGCGGAAGCGGTGGCTGAACCTCGCGCTGAATACGCGGCCTCCAAAGCAGGGGCTGCGATGGTGTCGAGGGCTTGGGCCGTGCGCCTCGGGCGTGAGGGGATCGCCGTCTACGACGTGCGCCCGGGCCTTATCGAGACGGACATGACCGCGCCGGTGATCGCTGAGTACGAAGCGCGCGCGAAGGCGGGGCTGACGCTTTTCCCGCGCGTGGGTCAGCCGCAAGATGTCGGCACGATCATCGCCTCGCTCGCGTCTGGCAAACTGCCCTATACCACAGGTCAGGTCATCCATGCCGATGGCGGCATGCTTGTTCCGAGGTTCTGACGCATGACAGGAGACCCCGGGGTGATCGCGATTGGCATCTGTGCCAAGACAGAAGACAGGATCGCTGAGATATGGGGGGAGTGTTGCCATGGCCGATGCCTATGATTTCGTGATTGTCGGGGGCGGGTCGGCGGGCTGTGTGCTCGCCGCGCGCCTGTCGGAAAACCCGGATACCACGGTTTGCCTGATCGAGGCCGGGGGGCGCGACCGGCACCCCTATTACCACATGCCCGCGGGCTTTGCGAAGATGACCAAGGGATTGGGAAGCTGGGGTTTCTCAACCGTCCCGCAAAAGCACATGGACGGTCGGGTGCTGGTCTATACGCAGGCCAAGGTGATCGGCGGCGGCTCGTCAGTCAATGCGATGGTCTATACCCGCGGCAATGCGCTTGATTATGACGAATGGCGGCAGTTGGGGTGCGAGGGCTGGTCTTACGATGATGTGCTGCCCTATTTCCGCAAGTCCGAGCGGAACGATACGCATAACAACCGTTACCACGGGCAGGATGGGGTGTTGGGGGTCTCGCAACCGCGGGCAACCTTGCCGATCTGCGATGCGTTTTTCGAAGGTGCCGCATCGCTGGGTATTCCGCGCAACCCGGATCTGACCGGTGAGGCGCAGGATGGCGTGGGGTTCTATCAGGTGACGCAATGGAACGGACGCCGCTCTTCCGCTGCGATGGCGTTTCTCAAGCCCGCGCTGTCGCGGCCGAACCTGACGGTCCAATACAATGCGCAGGTTTTGCGGCTTGCGGTCGACAAGGGCCGCGCGACGGGGGTGGTTCTGGCGCAAGACGGGCGCGAGACCGTGATCGAAGCCAAGACCGAGGTCATCGTCTCGTCCGGCGCCATCGGCACGCCGAAGCTGTTGATGCTGTCGGGGATAGGCCCGGCGGATCACCTAACGGACCACGGAATTGGTGTCGTGCTGGATCAGCCGGGTGTCGGCGCGAACCTGCAGGATCACCTGGACCTCAGCGTTATCGCGGAATGCACCGGCGATCATACCTATGACAAGTACGCGAGCCCATTCTGGGCGACGCTGGCGGGCATCCGCTATCTCGCGACACGGCGCGGGCCGGTGGCCTCGAGCCTCTTTGAGACCGGGGGCTTCTGGTATGTGGAGGAGGGCGCGCGCTCACCCGATCTGCAGTTCCACATGGGGCTGGGCTCGGGGATCGAAGCGGGGATCGCCAAGATCGGCAGCGGTGTCACGCTGAACTCGGCCTATATGCGCCCCCGGTCGCGCGGCACGGTGCGGCTGGCCTCGGCCAACCCGAAGGACGCGCCGCTGATCGATCCCAACTATTGGTCCGACCCGATTGATCGCGAAATGGCGATCCGTGGTCTGAAACTGGCAAAAGACATCCTCTCGTCCGGGCCGATGGCCAAATACGTCAAGCGCGTGGTGGTTCCCGGGCCCGAGGTGCAGACCGACCCAGACTATGTTGCCTATGCCAACGCCACCGCTAAGACGGACCACCATCCGGCGGGCACCTGCCGCATGGGCAGCGACCCGCAGGCGGTCGTCACGCCGCGCCTTGTGTTCAACGGGGTGGAGGGACTGCGCGTGGTCGATGCGTCTATCATGCCGCGGGTGATCTCGTCGAACACGAACGCGGCGACGATCATGATCGCTGAGAAGGCCGCGGACATGATCCGGGAAGACCACAAAGCTTAGACGGGTGTTGCAGGGCGCAGCCATGGTGCAATTGGAAAGCTCTCAAGCCTCGCGGGCGGTGCGGCGCGCCTGACGCTAAAGTGTTTCCGTTGCGGACGTCGCGGAAAGTGCGCAAGATCGGCGCATGCCGATACGGACTGCAACTTCCTCGGATATCCATGCCTGGATTTCGCTTCGCACAGAGCTTTGGGGTGATACGTCGCTGGATCAACATCGTGACGAAGTCACCAAAATGCTCGCTCGGCCCGCCGATCAGTGCGCGGTTTTTCTGGACATTGCAAACGAGAGTGAGATCCGTGGGTTCGCTGAAGCAACCCTACGCCACGACTATGTCAACGGATGCAATACGTCCCCGGTCGCTTTCCTGGAAGGCATCTTCGTACGCTCACAAGACCGAGGGTCCGGTATCGGAAGGCTGTTGCTGAGGTCTGTCCAGTCCTGGGCGCAAGACCAGGGTTGCACGGAACTCGCATCCGACGCTGAGCTTTGTAACCTGCCCAGTTTCAGGTTTCATATGGCCATGGGTTTTGAAGAGACGGAGCGCGTCGTCTTTTTTCGCAAACCGATCTAGAGCGAAATCGGTTTTATCTGAAACGGACGACATCACTCAACGCGTTGAAATCT
>JBCCWG010000109.1:0-8583 GCA_039193985.1 Pseudomonadota bacterium
AGGCCCGCGCGCTCGATGCGCGGCCGCCGCTTGAAGCCGCGTCCATTCTTGCCGAGGCGCAAGCGGTTGCGGCATCATCCGTGAAAGAAGCGCTGCCACAGATCTGCGGTGCTGCGTCTGCTATGGCCAGGGCGGTGAACGCGGGCGCGCGGCTGCACTACATCGCGGCAGGATCATCCGGCTTGATGGCCGCCGCCGATGCGCAGGAACTGGGCGGCACGTTTTCGATCCCGGCAAGTCAAATTCGCATTCACATGGCCGGTGGCCTGCCAACCGGGCCGGATATGCCCGGTGAGACGGAAGACGACATGTCAGGCCTTACGGCAGCTCTCAGCGAGGTGACGGCATCCGACGCGATCATCGCCGTGTCTGCCAGCGGGGCGACCCCCTATACCGTGGCGGGGGCCAGGATTGCCGCGTCACGCGGCGCGTCGATCATCGCGATTGCGAACAACCCGAACACGCCGCTACTGGCGTTGGCAGATCACCCGATCCTGCTGGAAACACCGCCGGAAGTCCTGGCGGGTTCAACCCGGATGGGGGCGGGAACCAGTCAGAAGATCGCGCTTAACATGCTCTCGACGTTGATGGCGGTCGAATTGGGCCATGTCCACGATGGCATGATGGTTAACCTGCGCGCGGACAACGCCAAGCTCCGGGCGCGCGCGGCGCATATGGTGTCGCGTATCGCCGAGGTGACTGTGCCCGAGGCCGAGGGCGCGCTTGAACGCGCCAACGGCAATGTGAAGGTCGCCGTCCTTGTGGCGCGGCGGGTGACGACGGATCAGGCGGAACAGCTGCTAAGCGACACGCGCGGGCACCTACGCCCAGCCCTCGAAAAACTCAAGAAAACAATCTGAAGATTCTCAAGGAGGTTGAAGACCATGAAACAGAAAACGCTGACCCTCGCGATGGTGAGCACCGCACTGATCTCGACCAGTGCGCTGGCGCAGGACGTGACGCTGACCATCGAAAGCTGGCGGAACGACGATCTGGCCCTGTGGCAGGATCAGATCATTCCGGCGTTCGAGGCCGAAAACCCTGGCATCAAGGTCGATTTCACACCCTCGGCGCCAACCGAGTACAACGCCGTTCTGAACTCCAAGCTCGAAGCCGGTTCTGCCGGCGACCTGATCACCTGCCGCCCGTTTGACGCCTCGCTCGCGCTCTACGATGCCGGGCATTTGGCCGATCTGTCGGATATGGAGGCGATGGCCAACTTCTCGGATGTCGCGAAGTCTGCGTGGCAGACCGATGATGGTGCGGCGACCTTCTGTGTGCCCATGGCCTCGGTCATTCACGGCTTCATCTACAACGCCGATGCAATGGCTGAACTGGGGCTCGAGGTTCCCACGACCGAGGATGAGTTCTTCGCGGTGCTCGACGCCATCAAGGAAGATGGCAGCTATATCCCGATGGCGATGGGCACCAATGACCAGTGGGAAGCGGCGACGATGGGCTACAACAACATCGGCCCGAACTATTGGAACGGTGAAGAGGGGCGCCAGGCGCTGATCGCGGGTGAGCAGAAGCTGACCGACGAGATGTGGGTCGCGCCCTATGCCACGCTGGCGCGCTGGGCCGACTATCTGGGCGACGGGTACGAGGCGCAGACCTATCCGGACAGCCAAAACCTCTTCACTCTGGGGCGTGCCGTGATCTACCCGGCCGGGTCCTGGGAGATATCGGGCTTCAACGCACAGGCCGACTTTGCCATGGGGGCGTTCAAGCCGCCGGTCCGGAACGCGGGCGACACCTGCTATATCTCGGATCATACCGATATCGGCATCGGCCTCAATACCGCCAGCCCAAACGCCGAGGCCGCCAAGACCTTCCTCGCCTGGGTGGGTTCCCCGGAGTTCGCGTCGATCTTTGGCAACGCTTTGCCGGGGTTCTTCCCGCTGTCGAACACGCCGGTCGAATTGGAAGACCCGCTTGCCAAAGAGTTCGTCGGCTGGCGCGGCGAGTGCGAAAGCACCATCCGCTCGACCTATCAGATCCTGTCGCGCGGCACGCCAAACCTTGAGAACGAAACCTGGGGTGCATCCGTCTCCGCGATCAAGGGCACGTCCACGCCTGAGGAACTGGGCGCGGAACTGCAAGAAGGCCTCGCCTCCTGGTACGCGCCGCAACAATAACGCAGGCTTCGGCGGCGCGCTTCAACCCGGGCGCGCCGCATGACGCGACGTGACGGAGCCTCCGGCGGGGATACTTGCAGACCAAAGATGGCAGGTGTTGCTTTTCGGTCCAACGCTTTGGCAATGCTGTGAACGTGGACATCTTTGGTCCTCAAAATATCCCCGCCGGAGGCCTCGAAACACCGGCCAAGGAAAGCACCATTCATGCTTTGTAAACCAACACGCTGGCAAAGAGGCCGCACGGTACAGGCGGGGACGCCGATGACCGTGACCGAAGATGGCTCTCCGGTGCTGCAATTGGTGCCGGAGAGTTTTCGCTGTGGCTGAGCGTCGCCGCATCCGCTGGCACATCGTGGTGTTTCTGGCACCTGCGGTGATTGTCTATACCGCCGTGATGATCTTTCCGCTGTTCAACACGTTGCGGCTGGCGCTCTATTCGCGGATTGACCAGGAACGGGTCTTTGTCGGCCTCCAGAACTTTCAGACGCTGTTTGGTGATCCCATCTGGTCCGAGCAGTTCTGGAACGCGCTGGGCAACAATTTCTGGTTCTTCGTCATCCATATGCTGGTGCAGAACCCGATCGGCATCGCACTCGCTGCTATCCTCAGCCACCCGCGCCTGCGGTTTGCAGCGCTTTACCGCTCAGCCATCTTCATCCCCACGATCCTGAGCTTTGTCATCGTCGGCTTCGCCTGGAAACTCATCCTGTCGCCGATCTGGGGCATCGCCCCTTCGATGCTGGACTTCGTTGGCCTGAAGTCGCTTTTCGCCCCATGGCTGGGTCGTGAGGAATATGCGCTGACCACGCTTGCACTCGTCTCGGTCTGGCAGTTCGTGGGTATACCGATGATGCTGATCTATGCCGCGCTGCTCACCATTCCCGAGGAGATCCTGGAAGCGGGGGAGGTGGACGGTATCACCGGCATGTCGGCTTTCTGGAAGATCAAGCTGCCGCTCATCCTTCCCTCGATCGGGATCATCTCGATCCTCACCTTTGTCGGCAACTTCAACGCCTTCGATCTGATCTATGCTGCGCAGGGCGCGCTGGCGGGGCCCGATTTCAGCACCGATATCCTCGGCACGTTCATGTATCGCACCTTCTTCGGGTTCCAGTTGCAGCTTGGTGACCCGCATATGGGCTCGGCCATTGCAGGCGCGATGTTCGCCATCATCCTGATTGGGGTCTGTATCTATCTCTTCGGCATCCAGACCCGGTTGCGGAGATATCAGTTGTGAGCGGCGAGGCCCGCACCAATCCACTGAACGCCGGGCTGATGCATGGCGCGCTGATCCTCTACACGTTGATCGCGCTGTTCCCGGTGTTCGTGATCCTGATCAACAGCTTCAAGACCCGCAGGGCCATCTTCAGCGAACCGCTTGCCTTGCCCAGCAGCGAAACCTTTTCGATGATCGGGTATCAGACGGTCATGCGACAAGGGGATTTCTTCCTCTACTTCCAGAACTCGATGATCGTCACAGTTGCCTCGCTGTTCTTCATCCTGCTCTTCGGGGCCATGGCGGCCTTTGCGCTGGCCGAGTATCGGTTTCGCGGCAACCTCTGGATGGGTCTCTATCTGGCGCTCGGCATCATGATCCCGATCCGGATCGGCACGGTCGCCATACTGGAAATGATGGTGGCGACCGGGCTGGTGAACACGCTTTGGGCGCTGATCCTGGTCTATACCGCGCAAGGCCTGCCGCTGGCGGTCTTCATCCTGAGCGAGTTCATGCGCCAGGTTTCGGACGATCTGAAGAACGCGGCGCGGGTCGATGGTCTCAGTGAATACGCGATCTTCTTTCGCCTCGTCCTGCCGCTGGTGCGCCCGGCCATGGCGACGGTCGCGGTGTTCAACATGATCCCGATCTGGAACGACCTCTGGTTTCCGCTGATCCTGGCCCCGGCGGAGGAGACCAAGACCCTGACGCTCGGGTCCCAGGTCTTCATCGGCCAGTTCGTCACCGATTGGAACGCGGTCCTGTCGGCGCTCTCCATGGCGATCCTGCCCGTGCTGATCCTCTACGTCATCTTCTCGCGGCAGTTGATCCGTGGGCTGACAAGCGGGGCCGTGAAATGATGATCCCGAACGGAACTGAGGGCAGCCCGCGACCCTGGGTGGGGGCGAAAGCCCCCTCCCGTGGGGAGGGTCGGGGGCTGCCCGGCGGTGCCCGCCGGGCGCGACATCTTACGAGGGAGCACACAATATGACCCGCGTCCTTATCGCTGGCCTCGGCAATATGGGTATGTCCCACGCGCTGGCCCACCATAAACTCGGCAGCGAGATCGTCGGGTTGGTGAACCGCTCGCCGGTCGAGTTGCCTGACGAGCTTAAGCCCTATCCGTTTTTCGACGATTTCTCTGCTGCGTTACAAGAGACCCAACCGGACCTGGCCGTCATCGCGACCTACACCGAAACCCACGTTCCCTATGCCACCGCCGCGATAGAGGCGGGCGCGCATGTTTTCGTAGAAAAGCCGCTGGCCATGGGTGTTGAGGGGGCAACGGGGCTGGTGGAACTCGCCAAGTCAACCAACCGCAAACTGGTCGTCGGATACATCCTCCGCCACCACCCAAGCTGGATGCGCCTGATCGAGGAGGCGCGCGGCCTTGGCGGGCCATATGTGTTCCGCCTGAACCTGAACCAGCAATCCAGCGGTGAAGAATGGGAAACGCACAAGGCGCTGATGCAAACCACCAGTCCGATCGTCGACTGCGGCGTGCATTATGTCGACGTTATGTGCCAGATCACCGATGCGTCCCCGGTGCGGGTACATGGCATGGGCCTGCGTCTCTCGGATGAGATTGCCGAAGACATGTACAACTACGGCCAGTTCCAGGTGATCTTCGACGACGGCTCTGTCGGGTGGTACGAAGCCGGGTGGGGGCCGATGATGTCGGAAACCGCGTTCTTCGTGAAGGATATCGTCTCGCCCAACGGGTCAGTGTCGATCACCGAAGGCAACAAGGGCGCGTCGGCCGATATCGACGGCCACACCAAGGTGGGTGGCATCCTCGTGCACACGGCTGAAGGCGACCGCACCGTCGAGACGCCCGGCGAACCGGGCCATCAGGAGCTTTGCGATGCCGAGCAGGCCTATATGCTCCGCGCCATCGCCGAAGATATCGACCTGACCCGACATATGACCGACGCGATTCAATCGCTCGCCATCTGCCTCGCCGCCGATGAAAGCATCCGAACCGGCCAACCCATCACGTTGAAGGAGGCGGACGCATGACAGCTCTCAGCTTGCAAAGCATCAACAAATCCTTCGGCGACGTACATGTGCTGAAAGACATCGACATCGAGGTCGAGGAAGGCGAGTTCGTCGTCTTCGTCGGTCCTTCGGGCTGCGGCAAATCCACACTGTTGCGCGTCATCGCCGGTTTGGAAGACGCATCCTCGGGCGCAGTCTGGATTGATGGCAATAGGGTCAACACGACGCCCCCGTCCAAGCGCGGTATTGCCATGGTGTTCCAAAGCTACGCGCTCTACCCGCATCTGAACGTGCGGGGGAACATGTCGCTGGCACTGAAACAGGAACGCCAGCCGAAGGATGTGATTGAGGGGCGCGTGGCAGAAGCCAGCCGGATGCTGAACCTTGACGACTACCTCGACCGGTATCCATCGGAGCTTTCCGGTGGCCAGCGTCAGCGCGTCGCCATCGGGCGCGCCATCGTGCGCCAGCCCAAACTGTTTCTCTTCGACGAGCCGCTGTCCAACCTCGACGCCGCGCTCCGCATGAACACCCGGCTTGAGATCGCCAACCTGCACAAGGCGCTCGATACCTCGATGATCTATGTCACACATGACCAGACCGAGGCGATGACACTGGCCGACAAGATCGTCGTGCTCCGCGATGGCCGGGTCGAACAGATCGGCAGCCCGATGGAGCTCTACAACAATCCGGTGAACCAATTCGTCGCGGGGTTCCTTGGCTCGCCCGCGATGAACTTCCTGCCCGCCGGTTTGTTGGTCGAGGGGGATGACAGGACGCTGGGTGTTCGCCCCGAGGATCTCTACATGGCCGATGACGGTGCGCTGACGGCATCGGTGAGCCATGTTGAACGTCTCGGCGGGGATACCAACGTCATCGGCATGGTGAACGATCTTCAGGTGACGGCACGTCTGTTCGGCCAACACGCCATCGAGCCGGGGCAGACGGTGTCTTTGGGGCTCCCGCCCGACCGGCTGTACTATTTTCACAGCGACGGAGCGCGGGTTGCGTAAGCCCCTTTGCTTGGGCGACAAGGCAGCATGCAAGTCACGCCCGACATCACCATCGAAGACTGGGAACTGACGGAACAGTTCGTCCGCTCCGGCGGGCCAGGCGGGCAGAACGTGAACAAGGTCGCCACGGCGGTCGAACTGCGGTTCGAGGCGGAGCGCTCACCAAACCTGCCCGACAGTGTCAAGCGACGCCTGCAACGTCTTGCGGGCCGCAAATGGACGCGTGAGGGGGCTTTGATCATTCAGGTTTCAGAAGAACGCAGCCAGGCCAGGAACCGCGAGATTGCGCGTCAAAGGCTGGCCGATTTGATCCGCAAAGCGGCCACCAAGCCAAAACCGCGCGTGAAGACGAAAGTTTCCCTCTCGCAAAAACGCAAACGCCTTGAGGCCAAGCGTCGCCGTTCGACAGTCAAAGCCCTGCGGCGCGGGGATGACGTTTCCGAATAATTCGCGCCACCCGATTGCGCGCAACCCATTCACCTGCCATGCAAATCGGGTGGTGAGGCAAGGAGTGCGACCATGAAAGACGATCACGAGCGGCTGTTCCGCGACGCCCATCAGGATATCGAAACCGCGCGCGACATTCCCGACACGCCGCAAACGCGCTCGCCCGCCTACCGGCTTGCTTTCGCGGATGACGATTTCCTTTGCCGCGAGGAACTGCGCCCGGTCCGTTTGCAGCTTGAGCTGTTGAAGCCCGAGATGCTGATGGCGGAATACGGCATCGCCTCGACCGTCGTTCTGTTTGGCGGCGCGCGTATCCCGCGACCCGAAGATAAGGGGCAGGCCCGTACACAGACCCTGGCCGACCTCAGCCATTTTTACGACGAAGCGCGGGAATTTGCGCGCCTTATCACCGAAGCCTCAAAGACGAACGGCGATGGCGAACGTGAAAACGTGGTCGTCACAGGCGGCGGCCCTGGCGTGATGGAAGCCGGCAATCGCGGCGCGGAAGAGGCGGGCGGTGTTTCCATCGGGCTGAACATCGTTCTGCCGCATGAACAGGCACCGAACGCTTATGTCACACCGGATCTGTCTTTCAACTTCCACTATTTCGCGGTCCGCAAGATGCACTTTCTGATGCGCGCCTCGGCGATTGCGGTGTTCCCCGGCGGCTTCGGCACGCTGGACGAACTCTTTGAGACCCTGACGCTGATCCAGACCGGTCGGATGCGCCGGGTGCCTGTGCTGTTGTTTGGCAAGGCGTTCTGGAACCGGATTGTCAACTGGGACGCGCTCAGCGATGCGGGTACGATTTCACCCGACGATCTGGACCTGTTCCGGTTTGTTGAGACGGCCGAAGAAGCTATGGAGCATATGCGCACCTGGCACCTGCCCCAGACGCGGCGTGATCACCTTTAGGCTTCCAGACCGGCCTCCGCCGCAATCTCGGCCCGCGATTTGCGCGCCCGTTCCGTCGCCGATTTCAACTGCCCGCACGCGGCCATGATGTCTTCGCCGCGCGGGGTGCGGATCGGTGACGCATAGCCGGCCTTATAGATGATGTCGGCAAAGGCCTTGATCCGCTTCCAGTCCGAGCGCTCATAAGGCGCGCTTGGCCATTCGTTAAACGGGATCAGGTTGATCTTCGCCGGAATGCCCTTGATCAGCTGCACCAGACGACGGGCATCCGCATCGCTGTCGTTTACATCTTTCAGCATCACGTACTCAAATGTGATCCGCTCCGAGTTCGACAACTTGGGATAGGCTTTCAGCGCCTCGAGCAGCTCCGCAATCGGCCAGCGCTTGTTGATCGGCACCAGCTTGTCGCGCACCTCATCCGTCGTCGCGTGGAATGAAACGGCCAGCATGCAGCCAATTCCCTCAGCCGTGCGGGCGATCTCGGGGACCACGCCACTGGTCGAGAGGGTGATCCGCCGCCGTGACAGGGCGATCCCTTCGCCGTCCATCGCGATGTTCATCGCATCGCGCACGGCTTCGAAGTTATAGAGTGGCTCGCCCATGCCCATCAGCACGATGTTGGAGAGAAGCCGCGGGCCTGCTTCGCCAGTGCCGACTCCGGGTTCAGGCCATTCGCCAAGATCGTCACGGGCAATCATGATCTGGCCAACAACTTCGCCCGCCGTCAGGTTGCGGACCAGTTTCTGCGTGCCGGTATGACAGAAGGAACAGGTCAGCGTGCAACCGACCTGGCTTGAGATACAGAGCGTGCCGCGATCTTCCTCGGGGATGTAGACCGTCTCAACCTCATGCCCGC
>JBCCWG010000110.1:0-8557 GCA_039193985.1 Pseudomonadota bacterium
CGGTAGTCGCGCCAGAACTTCCACTGTGAACAGAACGAACAGGTGAACGGGCAGCCGCGCGCCAGATTTGGGATGGCGACGCGGGTGTTGAGGGGGATGTACTTGTACATCTCCCATTCCAGGATACCCCATTCGGGTTTGATTTTTTCGAGGTCCTTGACCGTGCTTGCGGCAGGCGTGGCGACGATCTCGTCCCCGTCGCGGAACGCAAGGCCCTTGATCTTGCGCTTGTCCTCGGGCCAGCGCCCATCGGCGATGGCCGTCATCAGTTCGGTGCAAATCTCTTCACCTTCACCGCGAACGATCACATCGACCCAAGGGGCTTCCGAGAGAACCTGTTTGTACATGAACGTGGCATGGACACCGCCCAAGACGCGGACGGCGTCAGGGACGACGTCCTGTGCAACCTTCAGAACATCCTCGGCCCGATAGATCGACGGTGTGATCGCGGTGACGCCGACGACATCGGGTTGAATGGCCGCCATTCGCTCGGCCAGATCGTCATCCTCGACCCCTTCGGTCATCGCGTCGATGAAATGAATGTCGTCAAATCCGGCCTGCCTGAGATGCCCTGTCAGATAGGCGACCCAGGCCGGGGGCCAGGTACCTGCAATTTCAGCCCCGCCGGAGCGATAGTTCGGGTGAACGAATAGAATGCGCATGAAAGACTCCCGGTGTGTCAGAAAAGACTGACACATAAGGCGTCATTTTTTATTGACTCAGATCAGGTTTTGCGGTCAGCAAACGGCCGAAAGTCGTTCTTTCGAAAGCTCGCCCGGCACGATGGTTAGCGGCACAGGCAGCGAGCCGAAGTTGCGCGACAGGGCCGTCACAATAGGGCCCGGCCCGCCTTTTTCAGCTGAAGCGCCAAGGACGAGCACACCAATCTCGCCATCTTCATCGATCTGCTTGAGGATCTCCTGCACCGGTTCACCCTCGCGGATCACCAGCTCGGGATCGATGTTCTGGCGGTCGCGCATCCATTTCGCAAACACCTCGAAATGCACGTGGATGCGTTCCCGCGCTTCTTCACGCATCAGTTCACCCACACCAATCCAGTGGTTGAATTCCTCAGGCGGGATCACGGCCAGCACTTCGACGCCCCCGCCGGTGTTTGCTGCACGCATTGCGGCAAAGCGTATGGCGTTAAGGCACTCGCGACTGTCATCAAGAATGACGAGAAACTTGCGCATGATCACTCCTCCAGAGGTGATGATGGCGCTCAAGCGATGCGCTGTCCAGCACCGGTTTCTTCCGCGTGTTTCAACACAAGTGCGGCCGCGGCATAGTCACCCAGTGCGATGCCCCGAAAGGCAAAGGCGGCAGGTTTGCCCGTTTCGCGAGTGCCGACCTTGCCCATCACCAGATCGGTCAGGTCGCCCGAGATACGTTCTGGCGCAACCATGGGCGTGTCGCTGGCCCGTTCCTGTTCCAGATCGTCCACCACGATTGTCCCAAAACGGCCCATCTCTTCGTCTCGCCACGGAATGCAAAGGTCCGTGATCGCGGCAAAGGCGTCGGGCTTTAACCATGAGGCGCTGAGAAACGGCGGAGTTTCATAGTTCAGTGTGATCGAAGTCACCACAATGTCGGCCTGTCTCAGCGCGTCTTCGGCACTGGCCTGTTCGGCTTCGAGACCCAGGGAGCGGACATGGTCCAGAAACCCGTCAACGGTCGACTGGCTCCGCCCGACCGCCAGCGCTTTCGTCAAGGGAAACGGTCCGGCCAGCGCTTTAAAATGGCTTTGGGCCTGTACGCCGCATCCCACAAAGGCGATGGTGGTAGATGCCGGATCGGCCAACCGCCGCGCCGCAACCGCGGAAAGTGCAGCTGTGCGATGAGCCGTGATCCAGTTCGCGCCCATCAAAGCCCGCAAAAGTCCGGTTTCCGCGTCGAGAACCATGATCGCACCATTGATCGCGGGCAGGCCCTTCGCCGGGTTCTCGGGCGACACGGTCACCTGCTTCACAACGGTCACGTCGCCGACGGCGAGTGTGGACATCATGTATCGGCCACCGCCCGGCAATAGTGCTGACTTGGGTGAAACGTGCAGCCGTCCTTCGGCCTTGTCGATCAGCGCTGCCTCGATGGCATCCGCGATGTCGGGTGGAGCGATCTCCATTGCCTCCAGCACGTCATTGGGCAGATAGAGCACCATCAGGCGCGCTCGCTCATCGCCCAATCCCAGTACATTTCGCGTACCCGACGGGTGACCGGACCGACCTGATAATGCGTGCCGTCAAACTCGGTGACCGGGGTAACCTTGTTCATGTTGCCAGAGAGGAAAACTTCGTCAGCGTCGCGCACATCGTCAAAGGTCAGCACCTTTTCGACCACTGGTGATCCGTCAGCGGCCAGGTTCGTCATGTGCCGCGCACGGGTGATCCCGGCGAGGACCGTGCCATTTGGAATCGGTGTGAAAACGGTGCCATCCTTGACGAGGAAAACATTCGCCGTCGCGCTTTCGGCCAGGTTGCCCATGGCGTCGGCGACCAGCGCGTTTTGATAACCTTTCGAGCGTACCTCGCGCAGCATGCGGGCGTTATTCGGATAGAGGCAGCCTGCTTTGGCATTCACGACCGCGTCTTCCATCACGGGGCGCCGGAACCGCGTGGTGGTTGTCCGTACGGCTGCGTCCGACGGCGCCATCTCACGTTCCTCCAGGCAGATGGCGAACCCAACCTGGCCGTCCGGCACAATCGCCGTCGCGTCGCCGTCGATGCCCCAGTACATGGGGCGCAGATAGATCGCGTCATCCCAGTCAAAGCTACGGATTCCGTCCCAGATGATCTCGACCATCTCTTCTGGCGTAACACTGGGCTCCAGCATCAGCGCTTCGGCCGACGCGTTCACACGTCTGCAATGGGCCAGCAGATCGGGCGTCACCCCATCGAAATAGCGCGCCCCGTCGAACACGCCTGACCCCAGCCAGGCGCCATGATCGGCAGCGCTTATGACGGGCACGTCGCCGTCGTGCCAGGTGCCGTTGAAATACGTGCGGATTTTTGAACCGAAAGCCATGCGCGGACCCTAGGCGTGGGTCAGCAATTCTTCAATATCCAAAGGATCGTTCACCATGTGTAATGTACCGTCCGCCTGCCGTGGCCACTCGTCCGTCGCGCGATCCCGATAGAGCTCGATGCCGTTGCCGTCGGGATCGTCGAAATAGACCGCTTCGGACACGCCGTGATCCGCATGGCCTGTTAAATGGACACCCTGGCGCAGCACGTTCGCCAGCGCCTTTGCGAGGGCGGTGCGCGTCGGGTAGAGGAACGCCACATGATAGAGCCCGGTGGCATCTGGGGCAGGCCGGGGTCCACCCCTGCTGTGCCACGTGTTCAGCCCGAGGTGGTGATGATATCCGCCTACGCTGAGAAATGCCGCCGAGGTGCCATAGCGTTGCATGAGGTCGAGGCCGAGCACTTTCTGGTACCAGTCGATGGACCTCTCGAGGTCCGAGACTTTCAAATGCGTGTGGCCGATTGCTGTGCCAGCGTCCGCTTTGTAATCCATGAGACGTCTCCTTTCTGAAAGAGACTAGCTCTGTGCATAGTCGCCCAAAAGGCCGGAAATTGCACGGCTTGTGTGCAAAAACCCCCGGCGTGTGTGGACGCCGGGGGTGACACCGCATTTGGACGGGCGGTATCAGTCAACAGAGGGCCAACCTTGGGTGCGCGTGCAAAGCAGCCGCAACGACCGGGTGGGACGAGGAATGGCTGCCCTCTGACCGGGGCGGGGACCCCGTGCGCGCTGTCTAACAAGCCTTTGAATCGATTCCATGACGCCGATTGCCTAGTAGTGCGGCGGGGTTTCGTCCCCGAAGACGATGCCACCGCCCCCCTCGGCCTCGCGGCCCGCTTCGCGCTCCATCAGCATGGCCACGCGGGCGTTGAGCTTTTCAATCGTTCTGCCCTGGTCGGCCACGATGTCGCTCAGGTCGTCGGTCAGGCGTTCGAGATGCGCCAGTCGTTCCTCGATTTTGGTGCTCATCTTGCTCCCCTCTCGCATGCGGGCTAAAGGCACTCGCGCATTGATATCAAGGCAAGGGCCATGGCCAAGACCAAGAAGACACCGCGTCCCAAGGCGGAAACGCCCAAGGGCTTTCGCGACTATTTTGGCGCTGACGTCGTTCAGCGCAAGGAAATGCTCGACAAGATCGCGGCGGTTTATCATCGCTATGGTTTCGATGCGTTGGAGTCTTCGGCTGTCGAGACGGTCGAGGCGCTGGGGAAATTCCTGCCCGATGTCGACCGCCCGAACGAAGGTGTGTTCGCCTGGCAGGAGGATGACGCCGACTGGCTGGCGCTACGGTATGACCTGACCGCGCCCTTGGCCCGCGTCTATGCCCAGCACCGCAACGACCTGCCGACACCCTATCGCCGCTATGCAATGGGGCCGGTCTGGCGGAACGAAAAGCCGGGTCCGGGCCGGTTCCGGCAGTTCTATCAGTGCGATGCGGACACCGTGGGCACGGCCGCGGTTGCGGCGGACGCCGAGATTTGCATGATGCTTGCGGATGCATTGGATGCTGTCGGTCTCGAGGGCGACTACGTGATCCGCGTGAACAACCGGAAGGTGCTGAACGGGGTGCTGGAGGTCGCGGGGATCGCCGAGGACGATGAGCGGACGCGGGGGATCGTTTTGCGCGCCATCGACAAGTTGGATCGGCTTGGGCCGGAGGGCGTACGGGCGTTGCTTGGGGAAGGGCGCAAGGACGAGAGCGGGGATTTCACGGAAGGTGCGGGTCTAGACCTTATTACCATCGAAACGATAATGGGTTTTGTCGATGCAAAGGCTCAAATTGCAGAGATTGACAACCAGAGCGACGAGTTCTTAGTGGACCCTGAATTTGAGGATCTTGTTAAGAGTTATTCGGACGCAGCAGTTCAACTAGTCCCTGGTGCAAAAAAAAACGACATAGTGTTCCTCAATCTTTTGACCTGCGATTACCTTTCGCGAGTTGTGGAAGACTCCTCGCTTGGCAGAAACGGCGTCAAAGAACTATTGGAGATAGCCGACTACTGCGTCTCCCAAGGCTACGGCCCCGACCGCATTGTCATCGACCCCTCCGTCGTCCGTGGCCTCGGCTACTACACAGGCCCGGTCTTCGAGGCCGAACTCACCTTCGAGATCACTGACGAGAAGGGGCGCCCGCGTCAGTTCGGTTCGGTTGCCGGCGGCGGCCGCTATGACGATCTCGTCAAGCGGTTCACCGGGCAGGCGGTGCCTGCTGTTGGCATCTCCATCGGGGTCGACCGGCTTCTCGCCGCGCTCGACGCCAAGGGGCGTCTGGACCACAGCGCGCAGGGCCCCGTCGTCGTCACCGTCATGGACCGTGACCGGATGGCCGACTATCAGGCGATGGCCAGCGAGCTTCGCGCTGCTGGCATTCGCGCAGAGGTTTATCTCGGCAACCCAAAACAATGGGCGAAGCAGCTCGACTACGCGGACGCAAGGCGCGCACCAGTAGTCATTATTCAAGGAAGTAATGAGGCTGGGCAAAACAGTGTGATTGTTCGCGACATGCGTCTCGGAGATGTTTTTCGGGAGAAGTATGCAAGCGAGTTCGGAGACACCCAGCTTTGGCGAAATGCTGCGAGTCGCTCGCCAATTCAGTCCAAGGTGAAGAGGGACAATCTTGTACGCAACGTCAAAAGAATCCTCCGCAGAATTGACCGTGGTTATCGAGTTGGTCCAACGGGCGATATCCTAGACGACCGTCAAAGAACTGTAATGAAGCTCTCCTTCTGACATGACCCAAAAGGCCGACATTCGGGCCGAGGCCATCCGCCTGCGCACGCGCTTCGAGGCGCGCGGGGCGGAGGTGTTCGAGGCGGACATTCTGCAGCCTGCGGGTGCGTTGCTTGACTTGTATGGTGAAGACATCCGCGCGCGGGCCTTTGTCACGCAGGACCCGCTCAGAGGCGAGATGATGCTGCGCCCTGACTTCACCGTGCCGCTGGTGCAGCAGCATGTTGCCACGTCGGGCGTTGCCGGCCGCTATACGTATGCTGGCGAGGTGTTTCGTCGCCAGGAAGACGACGACAGCCGCCCGCGCGAGTACATTCAGGTCGGATTCGAGGTGTTCGGCGATGGTGTTGAGACCGATGCCGAGGTATTTGCCGCCATGGCCGACGCGCTGACCGGCGTGCCGGTCCAGCCGACCATCGGGGACTTCGGCGTGCTGACGACGGCAATCCAAAGCCTCGACACACCTGAGCGCCGCAAGAAGGCGCTCCTCCGCCATATCTGGCGTCCCGGTCGGTTTGACGCGCTGCTCGGCCGGTTCTCGCGCCCGGCCCCCCCGCCACCATTGCCGCCGGATGAGGGGATCGTACATGTCGGGTTGCGCACCCGCGAGGAGATCGCGGCCCGCCTCGAACTTCTGGCCGAAGAAGCGAAGACGCCGCCATTGAGCCCAGCCGACCTGACCAGGCTGCGGGCCCTCGAGGCGATTGAGGACAGCGCTCCAAAGGCCGTCGCTGCGCTCCGTGCGCTGGGCGAAACTGCTTCAGCGCACCGCTTGTCCGATACGCTGGACGCGGTTGCGGGACATGGCATCGACCCGTCGAGCCTGCGCTTTCAGGCAAGTTTCGGGCTGACATCGCTGGAGTACTATTCCGGCTTTGTCTTCGGCTTCACCGCACCTGGTCATGCGCCGGTTGCGACGGGCGGGCGCTATGACCTTTTGACCGCAGCCCTCAATGATGGTGCGACCGTGCCTGCCGTGGGCGGCGTAATCCGGCCTGAGGTGGTGCTGGCCCTGAAAGGCGGTGCGGCATGACCGTCAAGCTGGGCATTCCGTCCAAGGGTCGCCTGATGCAGGACACACTCGACTGGTTCGCGGACCGGGGCGTGCGGATCGAACGCACCGGCACCGATCGCGAATATGCGGGGCGGGTGGACGGGGTCGAAGGGATCGAACTGGTCCTGCTGGCCGCGGGCGAGATACCGCGGGAACTGGCCACAGGGCGTATCGCGCTCGGCGTGACCGGCACTGATGTGGTGCAGGAGAGGATTGCGGGTTGGGCGGATAAGGTTGTGCCGCTTGCGTCCATGGGGTTCGGTCAGGCGGACCTCATTCTCGCCGTGCCGCAGACCTGGACGGATGTCACCGATGAGGGCGACCTTGACGCGGTGGCCGAAGCGTTCTGGCAGACCCAAGGCATGCGCCTCAGGATCGCTACAAAGTATCACCGGTTGGTCCGCGCACATCTGCGTCAGGCGGGTGTAGCTGGGTATCAGTTGGTCGACAGCCAGGGCGCGACGGAAGGCACGGTGGCCAATGGCACAGCCGAGGCGATTGCCGACATCACCTCGACCGGGGCGACGCTTGAGGCCAATCACCTCAAGATCATCGGTGACGTGATCCATGCCAGCGAGGCGACGCTGTTCCTGTCGAAAGTGGCAGGGTTGTCCGACTACGGGCAGCGTATCGTAGCGGAGTTTCGCGCCAAGCTGGGGCTTGGCTAGTGCGGGCTTTCTGGGATCGGTGCGTATGCGCTACCTGATCCCAACTTCCGACAATGCGGCGATCAGCCTGGGTGGCAGGTCGTCATTGGCGATGCTGCCCTTGGTCAGGTCGCGGGGGGCCTGTTCGCCGGTCAGATAGCGCCAGCCCTGAAACGGGCGCTTGGGCATGGCTTCGACGCGCACAACGTCCGGGTCGAGCACGATGCCGCAGCGGCGGATCCCGTCTTCGCGGATTACTTCGTCAAGCCGGATGATGCGCTGACGACACAGAACGATGCCCTTGAACACCCAATAGAGGGAGCCGTCGTCCAGCAACTCACTCTCGCGCTTGGGCCACATGCGGGTCACGTGCCGGGGCAACCCGTCCGGCCCTTTGGCGCGAGGGTTTTTCTGCCAGTCCAGCAGGTCCTGCACCGTTTCAGCACCGACACAGAGCTTGATGAGATTGAGTGTTTGGCTCATGCAACTGGAGAGTAGGGCATTCCTGCGGGAGCGCAATGCGCTGGCACCAGATGTGGATATGTGTTAGCTTCGAGTGCCTACAAGTTGTGGGTAACTCTGGGGAAAACCTGTCATGAGCCGATTCGCTGCGCCGATCGCTGAACAGATCTGGGATATGAAGTACCGTCTGAAGGCGGCGGATGGCACTGTGCTGGACACAACGGTCGAGGATACGTGGCGGCGTATCGCACGTGCCTTGGCAGAACCGGAAGAAGATCCGGCAGCGTGGGAAGACACGTTCTACAGCGCTCTGGAGGACTTCAAGTTCCTGCCCGCGGGCCGCATCGTTGCCGGTGCAGGCACCGATCGTTCGGTGACGCTCTTCAACTGCTTTGTCATGGGCACGATCCCCGACAGCATGGGCGGCATCTTTGACATGCTCAAGGAAGCCGCGCTGACCATGCAGCAGGGTGGGGGGATCGGCTATGATTTCTCCACGATCCGCCCGAAGGGTGCGGATGTGAAAGGCGTGGCTGCCGATGCCTCGGGTCCCCTCAGCTTTATGGATGTGTGGGACGCGATGTGCCGCACGATCATGTCCGCCGGGTCGCGGCGCGGCGCGATGATGGCGACGATGCGCTGC
>JBCCWG010000111.1:0-8456 GCA_039193985.1 Pseudomonadota bacterium
CGGCAAAATACCCCCCGGCCCGCGCCTCGGCGGCTTGCGACAGAACGGCGGGGTTCGCCTTGGCCACTGCCTCGTCCTCGGCCGAAAGATACCCCTGATCGGCCATCAGTCCGAGGATCAGGTTCGCCCGATCCTGACTGCGTTGCAGGTTCGCCGTCGGGGCGAACCGCGTCGGCGCCACCAGAAGCCCGGCCAGCATGGCGGCTTCCGACGGCAGAAGCTCATTTGCCGAGATGCCGAAATAGCGTTGCGAGGCAGCCTCAAACCCGCGTGCGCCCGCGCCAAGATAGGCGCGGTTGAGATAGATCGTCAGGATCTCGTCCTTCGAGTACCGGACCTCCATCGCCATCGCATAGACCGCTTCCTTGATCTTGCGCGCCAGCGTCGTGCGGCGGCAATCGCGCTCGAACTCGGCCTCGGTCATGCCGCCATCGGGGTCGTACTCGGTGCCGAGACAAAGGAGCTTCGCCGTCTGCTGCGTGATCGTCGACCCACCATGACCCGAAAGCGGCCCACGCCCTTCGCGCAGATTGATGCGCACAGCGCTGGCGATCCCGCGCGGCGAGAGGCCGAAATGGCGGTAAAACCGCTTGTCCTCGGTCGCGATCACCGCGTTTTTCAGATGGGGCGAGACGGTCTCGGCGGTTATCTGCCCGCCAAATTGCTGACCCCGCCATGCGTAAACCTGACCGTCGCGGTCCAGCAAGGTCACCGACCCTTGCGAGCGTCCGTCAAGCAAGGTGCTCGCCGGGGGGAGTGTTGCGGTGAAGTAAAGCACCGCCAAACCCAAGACGATGGCCCCCAGAGCACCGATGCGCCAGCCGATACCCCAGATCAGCCCGAAAAGCCTGCGAATGAGCCAGGTTACCGGGTTTCGCGACGCAGGTTTGGCCCGCGATTTCCGCGCCTTGGGCTTGGCTTTCCGCGCCGGTTTCGACGTGGTGCGCTTGTCCGCGACAAGCGGGGGTCTTTTGCTTCTTGGGCCACTCATTTGCGTCGGTCCATTGTCCTGCCTGCTGCCCTGAATACGCGCTTTGGCAGCAGAAGTGGAGCGTGATTGCAGCAGGGTTGCTTCAGTTTTTCGCGATTCAGTTTTGATCAAAAATTGTGCAACGCTTATAATTTGTGCAAAAAATATGCCAAACCGCCCCCAAACCGGCATCCAACCCGGGGTCAATGCCTTGTTATGGGGCCAGGACACGCTCTTGCTCCCCCCACGAACAGCGACGCGGTGGGCGTCGTGATAGCGGAAGGGTAAACATGAAACTCGTCATCGCAGCGATCAAGCCGTTCAAGCTCGAAGAAGTGCGCGAAGCGCTCACATCGATCGGGGTACGCGGCATGATGGTCACCGAGATCAAGGGGTTCGGATCGCAATCCGGACATACCGAGATCTATCGCGGCGCCGAATACGCCGTGAACTTTGTGCCAAAAGTGAAACTGGAAATCGTGGTCGCCGACTCAATGGCCGACCAGGTTGTCGACACCATCGCGACCACTGCCAAGACCGACAAGATCGGTGACGGCAAGATTTTCGTTCTCGACGTATCGAGCGCGCTCCGTGTGCGCACGGGCGAAACCAATGAAGACGCGATTTGATCGGTCGGGAAATAGGGACATGTCACTGATGAAACTTACTAAACTTCTTACGGTCGCGGGCTTGGCTGTTGCCCTGCCGACCCTGGCTCTGGCGCAGGACGACGCTCCTGCGACGGTGGCCGCTGACGAATTCGTCTGGATCATGAACTCGCTGTTGTTCCTGATTGGCGGCTTTCTCGTGTTCTTCATGGCCGCTGGTTTTGCCATGCTCGAAGGCGGACTTGTCCGCTCCAAGAACGTGACAATGCAGATGACCAAGAACGTGGCGCTCTTCTCGCTCGCTGCGATCATGTACTGGCTGATCGGCTATAACCTGATGTACCCGCTGGGTGATTGGGCGATCGAGGGCTACTTCTCGGCGCTCTTCCCTGCCGTTGGTGTGCTGGAGCCTGTTGGTGTGGCACTCGCCGATGCGGACGACTCTTCGTACGCCTCGACCGGGTCCGACTATATCTTCCAGCTGATGTTCTGTGCAGCAACCGCGTCGATCGTGTCGGGTGCTCTTGCCGAACGCATCAAGCTTTGGCCGTTCCTGATCTTCGTGTGCGTTCTGACAGGCTTCATCTATCCGCTGACCGCGTCGTGGCAGTGGGGCGGCGGCTGGTTGTCGGAAGCTGGCTTCTCGGACTTCGCGGGTTCAACCGTTGTGCATGCCTGTGGTGCAGCAGCAGCGCTCGCCGGTGCCATCATTCTTGGACCGCGCCTTGGCAAGTACAAGGACGGTCAGGTTCATCCGATGCCGGGTTCGAACCTCGCCCTCGCAACACTGGGTATGTTCATCCTGTGGCTCGGCTGGTTCGGCTTCAACGGCGGCTCGCAGCTTGCCATGGGCTCGGTCGGTGACATCGCTGACGTCAGCCGCATCTTCGGCAATACCAACATGGCCGCGGCCTCGGGTGCTGTCGCAGCGCTGATCCTGACGCAGATCATGTATGGCAAGGTCGACCTCACCATGGTGCTGAACGGCGCTCTTGCTGGCCTCGTGTCGATCACCGCTGAACCGCTGGCCCCGACACTGTTTGGTGCGCTGTGGATCGGTGCCATCGGTGGTGTGATCGTGGTCTTCACGGTTCCGTTCCTCGACAAGATCAAGATTGACGACGTCGTTGGAGCGATCCCGGTCCACGGTTTTGCCGGCATCTGGGGCACGATCGCCGTCATCTTCTACGGTGACGCGGGCATCGGCACCCAGCTTCTGGGCATTGTCGCCATCGTCGGAACCACCTTCGTCCTCTCGCTGATCGTCTGGATCATCCTCAAGGGTGTGATGGGCATTCGAGTGAGCGAAGAGGCCGAGATGATGGGTCTCGATACATCCGAGCTTGGCATGGAAGCCTATCCGGACTTCTCGAAAGGCTGATTACCCTTCCTATCAGCCAAACCACTGGCCCGGGCAGCTTTGCCCGGGCCTTTTTTGCGTCATGAGTCCGTGCCGCGTCATGCGGCGTCAATGCGGGTTCCGGCAATGGTGTCGAACAAGGTCTCATTCAGCCAGTCCAGAATCGTCTTCTGGCGGGCGCGCCCTTCGAATTCCGGGCTTGTATGGAGGTGAAGGGTTCGTACGATGGGTTTTGCCAGCGCGTCCGAACGCTCCAACCGGTCGTCGTTGTCGCCAAGGCAGACCGGCAGTACCCCCTGGCCAATGCCTGCGCCAATCGCAGCGGCCAGATGGCTGGCATCGGTGCCGGTCATGCGAATGCGCGCATCCGGTCCGATCTTGCGGGTCACGACGCGCGTGAACGAAGGCCCGGTTGCATCGTCGTCGCGAAAAACGACCCAATCCGTGTCAGCGCATCTGTGCGCCTTTGCGCGGTAGGCGGCGTAGGGAACCTTGGCGATGGGTCGGGCCTGATCGGGTGCGCGCGGGTTGGCGTCGAACCAAAGCGCAACCGTCGGCTCGCCATAGATGGGTGCGGGGGGAAGGCGCCCGACAAAGCGCACCTCCAGCCCCGGATGCCGGGCAAAGAGTGCGGGGAGCGCTTTGCCCGCCAGAGCTGTCATCATCCAGTTGTTGCCGAGGAGCCGCACAATTCCCTCGTTGGATGCCCCGTCGGGGACCAGGTTCTGCGCCATCGCCTCCAGCCGGTTTTCCACCGCCTTCGCGGCCCCGACGACCACTTCACCCGCCTTTGTGATGACAAACCCGGACTTGGAGCGGCGGAAGAGCCGTGCGCCGATATCCTGTTCCAGTGCGGTAAGGCGGCGACCTGCGGTGGTCTGATCCAGATGAAGGTGTGTGGCCGCCCCCTTGAGCGACCCTGTGCGCGAAATCGCGAGGACGACGCGCAGGTTGTTCCAATCGAGTTCCGACATCTTGCATCCTGCAAATTTGCAGGATGATGATGCGCGTTTTCTGCTTAATGTAAAGTTGACGCAGGTCTAGCGTGCGCGGGATTGGGACATGTTTTGACCTCCAAAGGTCCCAAGACCAGAAAGGAAAATCAATGAAAGCGATCAAGCTTTGCGCTGCGTTCGGTGTGATCGGCCTGCTTGCCGCCTGCGCCCAGCAGGAAGAACCGCCTGTGATCAAACCGCAACCCGTCTATGACAAGTTTGGCGGCAGTGGGTCATGTGTGGGCGGCTATATCTATGTCCCCGGCACTGTTCCGGAACTTGATGAGTGCATTCCGGAAGACGAGTGCGACCCGGTCTATGCCGCCGATGGTAGCCTTATCGATTGCATTCCACCGTCTCGCTTCCCCGACCCGGGCGGTGATGACGACAACGACCGTGGCCGAACCAGCACGGGCACGACGGCGGCAGGTGGACCGCGGCCCTGATCTGCGAGTGGATGACGCGGGCGGTGCCTGATATCTGTCTCCGACAGGCGCCGCCCAAAGACGATAGTGACTGTTAGGGGTGTACCCGCCGCCTGTGATCTGCGCAGGCGGCGGTTTTTTATCCGACCAGACCCATCTGCTCCAGCTTCAGCAGGACCTGATGGGCGCAGTGATCAACCTCGACATTCTCGGTCTCAACCCGCAGTTCAGGGTTCTCCGGCACGTCATATGGGTCAGAGATACCCGTGAATTCCTTGATCTTGCCTTCGCGCGCCATCTTGTAGAGCCCCTTGCGATCGCGCCGCTCACATTCCTCAATCGAAGTCGCGACATGCACTTCCACAAAGGCGCCAAAATTCTCAATCTCCTCGCGCACGGCGCGCCGTGTGGCGGCGTAAGGCGCAATGGGCGCGCAGACGGCGATCCCACCGTTCTTGGTGATCTCGGAGGCGACATAGCCGATGCGGCGAATGTTCAGGTCGCGGTGTTCCTTTGAGAACCCAAGCTCGGATGACAGATTCTTGCGCACGATGTCACCATCAAGCAGCGTGACCGGGCGCCCGCCCATCTCCATCAGCTTGACCAGCAAGGCGTTGGCGATGGTCGATTTTCCCGATCCTGAGAAACCCGTGAAAAAGACGGTGAACCCCTGCTGCGACCGCGGCGGGTAGCGTTTGCGCAACTCGCCCACAACCTCGGGGAACGAAAACCACTCGGGGATCTCCAACCCCTCGCGCAGGCGGCGGCGCAGTTCGGTGCCCGAGATGTTGAGGACAGTCGCACCGTCCCCAACTTCGTCGGCGGGTTCGTATTGCGCGCGCTCCTGCACAAAGACCATGTGCTTGAAGTCGACCATCTCGATGCCGATCTCGTCCTGATGCGTGCGGAAAAGGTCCTGCGCATCGTATGGCCCATAGAAATCCTCGCCCGCGCTGTTCTTGCCCGGCCCGGCGTGATCGCGGCCGACGATCATATGCGTGCAACCGTGGTTCTTGCGGATCAGTCCGTGCCAGACCGCTTCGCGCGGGCCGGCCATACGCATCGCCAGATTGAGAAGGCTCATCGTCGTGGTCGCTGCCGGGTATTTGTCGAGGACCGCCTCATAACAGCGTACCCGCGTGAAGTGATCGACATCGCCGGGTTTGGTCAGCCCGACAACCGGGTGAATGAGCAGGTTGGCGGCCGCATCCTTGGCGGCGCGAAAGGTCAGTTCCTGGTGCGCACGGTGCAGCGGGTTGCGGGTTTGGAATGCGACGACACGGCGCCAGCCCAGCTTGCGGAAATAGGCGCGCAGCTCGTTCGGCGTGTCGCGGCGCATCTTGAAGTCGTAATGCACCGGCGGCTGGATGCCGGTGATCGGCCCGCCAAGATACACCTTGCCCGCGGTATGGTGCAGATAGTTCACCGCCGGATGGGCGAGGTCATCGGCGCCGAACACCTTCTCGGCCTCGTGCGATTTGTTCGGCGTCCAGCGGTCGGTCACAGTCAGCGTGGCGAGGATCACGCCTTCCTGGTCGCGCAGCGCGATGTCGTGACCAAGCTCGAGGCCTTCGGCAAACGCCTCCGTCACATCCAGCGTGATCGGCATCGGCCAGAGTGTGCCATCGGCAAGGCGCATGTTCTCGACGACGCCGGTATAGTCTGCTTCCGTCAGAAACCCTTTCAGCGGGTTGAAACCGCCGTTCATCAGGAGTTCGAGGTCGCAAATCTGGCGCGGGGTCAGGTCCCAACTCGGAAGCTCGGCGGCGTCCTTTTTCAGTTTCTGCGCGCTCTCGTATGAAACGAAAAGCTCGGGGATCGGAGTATGATTCGAGACTTGCATGACGTTGGTCCTGGATTGGGAAAAAAGGTTACTGGAACGGCCGGTCAGTTCGGCGTGAAGGGCGTCGTATTCGGCACGTTTGCGGGCCAGAAACGCATCCGTCAGCCGTGCTTTCTCGGCGGCGCCTTTTGTCGTCAGCCCATAAGCAAAGCGCTGACGGCGGTCGGGTCCCGCGCGTTCGGCGATGGCGATGAACCCGGCCTCTACCGCGGCCTTGAGTTGTGCATTCAGATGGCCGAGTGACACCCCGAGAGCCGTAGCCGTCTCGCGTTGCGAGGCGCCGGGTGCAAGGTCCAACTGACGCAGCAGCCGGAATACGGCGTCGTCGGCCTCGTTGGTTTGTAGGGGGTTCGGCGATGGCATACGCGGCGACTCAATAACTGTTCACACGTGAACACATATGGCAGTATGGCGTGCGCCGCAATGCAGAAACGTCTTTGCGTCTTCGAGGTTTTCGCAAAACCCTGAGTGAATTCTAGAGCAGAAATCGGTAAATCTGAATCACTCAACGCTGCCTGAAATCAAAGATTTCAACGCGTTGAGTGATGTCGTCCGTTTCAGATAAAACCGATTTCGCTCTAGTAGACCGGGATACTGTCAGGGGATGCTGTGCTTCCGACATCGGCAATCTGAACCCGGTTTCGCCCGGTCTGTTTGGCGGAGTACAGCGCGCGGTCTGCCAGCAGCCCAACCAGACGGGGGCTGTCGTAACTGGCATCGGCCAGCGCAAGGCCGATGCTTGCGGTCACGTGAACGGTCTCGCCCCGATGGTCAAACGCGAGCCTTCGCACGTCTTCGCACAACCGCTCCGCAATCGCTTTGGCCTGATCGCTGTCGGTGTTCTCTAGGATGATGCCGAACTCCTCACCGCCCATGCGCACCACGGTATCGGTGGTCCGTGACATGGCGGTGAGCGTATCGGCCACGGTTTTCAAAACCTCATCGCCGAAGTCGTGCCCATAGCTGTCGTTGATCGCCTTGAAGTGGTCCAGGTCGACGATCGCCACGGCGAATGGCTGCCTGTTGCGGGTAAACATGGCCCACGCCTTGTTCAAAGAGTCTTCGTAAACCCGCCGGTTGAAGAGCCGGGTCAGCGGGTCGGTCAGCGCCAGTTCCCCAAGCTCGATCAGTTTTTCGTGCAGCAAAAGCTGCGAGCCGAGGCAGTTGCCGATGGCCTGCAAAACCGCCAGATCCGCCTCGCCTGGCAGGGGTGGCCCGGCGAAGGCTTGTGCCAAAACGCCGAAGTGCCGCCCGCTGGCCGACAGGGGCACGTCCATGACGGCAACGAGGCCGCCCTCATGCAGTTTCGGGGCTTCGTAATAGGACGATGTCGCAAGGCTATCGCAAATCTCTGCCGTCTGAGTTTGAAAAACACGTCCGATCAACGACCCCTCGATAGGGATCATGCTGCCAGTGGCAATAACGCTGTTTCCGTCGATGGCCATCAATTCAAGCGCATCGCCCGCCTCGGTCGCCAACGCGATCGTCGTCCGGTCTGCCTTCATGATCCGCCCGGACCATTGTGCATAAGCCTCGAAGACTTCAGCGCGCGAGATGCTGCGGTTGAGGTCGTTGAGGAAACCTATGGGCACCCTTGGTTGCTGCAAAAGTTCGGTAGTGACTCGCATGGACCCGTTACATGTTGGGAAACACCCGTCATGTACCGGCACCAGACTAAAACCGGGTTAAGCCTCACTCGGCGGCGATATCGGCATCCATGTCGTGCTCGGCAAGGAACTTCTCGGCCTCAAGCGCCGCCATACAGCCCATGCCCGCGCTGGTCACCGCCTGCCGATAGATGTGATCGGTGATGTCGCCCGCAGCGAAAACGCCTGGGATGCTGGTCGCCGTGCTGTCGGGCTTGGTCACGACATAGCCGCCTGAATGTGTCTCGAGCGTGTCCTTCACCAGCTCATTCGCAGGCGCATGTCCGATGGCAACGAACACGCCCTTGCAGGCGATCTCTTTCGTTTCACCGGTTTTCGCATGCTTGACGCGAACACCTTCGACGCCCTTGGGGTCGTGTTCGCCCAGAACCTCATCCAACTGGTGATCCCACAGCACCTCGACCTTCGGGTTGTTGAACAGCCGATGCTGCAAGATTTTTTCGGCCCGCAACTCGTCGCGGCGATGGATCAGCGTCACCTTGCTGGCAAAGTTGGTCAGGAACAGCGCCTCTTCGACAGCCGTATTGCCACCGCCGATCACGACAACGTCCTGCCCGCGGTAAAAGAACCCGTCGCAGGTGGCGCAAG
>JBCCWG010000112.1:0-8109 GCA_039193985.1 Pseudomonadota bacterium
CACCCCCTCCCGTGTTCTCTTTTTTACCCCCCCCTGGGGGTCTCACAGTCTGTGGTCTTTGTGTTGCTCGGCTGGCCCTTCAGCCCCCCCCCCCGCCAGGATCACGACCAGTCCGAAGACGCGGTCTGATCGAAGCATGGTGTCAGCGCCTTACTGGATGACGCCGATTTCGCGGCTCAGCTCTTCGGTGTCGGCGATCACGCCATCAACCCAAGACTGGAAATCGCCGCCGACCTTGGTGAACGGGGCCAGACCATTCGCAGTCATGGCTTCCTTCCACTCGTCGCTTTCGGCAACAGCCGCCAGCTTCGCGCCCCACTCCTCGAACCGCTCGTCCGAAATGCCCTTGGGCACATAGAGACCGCGCCAGTTCACGGCGACCGTCTCATAACCCTGCTCGACAGCGGTCGGGATGTCTTCAAAGCCCGGCACACGCTCTTCGGTAAGCACGGCCAGCGCTTTCACTTCGCCCGAAGCCAGGAAACCCACGATTTCCGACATGTCGCCGGTCATGCCCGTGGTGAACCCGCCGATGGTCTGTGTGATCGCGTCCGCGCCACCATCGACACCGATATACTTGATCGAACGGATGTCATCGATACCGGCTTCCTTGGCCAGCATCAGAACCTTCAGGTGATCGAAACCACCCGCGGCCGAACCACCCGCAAAAGACACATCCTCGCCGCCCTTGATGGCGTTCATCAGATCATCAAGGCTGTTCAGCGGGCTGTCTGCCGCCACAACGATCACGCCGGGGTCCGCGCCGATGGCACCGACGAACCGCACCTGATCGGCAGTCGCACCGCCGAACGCATTCTGCGCCAGACGCGTCGCCGTTGCCTGGCTGGCCGCGACGATCAGATCCGGGTCGTCGTTGCGTTCGTTCACGACACTGGCATAGGCCAGACCGCCGCCGCCCCCGGCCATGTTGGTGACCTGAACGGGTTTGTCGACCTCACCGATATCATACAGGATTTTGCCAATCTGGCGGCAGGTAAAGTCCCAGCCACCGCCAGGGTTGGCCGGTGCGATGCACTCGGCAGCCTGCGCTGCACCAGCAGACAGAAGAAACGCGGTCGCAAGACCGGTCAAACGGATTTTCATAGATGTCCTCCCAAAAGTCATGTTGCCCCCGGTTTCCGGGTGGCGCTTGTTGACTTGCCGAGAACAGCAAATAACGGTCAGTCTGTCCAGTGCTTAGCTTGTCGAGGGGCCGTCATAGGTCCAGCGGTACCCCGGCGGGGTCGGCCCCTTGTTCCGTCCGCCCTGCTGGCTTTGTTCCCACGCATGAGCCAGAATCCCAACCGAGCGCGACAGGCAGAAGAGCCCCCGCGCCAAAGGCGCGTCGAACCCAAGCTCGGCATAAATTACCGCCGTCGCGCCGTCGATGTTCATCGGCACCGGCTTGCCCGCACGCTCGGTCAGGTGCGCTTCGATACCCTTTGCGATCTGGCCAAAACCGCCATCGACAACACCTGCTGTGGCCGCTTCCTCAACCAGTGCCATCAGGCGGGGTGCGCGCGGATCGGCAGGCTTATGAAAGCGGTGGCCGAAGCCGGGAATGTACTTGCCATGCGCGTCGCGCCAGGCCGCAAGCTCGTCCTCAAGATCGCCACTGTTGGTGATCCGCTGATAGAGTTCGACCGCTTGTTCACCCGCACCGCCATGCACGTCGTCAAGCATGTTGACCGCACTCGCCATCGCCTGATTGAGCGACGCGCCACAGGTCACGGCCATGCGCGCCGTCGCGATGGACGGCGCCTGCGGACCGTGATCGACAGCCGCAACCAGCGCCGCCTCCAACAGCTTGGCCTCGCCATCACTTGGCACCTCGCCGCGCAGCATCAGCCAAATCATTTGGGCAAACCCCACCTGCCCGATCAGCCCCTCGATCGGGCGTCCGCGAATGTCGATCCGCCCCGGTTCCATGTCGATGATCGCCGTGCGCCACCAATCCGATACATCGCTCATATCGTTCCTGCGTCCCGTAATGCGTTGATTTCACGTGCCTCCAAACCAAGCTCGCCCAGCACGCGGTCCGTGTCCTGCCCCAGCTCCGGTGGTCCGGTCTCAACCGAAAGCGGTGCCCCATCGATGCGCATGCCGGTGCGGAACACTTCCGCCTGTCGTCCGCCCGCCAACGCGAACCCGGCAATCTGCCCGGCGGTACGCGCCTGTTCCAACGCCTCCGGCAGCGACAGAACCCGGCCCGCAGGCACACCAAGCCCGTTCAGTTCTTCCTCCCACGCCTCCGCCGGGCGGGTCTTCAGCTTCGCCTCAATCGCCGCATTCAGTTCAACACGATGCGCCTTCCGGTCGGCGCGGGTCTGAAACCGAGGATCGCTCAGCAACACTTCCAGCCCCAAATAGCGGGCGAGCTTTTCCCACTGGTCCTGCTTGTTGGCAGCGATGTTGATCGGTCCATTCGCGGTTTGATAGGCCGCCGAAGGCGCCGAAGTCAGGTTTTCGTTACCGGCAGGCACCGCCTCGACCCCGGCAACGAGATAGTTCGAAACCGCCCAGCCCATCGTGGCCATCAGCGCATCCCGCATCGAGATGTCGATGACGCCCCCGGGCTCCGGCGCGTTCAACGCCGCCGAAATCGCCAGCGCCGCTGTCAGCCCGCCCACCGTATCCGCAACCGGCCACCCGGCCCGAAGCGGATGCGCCTCGGGCGTTCCAGTGATCGCCATCGCGCCCGAGATGCCCTGCACGATCTGGTCATAGGCCGGACGACCCGCCAACGCATCGTCCTGCCCGAAACCGGAAATGGCGCAATAGATCAGACGCGGGTTCTCCTCACGCAGCACATCGGGCCCCAACCCGAGACGCGCCATCACGCCAGGTCGAAAATTCTCGACCAATACATCGGCCGTCTTCACCAACCGCTTGAGCAGCGCCTTGCCCTCGGCATGCTTTAGGTTCAGCGTCACTGACGCCTTGCCGGGGTTAGGGGCGAGGAAAGACACACCCATGTTGCGCGCACTCAGTTCCTCATCCTGACCAAGTTGCCGCGCAAGGTCGCCGCTGCCGGGCACCTCGATCTTGATCACCTCGGCCCCCAGATGCGCAAGCTGATGGCAGGCAAACGGCCCGGCCAGCACATTTGTCAGGTCCAGAATGCGTTTTCCGGCAAGGGGCTTGGCGCTCATATCTGTTTCCATCCGATTGCGGGGAAACTCTGCATCGCGATCGCGCATGACTGCAAGCGCCCAAACGAGGCGACCAAGTCAACTGGCGGCAGACGCGCTCACGGTTGGCAACTCGCCTCTGGCCCAAAACGGGGGGCGGTCTACCTCTCCTTCATGCCGGTCTACATTGCCAATGCTGCCTTGCTTTTGCTTGCGCTCAACACGGGCTGGTTCGTCGTGTATTCGGCCGGTCTCGGCCTGCAGGGCCTCGCGGCCGATGCCCCCAGTGCCGTTTCCCGCGTGTTCTCCGACGACGCATTCTTGCCGAATGCGGCCCTAGCCCTGCACATGATCTCCGGAGCCGTTCTGACCGTCGGGGCACCGCTACAAGCGCTCCCTCTCCTTAGAAATCGATGGCCCGGCGTGCACAGACGCTCAGGCTACGTCCTCTTTGTCCTTGCCCTCACCACGGGGGTTGGAGGTCTGGGCTACATCTGGATGCAGGGCACGGTCGGTGGCTGGTGGATGAGCCTCTGGTTCGCACTCTACGGTGTTGCCCTCATCTGGGCCGCGACCTGCACGGTCCGGTTTGCAATCCGAAAAGACCGGGCGCGTCACTTCGCCTGGGCAAGCCGGTTGGTCATCCTTGCGGTGGGGTCATGGATTTACCGGATGCACTATGCGATCTGGTTCGGCCTGACCGACGGCATGGGGTCAAAGCCCGAGTTCACTGGCCTCTTCGATAGGATCCAGGTCGTTGCCTTCTTCGTACCCTATCTGCTTATCGCCGAGGTCTTTCTGCGACGTGGCCCCTACCCCTTAACCGGTGGCACGGCCCGCTGATAGAGATGCCAGGTGGTATGGCCAAGGATCGGCAGTGTGAAAATCAGGCCCAAAAACGCCGGAACCAGCGACAACAGGATCGTGACCGAGATGATCGCGGCCCAGCTCAGCATAACCACAGGGTTTTCGGTGACGACGCGGACGGACGTGATCATGGCGGTCACGAAATTGGTCTCGCGGTCGAGCAGCATGGGCATCGCGACGACGGTTACCGTGAACAGGGCAGCAGACAGAGCGGCGCCCGCGCAGGTGCCAATCGCCAGAAAGATCCAGCCCTCTGTGGTGAAAAACACGATCTCAAGGAACCCGCCGAAGTCCGAGAAGGACGACCCCTGAAGGACAATCGCGAGCCAAAGCCGCACCTGGTACATCCACACCCAGAAAATGAATAGAGTGACAAACGCCATCCAACCCATCTCGCGCTTGCGTTGGCTGGCCATGACGGTGAGGATTTCCGACCAGCCGAAAGGCTCTTCTTTTTGCAAGCGGCGGGACATCTCATAAAGTCCGGCGGCGGCAAAGGGTGCGACCAGCGGAAAGCCGACAACGGCCGGAATGATCATCCAGATCTTCCCGAGCCAAACCAGACACCAGACGAACAGGATCCCGAAAACCGCATAAAACAGGCCAAAGAAACCGCTCATGACGGGGCGTGCCAAGAAGTCGGAGAACCCGGCCTTCAGCGACGCGCGGATGTCGTCCGCCGTCACCTTGTTGACCTTGGGGATACCTTGATGCGGCGGTGTCAAATGCTCCGGTGGCGTTGCACCTGCTGTCTTGGGTGTGATGGCAACTCCTCCCAAAGCGTGGGTGCGCTGAACACGCCCCTCCTGCATCTACCAGTTTCCACAAGGTGAGCCGTTAGGGCAAGTAGGGAGTATAGCGCCAGGACCAGCTAGCCGCCCTTGGTCACGCGTTTGATGGGCCCGGCACCTCAGCGTGCGAGGTATGCCCTCAGTACACTTTCGGTCCCATCCGCCCAGATTGTCGAAAGCCAGTGACAGAACCGGTCTGCGAAACGCGTCTCGGTGCTCAGGTCACTGTAAAGCTGGCTTTGCTCGAGCCAGGTTACCGGTGCGTGCCGGGCGGCAAGGGCCGTCAACTTCAGATCATCCCAGATCGGATCGTTCGGTTCGATTTCGCTGCCATCTTCCCGGCTTCCAGCACACATCCGCGCCCACAAGGCTTCGGCAAGCGCCAGGCCACTGACGCTGCCGGTTCCCTTCAACGCATCTCGAAGCGTCGGATGGAGAAATCCTGTGTGTCGCGCAGAACCGTCGAAGGCCACCCGACGTGTTGTATCAACTATCTTGGGGTTCGAGAAACGTTTGTCGATCAGCGACAGGTACTCCTCGGGCGTCACATCCGGAACTGCGTCCACATAGGGGACGATTTCCTCGATTGCGACTTTCCTGAAGTAGTCGCCAATCAGAGGATGCGTCATGCACTCGGCAATTGTCCCGACTGAGAGCAGCTCGCCGGCATTCGCGACAATCTGGTGACCTCCGTTCAGGATGCGCAGTTTCATGGCCTCGTAGGAATGAACGCGGTCCGAGAACGTAGCACCAACGCGGTTCCATTCCGGTCGCCCGGCACAAAAGTCATCTTCGATAACCCACTGCCGAAACGCTTCGTGTGTGACGGGCACCTTGTCATCAATGCCGAACTCATTTGCATGAGCGACCTCGCGGGGTCCCGTCGCCGGAACAATACAATCGACCATTGAGTTCGGGAAACTACAGTTTTCGTTGATCCAATCGGCAAGGTCCGCGTCGGTCAGGCGGGCAAGAGACACCACGGTCTGTCGCAATATGGTGCCGTTTCCTTGAAGATTATCACAGCTCATCAGGGAAACCGGCCCATGCCCTTCGACGCGTCTCTTGGCGAGGGCCGCTATGATGGCTCCGAATGCGGTGCGCGGCCGCGATGGGTTCTGAACGTCGTGCCGCACATCAGGATTTTCAGCGTCAAACCCTCCGTCCGCCGGGTCGAGGAAGTAGCCCCCCTCGGTCACCGTCATCGCGACAATTCGGATGTTAGGCTTGGCCATCGCGGCGACAAGCGCGCCGTTGCCGTCTTCGACAGGAACATATCCGATCATCGAACCGGTCACCTCGGCCGAGGTTGTGTTCGGGTCCAGAAGGACAAGTGTTGTCAGATAGTCCTGCGCGGCCAGTTTCTGCCGCTGCACTTCGTCATTGGGTCTAACGCCGGCGCCGATGATCGCCCAATCCAGCGCGAGGCCCTGCTGCATCAACCTATGCAGATACCAAGCCTGATGCGCCCGGTGAAAATTGCCAAGGCCGATATGGACAATACCCGGCGACAACCGCGACCGGTCATAAGTCGGGACTGACGCCGTCCGCGCAATCTGGTCCAGCGTTTCATTCGAAAGTGCGTGCAACGTGGGCATCAACTCATCCAATTTCCACCATCCACATTGTAGGTTTGGGCCACCACGTATTCCGCCGCGTCGCTGGCAAGAAAAACAGCCATTCCAGTCAAGTCGTCTGCGCGGCCCATGCGGCCGAACGGAACGGCATCACCGACTTCCTTCTTTTTCTGCCCGGGTTTCTTGCCCTCGTATTTTGCAAAGAAAGCGTCGACGCCGTCCCAGTGTTCACCATCGACAACCCCGGGCGCGATCGCGTTCACGTTGATGCCGTGCTTGATTAGGTTGAGCCCGGCAGATTGGGTAAGACTGATAACCGCGGCCTTCGAAGCACAATAGACGGCGACCAAAGGTTCCCCCCGGCGTCCTGCCTGGCTTGCCATGTTGATAATGCGACCGCGCACACCGGCATCGATCATGTGGTTTGCGACCGCCTGCAGTGTGAAGAGTGTCCCTGCGACATTGATTGCGAAGACGCGGTCAAAGTCACTGCGTTCAATCTCCGAAACTGGTGCCGCCGAAAAGACTGCCGCATTGTTGATCAGAATATCGATCTGACCGAATGCTGCAACGGTCTGGGCGACCGCCGCGTCTATGCTCTCTTGCCGCGTCACGTCCATCTCGACTGCAACGGCGCTGGCACCCATCGCCTCCGCCTCGTGCCCAGCGCGCTCGATGTCGATATCGGCGAGCGCGACGTGCGCGCCTTCGGCGACGTAAGCCTTGGCGAATGCCAGTCCGATGCCGCGGGCTGCGCCTGTGATAAGCGCTGATTTCCCGGCCAGCCGCGTCATTCGATACGCAGCCCGCCCGTATCGAAGCGATGCAGATGTTCAGCCCGTGGCGTCAGATAGACCTCGGCGCCATACTTCAAAAACACCTCGCCAGTGGCGCGAACCGTCAATGGCTCGGGCGAGAGATCGCTTTGGACATGCAGGAACGTATCCGAGCCCAGATGCTCCGAAACGCCGACAGTGCCCTTCCAGGCGCCCTCGGTTTCAGAAATGTCGATATGCTCCGGGCGAATACCGATCGTGGCCGCATTGCGCTTCTCTGCCTCGGCGCCCTTGATCAGGTTCATTTTGGGGGACCCGATGAAGCCTGCCACAAACTCATTGCGCGGGCGCTGATAGAGCTCAAGCGGGCTGCCGACCTGTTCGATCACACCGGCCTGAAGTACAACGATCTTGTCGGCCATTGTCATGGCTTCGACCTGATCGTGTGTGACATAGATCATCGTCGTCTCGAGACGCTTATGAAGCTCGCTGATCTCAAGCCGCATGCCGACACGAAGGGCCGCATCGAGATTCGACAACGGTTCGTCAAAAAGAAACGCCGCAGGCTCGCGGACAATGGCACGTCCGATGGCAACCCGCTGGCGTTGCCCGCCAGAAAGCTGACCCGGCCGGCGGTCAATATAATCGGCAAGGTTCAGAACCTCGGCCGCTGCGTTGACCCGGCGGTCAATCTCGGCTTGGTCCATCTTGGCCATGCGCAGCGGAAACGCGATGTTCTTGCGCACCGTCATATGCGGGTAGAGCGCATAGGATTGAAACACCATCGCCAGACCACGCTTGGCTGGAACCACATCTGTGGCGTCCTCGCCGTTGATTTCGATATGCCCGGATGTGATGTCCTCGAGCCCTGCAATCAAACGCAACAAGGTGGACTTACCGCAGCCGGAGGGGCCGACGAGGGCGACGATCTCGGCTCTCGGGACAATGAGGTCGATCCGATCGAGCA
>JBCCWG010000113.1:0-8093 GCA_039193985.1 Pseudomonadota bacterium
CCCGTTTTGCAACAAAAGCTCACGTGGGTTCACGGGTGCTCACGGGGTACTGCGGATTTGCACACGGTCGCGTGAAGCTGCTGTAATTATTGCGTTTTTTCGACCGATGCACAGAACCCTGTGCGGAAATACGCGTTAACTCCCGCCACGGCGATCCCAAATTCCCTCTCACCAAGGCGGGACACATACCGCCGCACCCTGAGACTGAAACACTGAAATCTAGGAGACTTTGAAAATGAAAACCCTCGCTCTGGCCCTCGCCACAACCGCCCTCACCGCCGCCGCTGCTTCCGCAATGTCGGTCAACACCTACGACGCAAACGGCGACCGCTTCGTCAGCTTCCAGGAAGTCACTGCCGTCAACCCGACGGTCAACCGCAACGACTTCCGCGATCTCGACGTGAACCGCGACAACCGCCTTTCGTCGGTCGAACTGAACGCGCCGGGCGCCGAGGCCATCCTCGACCGCGGCACCAACCCCTCGGGCACGGTTCTGTCGGTCGCCGACATCTCGGGCGGCTCGTTTGTCAGCGAAGGCCAGCTGGTCGCAGCATACCCGGGCCTGAAGGCGCATGAGTTCGACATCATCGACGCCAACAATGACGGTCGCGTCAGCAGCACCGAGATCTACGCCGCAGACGCCCAGGACATCCTGAACCAGCATGAAAGCGGCAACGGCATCCTGGTCTCGCTCGACAGCGTCGACACCGATGGCTCGGGCTTCGCCTCGCTGGCTGAGTTGCAGCAGGTCTATCCCGGCACCTCCGCCAACGACCTGCGCGTCTTCGACGCCAACCGCGACGGCCGCATCGCCTTCAACGAGTTCTACTCAGCTGACGCAATCGAAACACTCGGCAAGAACAAGTAAGGGTCCTCCCACCCTTCGATCCGAAACGGTCATCGCCCCAGGCGGTGGCCGTTTTTTTCTGGACATATGTTTACCTTTTGTTCACAATTGGGCCTATGTCCCTCGACCAACTTTCCGACCTCAAAGCGGGCCAGCTTCTGGCGCGCGGCGTCTGCCGCCATTTGGCGAGCCTTGACTTCGTGACTGTCGAGGAACTGGTTCCGACATCGGGGTTGCGCGTCGATGTCATGGCGCTCGGGCCCAAGGGCGAGGTCTGGATCATCGAATGCAAATCCAGCCGCGCCGATTTTCAATCCGATCACAAGTGGCAGGGCTATCTGGAGTGGTGCGACCGCTATTTCTGGGCCGTGGATGAGGCGTTTCCGACCGATCTTTTGCCCGAAGAGACGGGTCTCTTGATCGCAGACGGGTATGACGCCGAAATCCTGCGCATGGCGCCCGAAGACAAGCTTGCACCGGCGCGTCGCAAAGTGATGGTGCAAAAGTTCGCCCGCCACGCGGCCATGCGCTGGCATGCGGCGCGCGATCCGGGCCTGTCGGTGGCGCTGGTCTGAGACCTACCTTTTGCGGCCCTTCATTGAGGCTGCACGGGCGCGTCCGGCGGCGGCACGAATTTCCTCGGCAATTTCCTCGGCCTCGTCTGGTTCAAAATCCATCGGGATTTCAATGCCGTTGCCTTCGACAAAGATCCGGACCATCCCGAGGGTCGTCGGGCCGATCTGGAGGTTGGCGGTGATGTCGCTTTCGCTGTCGATGCCCATAGCAGGCCTTTCTCTTTCATCGGTGGGCAGGTCTACTGAGACAGGGCTGTATTGACAAGCGGCCGCCTTGGGCGGAACCGATGGGCGAGCGATGAGAGGAGGACGCGTATGGCGGGACCGTTGAGCGGTTTGAGGGTTCTGGAACTGGCGCGGATCCTCGCGGGGCCCTGGGTCGGGCAGACGCTGGCCGATCTCGGCGCCGAGGTGATCAAGGTCGAAAGCCCGGACGGGGACGACACGCGCGGATGGGGGCCGCCCTTTGTTGAGCGCGAGGACGAACGCTCGGCCGCCTATTTCCATGGCTGCAACCGGGGCAAGTCGAGCGTGATCGCTGACCTGACGAACAAGCATGATCTGGCGCGTGTCGCGGCTCTGGCGGCGGAGGCGGATGTCGCGGTCGAGAACTTCAAGCTTGGCGGCTTGCAGCGCTTTGGTCTGGACTACGCCACGCTCTCGACGCGCAATCCGGGATTGATCTATTGCTCGATTACCGGGTTTGGCCAGACCGGGCCGCGCGCGGCTGAGCCGGGGTACGATCTGCTGATCCAGGCGATGTCGGGCATTATGGACGTGACCGGCGCGGCGGATGGGCCGCCGACCAAGATGGGCGTTGCTTTTGCCGATATCTTCAGCGGGCTTTACGCCGTCATCGCGATCCAGGCGGCTTTGGCCGAGCGCGCGCGGTCGGGCCGGGGGCAGCACATCGATATCTCGCTTTTCGATTGCATGCTGGGCGTGCTGGCAAACCAGGCGCAGAACTTTTTCGCGACGGGGGTCAGCCCGAAACGGAAGGGCAATGCGCATCCCAATCTCATGCCCTATGAGGTGTTCCCGGCCAAGGATGGGCACCTTGTGATTGCTGTCGGAAATGATGGCCAGTTTGCCCGTTTGGCTGGCGTTCTCGGTATTGACGCGCTGGCAGAGGATGACCGCTTTGCCACCAATGCCGCCCGCGTGACGCATCGGGATGGCCTGTTCCCATTGCTTGCAGAACAGACCGGCGGCTGGGCGCGCGGCAATCTCATTGCTGCCCTAACCAAAGCGAACGTACCCGCAGGGCCGATCAACAGCATCGAAGACGCCCTCAACGACCCGCAAACCGTCGCGCGGGGCATGGTGGTGGCGCCGGAGGGCGACACCGGCCTCAGGACACCCATTGCTTTTTCGCGCTCGACACTGCACCTCGATAATGGCGTGCCGTCCCATGGTGCGACCCCGTTGACCGAAGCCGACTGGAGCCCGCGATGAACGATCAGCCGAAACTGCCCAACGATCTGGATGCGTTCTGGATGCCGTTCACCTCATCGCGCGCCTTCAAGGCGCATCCGCGCATGATCACAGGCGCCGAGGGGTGCCACTACATTGGCGCCGATGGCATGCGGCGGATCGATGGAACCGGCGGGCTTTGGTGCTCGAACGCCGGGCACGGGCACCCGAAGATCACCGAGGCCATTCAGCGGCAGGCCGCCCAGCTCGATTTTGCGCATTCCTTCGGGCAGGGGCATCCCATAGCCTTCGAGGCGGCGTCGCGTTTGGTGTCGCTGGCACCGGGGTTCGATCAGGTGTTCCTGACCAATTCGGGTTCGGAGGCTGTCGATACCGCGCTCAAGATCGCGCTGGCCTATCACGCGGCGCGGGGCGAGGGGACGCGGCGGATCCTCGTCGGACGGCAAAAGGCGTATCACGGGATCAATTTTGGCGGCATCTCGGTGGGGGGGATCGGACTGAACAAATCGCAGTTCGGCACGCTTTACCCGGATACGCAGCACATGCGGCACACCAACCTGCCCGAGAACGCCTTTACGCGCGGGCAACCGTCGACGGGCGCGTACCTGGCGGATGACCTGCAGGATATCGTTACGACGTACGGCGCGCATCGTGTCGCCGCTGTCATTGTCGAGCCGGTGATCGGGGCAGGGGGCGTGATGCCGCCGCCCGTGGGGTATCTCGAAAGTTTGCGCGAGATTTGCGATGCGAATGGCATTCTGCTGATTTTTGACGAGGTGATCACGGGATTCGGGCGGCTGGGCACGGCCTTTGGTCACCAGTATTTCGACGTGATGCCGAACCTTTTCACCGTCGCGAAGGGCGTGACCAACGCGACGGTGCCCATGGGGGGTGTTTTTACACAGGCGGGCATCCGCGCGGCGATGCTGAACGGGCCCATGGCGATGCCCGATCTGTTCCATGGATACACCTATTCCGGCCATCCGCTGGCCGCTGCCGCCTGTATTGCGACGCTCGACGTCTATCGCGACGAGGGGATCTTCGAGAACGCAGCGCGCATGGCGCCTTTGTGGCAGGATATGCTCCACAGCCTCAAGGGCGCGCCGGGTGTGATCGATATCCGAAATCTCGGCCTGATGGGGGCGATTGAGTTCGCGTCCGAGGGGCAGCCGGGCGACAAGGCGCGTGCTGTCTATGCAGAACTTTGGGACAAGGGCCTGATCGTGCGGCCCATCGCGGAGAGCATTGCGATGTCGCCGCCGCTGACGATTACGGAAGGCATCATTGCCGAGATCGGGGAGTTGATCGGCAAGGCTTTGGCCGCCGCTTAACGCACCAGTTGCGGGCGATAGCGGATGCGCTTGCGGTCCTCCGGCATGTGGCGTGTCAGGTGTCGGTTGATCAGCGAAAATGTCCCGATCACCGCGAGGGACACGAGGATGAAGTAAAATGCCGCTATCGGGTAAGGCACGAACGGGTTGAACGTCTGGTCCGCAAAATAGTTTGCGTAATACAAGGCGTCCCCTCTTTGCTGCCAGGCGGGGAAGCCCGAAAAGAACACGAGCGTCGTTGCATGGAAGAGAAAGATCGCCTCGTTCGTGTAGGCCGGCCAGGCCAGCCGTAGCATCGTCGGGAAGGTGATGCGCCGGAACTTGGACCATCCGGAAAGGCCATAGGCGTCTGCCGCCTCGAGATCGCCCTTGGGCACCGACTTGAGCGCGCCAAAGAAGATCTCGGCTGAATAGGCGGAGGTGTTGAAGAACAGCACCACCAGCGCCCCGGCCCAGGCGCGGGTCAGCCAGCGTGTCTCAGCGGTGATGCCGAAGATCTCGATACCTTCGCGGGGCAAGAGGACGAACAGTTCATAGGCGAAGAAGAACTGGATGAAGAGCGGTGAGCCCCGAAAGACAAAGATGAACCATTCGCAGGGTTTGCGGAGCAGGGTTGAGCTTGAGGCCTTGCCGAGCGCTAGCGCGACGGCGAGGAAGAACCCGGCCGAGAGGGCGAGCACGCCGAAATAGATGTTCCAGATCAGACCCGATCCGATCAGCGTGAACTGCTGGCAAAGGGTGAAATCGGTACGCGGCAGCAACCGCTCGCCAAATCCGATGGAGCGGAAGGCGTAGTCGGCGACGGTTTCCCAGCAGCTCATGGCGCCACCTTTGGTGTCGCGGCGGTCAGGGGGCGCTGCCCCCTCTTGGCCTCTGGCCAATTCACCCCCGAGGTATTTTCGGGCCAATGATATGAAATGTGAGGTGTCATGTGCGCAGGGCCGCCCCCGCTGCCATGGTCTGTCCTTGCGTGAGGCGGCGGTTGAGGCGGGCGAGGACCACTTCCGAGACTTTGGTCAGACCGAGATAGAAGACAAGTAGCCCAGTGAAGTACCAGAGGCGCCAGTCGGGGTGCGGATAGTCGAAGATCGGCCCTTTCGATCCGCCGAGCTCGCGCGCCCAGTAAACAATGTCTTCGACGCCCAACAGGAACAAGAGCGGCGTTGCCTTGCAGAGGATCATCCAGAGGTTCGACAGGCCCGGCAGCGCATAGACCCACATTTGCGGGATCAGGATGCGCCAGAAGCTCTGACGGGGTGACATGCCATAAGCTTCCGCCGTTTCAAGCTGGGTGCGCGGCACCGCCTGCATGGCACCGAATAGGATATTGGCGGCAAAGGCGCCGAACACGATGGAAAAGGTCAGGACGGCGAGGAGGAAGCCATAGGTCTCGTGCACCCATTGCGGGGCCGTCGACAGCGGCAGTTTCGCTTCCGGGCAGACGATGAAATCGTTGCCCTGGCGGATCGGATCGGTCCAGTCGGGGCAAAGCACCTGGTGGCGCATCCATTCGAAGCCCTGGTCCAGCGCGATAACAAAGAACAGGAAGAAGATGATGTCGGGCACGCCGCGCACGATGGAGGTATAGCCTTTGCCCAGCCATCTCAGTGGTGGGATGGCGCTGCGGCTGGCCGTGGCGCCGGCAAAGCCGAAGGCGAGCGAGACGGGCGCGGTGATCGCCAGAAGCAGCATGACGGTGCCAAACGAAAGATAGGCGGTCAGGTGCTTGCCGTTGGTCAGATAGCAGGCGACCCAGGCCATGCCCTCAAGTGATTGCGGTTCTGTGCACCAGGAAAACATCGCTAGTGATCCTTCAACGCGGAGAGGATCGCATGTGCGACGGTCTCGGGCGCTTCGAGTTGCGGCAGATGGCCGAGGCCGGGCAGGGGCTCGAGTTCGGTGCCGATGGCGCGGGCGAGCGCACGGCCGCGCTCCAGCGGAATCCACGGGTCGTCGGTACCCCAGGCGATATGCGTCGGGCAACGGAGCGCGCCAAAATCGGCTTCGATTTCGGCGGTGAAGGCTTCGTCGGCGAGGGCGAACTGAGCATAGAAGGCTTGCTTCCCGTCGTCGCCAAGCCAAGGCGCCACAAGCCGCTCGCGATCGTCGTCGTGGAGTTCGCGGACAAGGGCGCCACCGATGTAAGCATCGACCAGCGCGGCATGGATGTGCGGGGGCAGCCCCTCGAATGCTTCGATATGTTGTCCGACATGGGCGAAGAACGCCGAACCCCAGGGGCGCATCGCAACCACATTCACCAGAAAGAGCCCGGCATAATCCCGTTCGTGCAGAAGATGGGCGCGCAAGGTGACGGCACCGCCAAAGTCATGTGCGACGACCAATGGGCGCGCCAACTCAAATGCGTCCAGCATCTCGGCAAAAACAGCGCCCTGGGTGCCCAGGTGGTTGTCGCGCGGACCGGTGAGGTCAGATTGACCAAAGCCCGGCATGTCATACCAGTAGAGCGAGAAATGGGCTGAAAGCAGGGGGATGATCCGATGCCATGCATAGGACGACCAGGGCCACCCATGGGCAAGGATCAGGGCCGGCCCCTGGCCGGTGCGTCCGGCCGCAACGCGGCCGGCGCTTGTTTCAAAGGTCTCGTCGAGACGCCACATGTGCGGGCGCGGGCTCAGTTCACCACTGGCTCGACACTTCCCACTTGGCGATCATGGTGTTGAGCGTCCCGTCATCCTTCATCGACTTGATCGCCGCGTCAAACTTGGCTTTCAGCTCGCCATCGCTTTCGCGCAGCCCCATGCCGACACCGCCGCCAAGTGCCACCGGATCGCCAACCGCCATCAGGTCGCCGTTCGCGGCAATCGCGGTCTGGATAAAGCTGTCATCGGCCAAGACCGCGTCAACTTCGCCGTTCATCACCGCCGCAATCGTTTCATCGGGAGTTGCGAACTCAACCAGTGTCGCGCCGCTCTCGGCCACATAACCGGCCTGGATCGTGCCGGTCTGCGCTGCGATCACACCGCCGGTCAGGTCGACATCCTCCGACATCGCGGCATAGGTCGACGGATCGGGCGGGGTGTAGGCCTGAGTAAAGTCGATGACTTCGTCGCGTTCGTCGGTGATCGACATGCCCGCGATGATCACATCGTAGTTGCCCGAGACGAGGTTCGGGATGATTGAATCCCAGTCGTTGGTCACCCATTCGCAGGTGAGTTCGGCGCGCGCGCAAAGCTCATCACCCAGTTCACGCTCGAACCCGTCGATCTCGCCATTGTCGTTGATGAGGTTCCACGGAGGGTAGGCGCCCTCGGTCCCCATGCGCACAACGTCTTGTGCAAAGGCCGCGCCTGCCAAGAGGGCAAAGGCTGCGGTAGAAAGGATCAGTTTTTTCATGGTGTTCTCCCCTGGAGTTAAGCCGCAACGGCCGACAGGAACTGTCTCAGCCGTTCGGATTTGGGCGCGTCGAACAGGGCGTCCGGCGGGCCGTCTTCTTCGATCCTGCCCTGATGGAGAAAGACCACATGGTCGCTCACATCGCGGGCCAGGTTCATATCGTGGGTGACGATAATCATTGTCCGGCCTTCTGTTGCCAGCGCCTTGATGACGCGGATCACCTCTTGTTCCAGCTCAGGGTCCAGCGCGCTGGTCGGCTCATCGAACAACAGCGCGCGCGGCTCCATGCAGAGCGCGCGGGCGATGGCGGCCCGCTGTTGCTGGCCTCCGGACAACTGGGCGGGCCAGACATCGCACTTGTCGCCGATGCCGACCTTGGCGAGGTATTCGCGCGCCTTGGCTTCAACCTCGGCGCGGTCGCGTTTCATCACGGTAACCGGCGCTTCCATGACATTTTGCAGCACGGTCATGTGGGACCAGAGGTTGAATTGCTGGAACACCATCGAAAGGTTGGTGCGGATGCGGGCCACCTGGGCCTTGTCGGCCGCGTGC
>JBCCWG010000114.1:0-8085 GCA_039193985.1 Pseudomonadota bacterium
CAGGCGTGTTCCTGGTTCATCGGCGCCACATAATCGAGCCTGTCGAAGTACGGCAGGTTTTGCAGATAGGTCCGGCTTTCCATCAACTTTTCAGTGCCGCGATGGAGCAACCCGATATGCGGATCGCAGCGTTCAACGATTTCACCGTCCAGCTCAAGGACAAGCCGTAGTACACCATGTGCAGCAGGGTGTTGCGGGCCAAAGTTAATGTTGAAGTTACGGATCTTCTGTTCACCCGTGAGGGCGTCTTCGAAATTTCCGTCCTTCATGCGAAGCCTCCTTGGGCCCAGGTTTCAGGGCGGCGGCCCAGCGCCGCTTCCGCCGCCGCGTATTGCGGGGCCAGCCATTTTGTTGCAAGCGACCGCTGCGCCGATGTCATCGCCAGCGCGCGGCCCTCGTATACAGGGTCGGGATCGCCCGCGATGCGCTTGATGCCCAGAAAATCACAGATGCGGTTCAACCCTTCGCCTGCAACCACTTCCTCGAAAACGTCGATAAGCAGTTTCGCCGGTGGAATGGCCGCAGTCAGCCGTTCAATCGCCCCGGCATAGTCGGCGCGCCGCACGATCTGCGTCTCTTCGCCGCCGATGGTCCGGTTCAGGATCGCGCGACACCGCGCCTCGCTCACCTCGCCCGACGGGTCGCGGCGGCCCGCGATCATCCGCACATGGCTCCAAAGCCGGTCCACCGGGTCGCGCAGAAGGAACAAAAACCGCATATCGGGCGCCATCCGCGCCACGCGGGTCAAGCGCTCGGTCGAAAGAAGCGCGTAGGCCGGGGTCATTTCTCCCACGACCTTGGCCTGCCCCGCGCCGTCCTGCAGATACGCAAGATAGCCGTCCGCATCCTCGCGCCCGGCGGCCAGCACCTGAAGCCATGCCGCGCGGTCGGCCAATCGCTGCGCCTGCTGGTCGGTCGGCCCCGCATCGCCCGCCGCGAGGCGCGCCCGCAACTCGTCCTGCCAGCCCTTGTGCTTGTCAAATTCGCGCTTCAGGAACCCGCCATCCAACGCATTGAAATAGTGCAGTTCCTTGAGCGCCCGGAAATGACACTCCGGATGGCCCGACAATTGCCGGTGAAGCCAGCTTGTCCCTGCCTTCGCGGCACCCACGCAGAGGAACACAACACTCATGAGTTCCCCTCATTGATGTCGTCCTTGAAGGCGATGTACCAGAGCAGGATCAACGCGATGGCCGGCACGATGGCCAACCCCGCGTAATAGGAACTGACCCCATAGCGCGGCAACAGCTTCCAGAACGGCACCACGACCAGCACCGCATAAAGAATGAACCAGAGAAGGTTGCCGCCCATCTCTACTTCGCCTCCGATCTGATGCGCTTGACCACATTGAGGCCAAGTCGGCCGACAAAGACCCACAGCATCGCGGCAGCAATGGTCGCAACCGCTGCGAAACCGAGAGCGACTTCGGAGACATGAGTGTTGGAATAAAGCTGGTGCGGAATTGCGAAAAAGAGCGCCAAGCCAGCAATGCCAGCTACCACATACGCCCAAAAACCAGGAATGAAGGCACCCGAGACAAGACCGGCCAGCGCAACGGGGATCGTGAAAAACGACAGGGCCACATAGAGAAACCCCAGCGCGATCAACGCCACTATGCCGCTTGCTGCCGTCACTTCGCCGTCTCTTCCGCCTTGTCGTCGCCGGGCAGAATGTAATCGGCCCCTTCCCAAGGGCTCATGAAGTCGAACTGGCGATACTCCTGCACGAGGCTCACCGGTTCATAGACGACGCGTTTTTGCTCATCGTCATAGCGCACCTCTGTGTAGCCCGTGGTCGGGAAATCCTTGCGCAGCGGATAGCCGCGGAACCCGTAATCGGTCAGCAGACGCCGCAGATCGGGATGGCCCGCGAAGATGATGCCGAACATGTCAAACACCTCGCGTTCGAACCAGTTGGCGCTTGGATGAACCGTCACGATGGAGGGCACGATCTCGTCTTCGCGCACCGCTGTCTTCAGCCGGATGCGGTGGTTCTGATACATCGACAGGAAGTGATACACCACGTCGAACCGCGTGTCCCGCTCTGGGTAGTCGACGCCGGTGATGTCGATCAGCGTCGAGAACATGCAATTGCTGTCGGTTCTCAGAAAATCGACGAAGCTCAGGATCGACGAGAGCGATACGTGCATGGTCAACTCGCCATGCGCGATCTCCCACGAGGCGACGCAATCGGGGCGCTTGGCCTCGATATGGGCAGCGAGTTCTTGCAGGGCTTCGGACATGAAACCTCCTCAGCGGGTGATGGTGCCGGTGCGGCGGATCTTCCGCTGCAACTGCAGGATGCCGTAAAGCAGCGCCTCGGCCGTCGGCGGGCAGCCGGGCACATAGACATCCACGGGTACGATCCGGTCACACCCCCGCACGACGGAATAGCTGTAGTGATAGTATCCCCCGCCATTGGCGCAGGACCCCATTGAAATCACATAACGCGGCTCGGGCATCTGGTCGTAGACCTTGCGCAGCGCGGGCGCCATCTTGTTGGTCAGCGTGCCCGCGACGATCATCAGGTCAGACTGGCGCGGGGACGCGCGCGGCGCCGTCCCGAACCGTTCCAGATCATAGCGCGGCATCGCGGTGTGCATCATCTCAACCGCGCAACATGCCAGACCGAAGGTCATCCAGTGGAGCGAACCGGTGCGCGCCCAATTGATGATGTCGTCGGTTGACGTGACAAGGAACCCCTTGTCCTGCAGTTCCGCATTCAACGCACGGGTCGTGACCTCCTGGTCAGCGCCCGCAGTATTGGCATTCGTGGCAACGCCCATCGGGTCTCAGCCTCCTGCGTTTTCGCTTGGGCTATGACCTAAACCTCCGGCCAGTCAGGGTCAACGCGGCAAAAGGAACAATCGGACCTTGCCGACCCGGTTTTCGCTTGGTCGCTTAGAGGGTTAAGAGGTTGGCGGCTCAATGCGGCGAAGACCGAGCAAAGGCGCAATCAGATTGCCCAACTCCACGACCATTCCGCGCACGCGAAAGGCCCCGTTCGCACGTGGAGCACGCCCTTCGAGAGTATCTATCGCGCAAATCAACCGGTCCCGGCCAAAATCCTCCAGCCAGAAGCCGAAAGACTGCGCCAATGGCATGAGGATCCCAATCTCCTCAACAGTGACGCGGGTACCCCCGTCCGGCAGCGCCGCAAAATCATAGCGCACCACGATCACATCATTGTCCTGTATCTCGAAACGCTTCAGATCCCCGTCGAAATAAATGACCTCATGATGGGTTGGCCCGGTGGATTGAACGATCGCATATTGGCTAATGTCTTCTTTCTGTGTCAGGTCCCAGTCCTCGATCTCATCCGCCGGAGAACCCTCGGGCCCTTCATAGTTGAACTGGTGAAATCCGGCGATGGAATACGTCACATGGAAACAACCGTTTTCATCCGCCGGACCACAGGTTGTCCCTTCGTCTTCTCGGCCCGGGTAGTGCGTCATGCCTGCTTTCAGGGTCGCGACATCGAGACGGCTGTCTTCCGTCGCCGTGTACCGAATGCGCCGCCCGGGGCCAAGATTGTAGAGGGTCATCATCGGCACGATGATAGAGAAAAACGCACCCAAAGCTGCGGCACACACCATCGCATACCGAAGGCCTTTTTGCACAAGGGGCATTTCGGGCGGCACAGTGAAGGCAACAAATGCCAGACTTGCGGCAAGAAGAAGCGACAGCGTAAAGGTCTCGACCCATTGCTGTGGATAGCGCAGCACGTGCAAAACTGGCACGGCCAGCGCACATGCGAGCAAACCTGGAAAAGTAGTCTCATTTACGACTTGCAGGGCCAGCACAGTCGCAACCGGCGGCAAGACACCTAAAACCATCACCCGCCAAAGGCGTTGAAACCGGTAGATCAGGACATCCAACATTCCGAAAACCTTTTTGCACAATGCAAAAGGGCTTAGCGGCTATTTTCGACAAATTTGGGGCATCTTGCGGGACGGGATCACTCCCACTCCATCGCACCCTTCTTCCACTCATAGGCGAAGCCCGCCGTCAGAATGGCGAGGAAGACCATCATGGACCAGAAAGCGGCATCGCTGAGGTCCCCGAACGCCACGGCCCAAGGAAACAGAAACGCGATTTCGAGATCGAAGATGATGAACAGGATCGACACGAGATAGAACCGTACGTCGAACTTCATCCGGGCGTCATCAAACGCGTTGAACCCGCATTCATAGGCCGAAAGCTTTTCAGGATCGGCATCGCTTGGCGCCACGATGACGGCTGCCAGGATCAGCACCAGACCCAATCCCACGGCAATGCCGAGGAAAATCAGGATGGGCAGGTACTCTCTCAGCAGGTCATCCACGTCACGCTCTCCGTCCAAAACGCGCTTATGCAGGCGTAGCGAAGCGCGCGGACAGGGTCAACGCCTGATGGATGAATGGGTCAACGCGCCGCGTTTTCCATAGACGACTGCAGCGCTCGCCTACCCCTCCAGAATACGCTCATTCACCTCAAGCCAGCGCGCACGATAGGCGAACTGCGCGGCGTCGGCGACGTCGTTCTGGAACGCCGCGTTCACGCCCGCGCCCACCGCGGCCCCGATCACCGGGGCGATCTGTGCCATCTTGCGGGTCGACAGGTTAATCCCCAGCGTCGTCGCCGCCCGTTTGGTCGCCGCCACCGACCCGCTGGTCTGACCGGCCAGCCGGGCGATCTTTTGCCATTCGTCGCGATTGATCGCCGCACGGCCCTTGGCCAGCCGGTCGATCGCTTCCTCCCGCTGAGCCGGACTGTTGGCCCCGGCGAGTTGCAGAATGTCGAGAATATAGATGCGCTCGGCCTCGGTGTCGGCGCCGAACCCATAGCTGAGCCCGATCAACCGCGTTGTCCGCAGCGCCAACGCGACCGTGGCAGGCACATCCGCGATCAGCCCGAGCGCGCCGAACGCACCCGCCGCCCCGCCGCCGGTCACGGCATAACCCAAGGCCCAGCGCCGCACGTCGCGGACCGCGTCTTCGCACGCCTCAAGATCGGAAAAATCGTGATCTATCGTGCTCTTGCGGATCGAGCTTGTCGCCGCCCAATCGGCACCGCGAATGGCTACCTCGATAGCTTCAGCCGGGATGAGGTGATGCGTCAGCTTCTCGAATGGTCCCGCCACAGCCCGGAACGTGCGCGGCAGAACCGAGGGCGGCGCGCTCCGATAGGCATCCTGCTCGCGCAAGACCGATTCCACGAACGGCACCACCACGACCTCGCTCATCGCATCTCGCTCCCCAGATCGCGCAGCTCAATGGTGCGCGCCGCCGTCATCTCAAGCTGGCAATTCGATGATGCGATGTTGCGCATCGAGCCGGAACCCCACATCGCATAAGCCAGCCCGCATTCGGCGTCGCGAAACGCGATCCAGGCGCGCTGTGCGGCCCGCAGGCTTTCGGCGCGGTTCGCGAATTCGGGGAAATACTCCGCCTCATCGGTATCCATCGCTTTCAAGCCATCCATCGTCGCGCGATATTCAAGGTTCAGGAATTTGTCCCAAACCCGCGCTTCGGCCATGGCGCACATCGTCATGCCCAGTGTCGAATGCCCGCCATCCTGGCTGTCCATGCAAACCGTCGCCATCTGGCCAATACAATCAGTCAACGCGGCACTGTCCGCCGCAGCGGTGTAGCAAGCATCCAGTGTGGCCCCATAGGCGGCCACCTCCTGCTCGGTCGCGCTGGCGTGCAACGGGACTGCGAAAACCGCCGCTATTAGGCTCAAACGAAGTAACATTCTTGTACATATCTAGGCATCACTGGCACGTTTGAGAAGGATTCGCTGCCGCGTGACACAGATCTCCCTTGTTCGTTGACGCGTCACCCCCACCAGCCTAAAAAGTGAACGAGTGTTCACTTGCCGGGAGGGAACCCCATGTTTACCGCATCCATGCGTTTCGATCTGGGCGAGGATGTCGAAGCGCTGCGCGAGATGGTGCATCGCTGGGCGCAGGAGCGGGTCCGGCCGATGGCGGCTGAAATCGACGAGAAAAACACCTTCCCGTCCGAACTCTGGCAGGAGATGGGCGAGCTGGGGCTTCTCGGCATCACAGTCGATGAAGAGTTTGGCGGGGCCGCGATGGGCTATCTCGCCCATGCCGTCGCGGTCGAGGAGATCGCACGGGCCAGCGCCTCTGTCAGCCTGTCCTACGGTGCGCATTCCAACCTCTGCGTGAACCAGATCAAGCTGAACGGCACAGACGAGCAGAAGGCGAAATACCTGCCCAAACTGGTCTCTGGCGCGCATGTCGGTGCGCTGGCGATGAGCGAGGCGGGCTCCGGCTCGGATGTCGTCTCGATGAAGTTGAAGGCCGAAAAGCGGAACGATCACTATCGGCTCAACGGCACAAAGTACTGGATCACCAACGGGCCGGATGCCGATACGCTGGTGGTCTACGCCAAAACCGACCGGGATGCGGGGTCGAAAGGGATCACCGCATTCCTGATCGAGAAAGAGATGACGGGCTTCAGCACCTCGCCCCATTTCGACAAGCTGGGTATGCGCGGCTCGAACACGGCTGAGTTGATCTTTGAAGATGTCGAGGTGCCCTTTGAAAACGTGCTGGGTGAAGAAGGGCGCGGGGTCGCCGTTTTGATGTCGGGCCTCGACTATGAACGCGTTGTGCTGGCCGCCATTGGCCCCGGCATCATCGCAGCCTGCATGGATGAAATCATGCCCTATATGTCCGAGCGCAAACAGTTCGGGCAGCCCATCGGGTCGTTCCAACTGATGCAGGGCAAGATCGCCGACATGTATACGGCGATGAATTCGGCGCGGGCTTATGTCTATGAGGTCGCCAAAGCCTGTGACCGGGGCGACGTGACGCGACAGGATGCGGCGGCGTGCTGTCTTTATGCCTCCGAGGTGGCGATGACGCAGGCGCATCAGGCGGTGCAAGCGATGGGCGGCGCAGGTTTCATGAATGACCACCCGGTCTCGCGCCTCTTCCGCGACGCCAAGCTGATGGAGATCGGGGCCGGCACCTCGGAAATCAGGCGCATGCTGATCGGGCGCGAACTGGTCGGCGCAACAAACTAGTGCCACGTCAAGTCTTGATCGTGACGGTCATCTTGTGTCTGCTCGCAGGTGGGCTGGGCCTTTGGCTTGGGTTGAAAGACGCATCACTTACTGAAAGCGACGTCATCGCGGCGGCTGCAGCCCGTTGGAGTTCGGAAACCGGACAGAGCGACCATACAACCTGCGTCGCCTATGCCGGGACGAACGCGGATATCTGGTTGGAGGTGACCTGCGGTATGGAAGAAACCAAGCGGCGATATGCATTTGATCGAAATGGCAGGCTTGTCGCACAGACGGACTCCGACACGTGACAGTGGTGCGCATTTGGTCCTGGGTCATGCTGGTGATTGCGGCGATCGCGTTCGCGACTGCCATTCGGGCTGATACGCAACAACAGGACGTGTTGGGTTGTTTCGACGGAATCGGCGGCGAGACGGAATGGAATCAGTGCCTCAACCTCATGTTCGCGCCGTGCGCGGATGAGGACGTCGGAAGCGAGGCGCATATCGGATGCCTCGGGCAAGAGCGTGAGGGTTGGCGACAGGCCAAGCTTTCGGTCGAAGCCGACATCCTGGCGCGTCTGACCGAACCGGGGATGGAAGTACTTTCGGGCCTGATGCTCGCCTGGCCGCAATTCGTTGAAGACAAGTGCAAAGCCGTCGCCGAGAGCCGGGCCGCAATCAGCTATGACGCGGCCTCGCTCGGCTGCCAGATCTCGGAATTGGCGTTACTGACCAATGAGATGACCGCCTGCCTTGATGGCCGGTCGACGGAGGAGTATTGTCAGCTTCGGGCCGAGTGACCGACTAATGCTGAGGCGGCGCTACACCTACAGGAAGCTCTGCCAAGAGTTTGAGTGGGACATACCGGATCGCCTCAATATGGCAGAACAGGCAGTCTACTGGTGGGCGAACTATGCCGCCTTGCGCCCCGCTCTTCTCGAATGGACTGGCCAAAAATGCAGATCGGTGTCCTACGGAGGTCTTGCAAATATGGCCAGTGCGTTGGCGGGCCATTTGCAATCCATTGGAGTAACGCGAGGAGATCGCGTGGGCGTGCTGCGCAGCCA
>JBCCWG010000115.1:0-8045 GCA_039193985.1 Pseudomonadota bacterium
AAACCGTGTCCCGCGCTCGGGGTGTCGGGGAAACACCTCCCAAGCCCCGACTAACTTGGCCCAAAAAAAACCGGGGGGGCGGGGGCTTCCCCCGGGGGCTGCAACCCGCGCCAAACGTCAAAGTGTCCTTGCACCGCTTACAACGCGCGCATTCACCGCCGGATACGGGCACCGGTCTCATTGTCAAAAAGATAAAGCTTCTCGGTATCGAAGGCGATGCCGATGTCGGTGTCGAACCCGCCTTCGAAGTCCTTGGGCGCCTTGATCGACAGCGTGTCCTCGCCAATCCGGGCGGTGACCAGCGTGTGATCCCCGATCAGCTCGTTGGCGAAAAGCTTGGCGCGCAATTGGCCCTCGCCGGGGGCCACGACGCTGCAATCCTCGGCCCGGAGACCGATGACGGCATCCTTCACCGTCTCGGTCCCGCCGGTGGCCACGCGGTCGTCGCCGATCACAAAAGTACCGCCATCCAGCGTTCCATGCGCCACGTTCATCGGGGGTGAGCCAATGAATTGCGCGGTGAACAGATTGGCGGGGTCCTCATAGATCGACCGCGGCTCGGCCAGTTGTTGCAGCTTGCCGCCTTCCAGCAAGGCCACGCGATGCGCCAGCGTCATCGCCTCAACCTGGTCATGGGTCACATAGATCGTGGTGATCCCCAATTCGTGCTGCATATGCTTCAACTCGGCCCGCATATGCCCCCTTAGCTTGGCGTCGAGGTTCGAGAGCGGCTCGTCCATCAGAAACACCGCAGGCCGCCGCACCATGGCGCGGGCCAGCGCCACACGCTGGCGTTGCCCGCCTGACAACTCGCGCGGATACCGGTCGAGCAACTGATCAAGTTGCACCTGTGCCGCGACATCACGCACCTGCGCCTCGCGGTCGGTGCGGTTGATCTTCCGGATTTTCAGCGGATAGCCGATATTCTCCGCCACTGTCTTGTGCGGGTATAGCGCATAGGACTGGAACACCATCGCCACATCGCGGTTCTTCGGCAGTTCCTCGGTCACGTCGCGGCCCGAGATGGTGATCGAGCCTTCGCTGACAGTCTCCAGCCCCGCGATCATCCGAAGCGCCGTTGACTTACCCGACCCGGACGCGCCCAGCAGCACCAGAAACTCGCCATCCTGCACCTCGAGCGACAGGTCGTGGAGCACTTTCACATTGCCGAAGCTTTTCGAGATGTTGTCGAGAACAACCGTCATGTCTTAGCCCTTCACGGCGCCCAGAAGCAGGCCCTTGGAGATGTAGCGTTGCAGGATAATGGCGAGGATGATCACCGGGATGATCATCACGATGATCACGACCGACATCGACCACCAGAGGATGCCACGCTCGCCCGCGTTCATCGCGGCGACAAGGATCGGCATGGTCTGCGCCTGTGACGTCGAGAGGAAGAGGGCCAGCAGATACTCGTTCCAACTCAGGATCATCACCAAGAGCGTCGTCGCGGCAAGCCCGGTGCGCGACAGCGGCAGCACGATGTCCCAGAACACCGTGATGCGGGTCGCGCCGTCGAGCTGCGCGCTCTCTTCCAGATCGTAAGGGATCGACCGGAAGAAGTCGTACATCAGCCAGATCACGATGGGCAGGTTGATCACCGTATAGGTCAGGATGATGGCCAGATGGGTATCCAGCAGTCTTACCTGCTGGAACATCAGATAGATCGGCACCACCACCACGATGGGCGCCAGGATCCGCTGCGAGATCATCCAGAACAGGATATCGCCGTTCGACAATCGCTTTTTGAAATACCGCCCCAGCGCCATGGCGAGGAACACGAAGACCGCCACGCCCGACGCACTCGCCAACCGCCAGTCAACGCCGAACCGCCCAACCGCGAAGAAGGCCGCGATCATCACCAGCACGAACATCAGCACCGTGCCGAACTTGGGCTTGTACTCGAACCGCGCCAGCGCATAGGCCGCCATCGACCCGATCAACACACTCGCCGCCGTCGATGACAGCGCAATGATGAGCGAGTTCACATAGGCGCGCAGCGTGTCTTCGATGTCGAAGACGAAGAGCTCTTTCCAGGCGTGCAAGGACGGCTGGAAATCGATGAAGGGCAGATAGACCGGCCCCGCATTCACGTCTGTTGCCGTCTTGAAGCTGGTGATGAAGACCCAATAGATCGGGAACAGCACAAAGGCCGTCCAGAACAGCAGGATACCATAGACGATCACCTTGGTGCCCGGCGCCATCTCGCGGATCGAAGGCGGCTCGAACAGGCGCTGCATCACGGTCCGGCTCATCCGCGCAACCTCTTCAGGACGACGAGGTTAAAGAAGCTGACGCAGGTCACCACCGTCACGAAGAGCAGCAGATAGGCGACCGCCGCCGACTGACCGAGATCGAGCGACCGCCAGGCAAAGAGCGAATGCAGCGTCATCGATTCCGTCGCGATCCCCGGCCCACCCGAGGTCATGATGTTGGGCAGGTCGACAATCTTGAACCCCTCGATCACCCGGATCAGCAGCACGGTCGCGGCCACGGGGACGACCTGCGGCCAGGTGATGTCCTTGAAGATCTCCCAGCTTGAGGCGCCATCGACCTGTGCGGCCTCGACATAGTCACGCGGCACGCTTTCCAGCGCAGCCAGCATCACCACGAAGATGAACGGGATCCACTGCCAGCTGTCGCCGATCATGATAAAGAACCGCGCCGCCCAGGGATCGGCCGCCCAGGCAAAATCCCCCAACCCGGCCCATTGCCAGACCGGTGAGAACGGCCCCTTGGTGGTGTCGGCGATCATGCGGAACGCATAGCCCACGCCGATCGGCGTGATCATCAGCGGGATAAAGAACACGACGCGGAAAAAGCTCCGCCCCTTGATCGGCATCGAACACAGGAAGGCAAGGCCAAGCCCGATCAGGAACTGCACGCCGCAGCCGATGATGACATAGAACAGCGTCGTGCCCAGCGTGCCGAACGGATGGCCCGAAAAGAACGTCGCGGCAAGCAGCCAGCCGACACCGAGGACCATCCCCCAGGTAAAGAGACGTCCGAGGAACCCGATCACGGTAAAGGACGAACGGACGTAGGACAGGACCCACCAGACGATGCCCCCCGTCACCAGCCCGGCGACGATCCAGCCCAGCACCGACATGCCGCCAAATGTGCCGAGGAAGTGGAACTGCTCCGAGCCGAAAAGCTGCTTCTCGAAGTTCTGGAACCAGACGAAGCGCACCTGATAGCTGCCGCCGCGCAGCCGGATACGGCTCAGCGCCATGATGAAAGACGCGACCAGCGGGAAAATTGAGAAAATCAGGATCATGACCACAGCAGGCCATATGAAAATGTGCTGGGCGTTGCGGTCCAGCCAGTCCGAGAAGCCCCCGGACGATACGGCCCGGGTCGCCCCGGGCCGCACAGTGTCGTCAGTCGTGGTCACGTCTTAGTTCGTGATGCCAAGCGACAGGTTGTACATGGTCTTCTGGCTGTCGCGCCCGAAATCCTCGGTGATCTCTTCCCAGGCTTCCTCGATATTCGCGGTTGCCTGTTCCGCCGTGATCTCACCCGCAAGGAAACGGGCCAGTTCGCGGTCGAGCACCACACCGGTGTACTGCTGCGAGCCGGGAATCTTGATGTCCGACGCCATGTTCGGATGGTTCAGGCTGTTCTTGATCGCATCAAGATAGTTGGCCGCCGCATCCTCCGAGAACCCGGCCTCGACCCAAAGCGCGGTGTCTTCAAGCTGCGAGTTCCGGTACGGGTTGTACCCCGTCCAGCCGATGGTCACGTCGACATTCGACTGCGCCGCCTGGTTGACATAGGACAGGAAGTCATAAGCCGCCTGCTTCACCGTGTCATCCGCAGCCGCGTTGATCGCGCCAGCCCAGCCACCGAACGCCCCGTAAGGCGCATAGTTGATGCCGTCGATGGCATTCGGGCAAAGCGTCGGGTCGCAGTCTTCCAACTGTCCCGTCTCGACGTTCAACGCCTTGGTCGAACCCGGTGCGATCGAGGCATACATCTTGTCCTTGATCGCCGCCCCGTCCGGTCCGATCGACAGCGGCCCGATGTCGCCCCAGTCGATGGTCAGCGCGCAGCGGCCCGACTGTACCAGCGCACGGGTGTCGCCGATGTCGTGGTTCAGTTCATCCGGCGGACCGGCCTCGCCCGTCGCCTTGTAGATGCGGAACGCTTCCTGCCAGGCTTCGTTGTTGACCTTCGGCGTCATATCATCGTTGTTGAAGAAGAGGCCTTCGCCGGTGCCCTTGGTCTGCACATAGGGTGCTGCAATCGTGCCCATCGCGAAATAGGATTGCGCATTCCGCTTCTTGAAGATGCAGGACCCGAAGTCGCCTTCGCCGTCGCCGTTCATGTCCTGACCGTTCACCGCATTGGCGACCTCGATATACTCTTCCCAGGTCTTCGGCGGTTCCAGCCCGGCAGCGTCCAGGATGTCCTTGCGATAATAGATCATCTGGAAGTCGCCATCGACGGTGATCAGATAGGTCTGACCGCCGATCTTCTGGTTGAACTCGCGGAAGTAGGGCGCGATGTCGTCGATGTCGATCTTGTCGTCATTGGCGATGTAGTCATCCAGCGGCTCGACCAGCCCGCCATCGACAAGCTCAACGCCCCAGCCGGAAGCGAAGACGCCCACGTCGATGGAGTTCGTGCCGGTCGCCCAGTCGGTCAGGATCTTCTGAAAGAGCTCCGCGAACGGAACCTCGTTGACGCGGATCTCCGCGCCGGTCATCGCTGTAAACTCCTCACCACGTTCAACGAGACGCTGCGCGATCACCGGACCGGGCCGGGTCATGATTTCGACTGTGACACCTGAATAGTCCTGCGCTTGCGCGGATACCGTCATGGCAAGGGCCGAGGCAAAGCCCAGCCCTAAAGCTGTGAATTTCATGATATTCCTCCCATGTTATGGCAGCAGGAAACCGCCGAATTAACGTTTGGTCAAGGCCTATCATCCGGCGGTGTCGACCTTTTTTTAGGCATCGGCGTCCGAAGACGGCACTCTCAGTGCACCATACGGTTACTCGGGACCGGTGACCGCAAGCGGCTCAGTTCCACCAGCCGTCCGCCCCCTCGCGCTTTGGCATGCGCCCTGCGGCGTCCGCGCCTTCCGCCAGCGGCTCGACATCGAAGAGGTAACGCTGCGCCGGGCTGAGCCGCGCATAGAGGTCCTCGGTCAGATAGTCGCGCTGGTAAAGCTGCTGCGGCAGATCGCGCCGGGTGTAAGTCAGGTGCAGCACACGGCGGCGCGCACCGGAAGTGTTCGCGGTGCCAGAGTGCCAGAGCGCAGAGTTAATAATCACGACCGACCCGGCGGGCGCTTCGACAAGCACCTCATCGGGATGCGCCCCGGCCAGATCGTCGGGGATCAGCGCAGCGTCTTCGGGCGACAGCTCCGGCGGCTCCCAGTCGCCCCAGTTCACATGCGGGATGTTGACCGATGGCCATTTGTGCGAGCCGGGGATCACGCGGGTCGGCCCGTTTTCGCGGGTCATGTCGTCGAACAGGAACAACCCGTTCGCGACCCACCAGTCATCCTCGAACTGTTTCGGCACATCGGCGTGAATGTCCTGATGCCCCTTGCCGGGTGCCGGTTCACGCAGGTTGGCGCCGTGTAGCTTGAACTCACCGAGCAGATGCTGACTGGCGCCCAGCATCGGCGCCGAGACAAGGCACGGATCGTAAGCGTCGGTCTTGTTGAACACGTTGGAGACACGCGGCGCACCCGGCTCGATATGCACCTCGTGCCCGCCCTGGTCGCCTTCGGCCGCGCTGAGCCGGTCGAACGCCTCGCCCATCGCGCGCGCCTCGTCTGGCGACAGCGCGCCTTCGGCAATGAAAAATCCGTCGCGGTCCAGCGCATCCCGCTGGTCGTCGGTCAGCAACGGGCCGGAAAACCCAAGCTCGTGCAAAGCCTGTTTGGTGTACATGTGCCCCTCCTCCCAAACCGGTGCCCGGGGAAGGCCACCGTGGGGCGAGGTTAACCCCGACCGGCGATTCGATCCACTCGGGCCGTCATTTCCACCGCCTCGTCCGCAGTCAGCGTGCCCATGCGCATCTCGATGGACCACGTACCCTTGGGTGCCACCTCAACAATCCGGCCCTTGGCCTTTTCCGCCGTATAGCCCTCGACCCCGGCGGTCGAAGGAAAGACGATGCCCAGCCCCTGCTGGTCCGCCGTCCGGCAGACCCAACGCGTGGCGCGCGGGCCTTGGGCGTGGATGTGGCTGATGACATCCGCCGTGCCATCGGGATGGCGCTGCATCGCATGCGTCCAGCCATCGTCGCCCGCGATCATGTCGACCTCGAACACCACCTCGGGGTCAAAGGCCAGATCGGGTTTGAACACATGGTGCAACGTCGGATCCTTTGCCAATGCCGCAATGAAGTCAGCATACCCCTCGGGCGGTGAGATATGCGACGGGATCGACTGGCGCACGCGCACCGCCTCCGGCGTATAAGGCGCGGCATAGATCAGCTCGCCGCCATCGACGGGCCGGAAATTGGCATGGGCGAGGTACATCAACTCCATGGGCGCATGCCGCTGGTTCTCGACCTCGACCGTGACTCCGATCTGCGCCTCAGACGGATCAACCGTGATCTCGCACCGCGCGAGATAGGCGACCGTGAACGCCACCGCATGCCGGAACCTGCCGCCGATCACCAGCGTGCCGTCCCGCATCTCCAGATACGCCGCCTGAAACCGCGCATTCGGCAACTCGCCATGCAAAGGATGCGTGTCGGTCGGCCCCGGCCCACCCATCGCTGTCAGGCCGCAATGGATCAGGAACGCGCCGTAAGTGGCCAGATACTCCTGCGTATCCACAGGCTCGGAAAACATCGAGCCCATCGTCACGTCGCGCCCGTCAAACACCGCCCGCCAGACCTGTTGCCCCTTGAACGGCAGCACGACCAGCTCGGCGCGCGGCGTTCGGACGCGCAAAGCCGCGACGCCAGAGGCGTAGCGGAACGTGGTCACCGCGATATCGCCCGCGGTCATCAACTCGGCCTCGTGGGGCGCAAACATCGCTTCGGTCAGATGAACCCGCATCAGCTCTCCTCCAGATGCAGCGCTTCGTTCGGCGCGGGTCCGATCCGGAAACCGGTGAACGCAACCTCCAACCCGGCCCGCTCGGGCGAGCAGGCCATCGGCCCGACCTCCGCCGGTCCCTCCGGAAACGGCGCGAGGCGCATCAACCGCCATCCATCCACAGACGTCCGGTGCACCACAATCGCGCCCCCTTTGCGGATCAGCCGGATGGTGAACGGCCCCGCCGCGCCCGGCACCGGTTGCACAGACCAGTCGGACACGCCATTCGTAACCACGGTCGAAAAGTTCAGCTCGCCATCGGAATACTCGATCCCCGCCTTGACCCAAACCGTCGGGCTTTGGCGCAGCATGATCCCAGCCTGATCGTAGAGCGTGTCAAAGGGTGAGGCGAATGTCAGAACCGCGTCAAACTCATCCGGCGCATCGAAGGCCAGAAAGTGCCCGTCATCGCGGTGAAAGCCGTAGAGCGTTTCCTGCCAGAAGTCGGTCTTCTCGCCCGTGGTCAGGTGCAGCGCTTCCCCTTCGATCCGGTGCGCAGGCGGCGGGTTCAGCCAGTGCCCTTGGGCGAAGTTCATGAGCGCAACCTTTCCTTCAAAAGCCGGTTCACCACCTTTGCCGCCTCGACATGCGGAATGTGGCCTGCGCCTTCGATCTCGACGAAATCGCCCAGTGCCTCGATCCGGGCGCGGTCGGGTTGTGCGACGGCATCCTCCTCGCCCCAGACGACCGTCACCGGCAGACCCGCGCTGCGCACGGCGTCAATGTGATCCTGCACCTCGGCGATGTACTCCGGTAGGGCCGCCGCAATCCGCGCCATCGCGTCGCGCGCCCCTGGGCGGTTCAACTGTTGCAAAGCATAGTCGGCAAAGACGGGCTGGATCAGCGCAGGGTCCGCCACCAACCGCTCCAGAAAGCGCTGCATTTCAGCCGCGTCCGCGATCTCGGCCACAGCGTTCAGCGCCGCAAGATCGACACCCGTGCCAAGCCCCAAAGGCGCGATCAGCACCAGCCCTTTGAC
>JBCCWG010000116.1:0-7791 GCA_039193985.1 Pseudomonadota bacterium
CTGCTTCTTGCCTGTCAGGCTTTAGCCCGTTGGCGTGATCGTGATGTCGACCCGCCGGTTCTGAGCGCGGCCTGCTGCCGTCTGGTTGGTCGCGATGGGGCGGTTCTCGCCCGCGCCGACAACCCGAAGCCGCGAGGACGACACGCCGCCCGACCGCAAGACCTGCGCCACGGAACTCGCCCGGCGTTCGGACAGGTCCTGGTTATAGCCTGCCGACCCGGTGTTATCCGTGTGTCCGGTCACGGTCACGATCGATTGCGGATACTTGTTCAAGCTCTCTGCCAAAACGAACAGGTCCGACCGTAGGTTCGGGTTCAACGACGCACTGTCGGTTGCGAACAGAATCGCTTCGGGCATGCGAACGATCAACTCGTTCCCGGTGTTGATCACCTCGATCTCGCCATTGCCGAAGCTGTTGCGCAGCTCGGCCGCTTGCCGGTCCATGATGTTGCCGGTGACCGCACCTGCGACACCGCCGATGACCGCGCCCCGCACGATATCGTCGCCACGGCTGCCGCTGCCAGTGATCGCGCCGATCACACCGCCCAGAGCGGCCCCCGCAATTGCGCCCTCCTGGGTCCGGTTGCCTTCGGTCCCCGGATATTGCGACGGGTCCGTCGCACACGCAGAAAGAGCCATAATGCCCGCAACGCCCAGCACGAGTGTTTTCTTGTTACGCATGGTGTTCCTCATGATTGCGCATCTCCTTATGGCCGAGCATTGCCCTTGTCGTACAGGGCAAAGCCGCGACCTTGGGCGAAGAACAGCCGAGCTGGCCCTGATACACAAGAACAGGGGCCTGTTATCGCATATCAGGCGGTTTCCGCCGCCTCCCACGCCAACATGGTGCGCTTGACAGGCAAGCCCCAGTGATACCCGCCGAGGCCACCGGACTTGCGCAGCGCTCTGTGACACGGGATCAGCCAGGAGATTGGGTTCCGCCCCACCGCAGTTCCCACGGCGCGCACCGCTTTCGGACGCCCGATGACACGCGCGATGTCGGAATAAGTCGTGACATGGCCCGTGGGCACATGCAGCAATGCCTCCCACACCTTGATCTGAAAGGGTGCCCCGATGAGGAACAGTTTCGCCGCCGCGTCGCCGGAAGCCGGGAATGCAGCATTGGCGTGCGGCTGAAGTGCTGTCGGATCTTCGACGAAATGCGCCTTTGGCCAGCGCCCAAGGAGGTCCGCCATCGTCGCCTCGGCGCCGGTTTCGCCAGCAAAGCCGATGCCGCATATCCCGCGCTCGGTTCCCATGATCAAGGCAGGTCCGAACGGGCTTTCGAACCAACCCCAAAGAATCTCCAGGCCCTCGCCCCCCTTGGAGTACTCCCCCGGGCTCATCGCCTCCCACCGGACGAACAGATCATGCAAACGACCCGAGCCCGAAAGTCCCACCTCATCCGCCGTCTCAAGCGTTGTGTGCCGCTCGGCCAGCAATGCCTTCGCGTGATCCAGCTTCAGCCACTGTTGATACCGCTTCGGCGAAACCCCCGCCCATCGGCTGAAGATGCGCTGAAAATGCGCCGGGCTCATCTTCATTTCGCGCGCGATGTCATCAAGCGACAGATCGCGGCCCGTCTCGCCATCGATCAGATCGATTGCACGGCGCATCAATTGATAGTGGTATCTGGTTTCCGGTATCGTCATGCCAAAGCCTCGTCGTCTCGCACCAGAATTGCGGAACGCGGATCGTTTTGCGACCCGGAACTTGCGGGATTGCACGGCCACCGGCAATGCGCCAAAACCTCTTGGATGGCCAAGCAACTCCCCTACCCGACCCTAGTTGAGATTTTCACCCGCTTTCGCGACGCCGAGGCCGAGCCTAAGGGCGAATTGCACCACACCAACGCCTACACGCTGGTCGTGGCCGTCGCTCTTTCAGCTCAGGCGACGGATGCGGGCGTGAACAAGGCGACAGCAAAGCTGTTCGACGTCGCCGACACGCCCGAGAAGATGCTGGCCTTGGGCGAAGAACGCCTTATCGAACACATCAAAACCATCGGCCTTTACCGCAATAAGGCCAAGAACGTGATAAAGATGGCGCGCATTCTGGTCGACGATTACGGCGGTGAGGTGCCGTCTTCCCGCGCCGCGCTGCAATCGCTGCCCGGCGTCGGACGCAAGACCGCGAATGTCGTGCTGAACATGTGGTGGAAACAGCCCGCACAAGCCGTCGACACCCATATCTTCCGTGTCGGCAACCGAACCGGAATCGCCCCGGGCAAGGATGTCGACGCCGTGGAACGCGCGGTCGAAGACAACATCCCGGCCGAGTTTCAGCTCCATGCCCATCACTGGCTGATCCTGCATGGCCGCTATATCTGCGTGGCCCGTAAACCCAAATGTCAGGCCTGCCTGATAGCCGATCTCTGTGCATTCGAGGAGAAGACCGCTTGAAATATGATGTTGTAGGCATTGGCAACGCCATTGTCGACGTGATCGCCCCCGCCGACGACAGCTTCCTCGAACACATGGGCATCGAAAAAGGGATCATGCAACTGGTCGAACGCGACCGCGGCGAACTGCTCTATGCCGCGATGTCCGACCGGGTGCAGGCACCAGGGGGCTCGGTCGCCAACACGCTGGCCGGGCTTGGCAATCTTGGGCTGACCACGGGCTTTATCGGGCGCGTCCATGATGACGCTTTGGGCCGCTTTTATGCCGACGCCGTGGGCGAAGGCTTCGTCAATGCGCCGGTCGCGGGCGGGGAACTGCCCACGTCCCGCTCGATGATCTTCGTCTCACCGGACGGCGAACGCTCGATGAACACCTTTCTCGGCATCTCGTCCGAGCTTGGCCCTGATGACGTGTCCGACGACGTAGCGGGGCAGGCGCAGATCCTGTTCCTCGAGGGTTATCTCTACGACAAGGACAAGGGCAAAGACGCGTTCGAGCGGGCCGCAAAGCTTTGCCGAGACAATGGCGGGCGGGCGGGGATCGCGCTGTCGGATCCCTTCTGCGTTGACCGGCATCGCGACGATTTCCGCCGTCTGGTTAAGGAACTTGATTATGTGATCGGCAATGAACATGAATGGGAAGCGCTTTATCAGACCGACCTCTCCACCGCGCTGGAACAGGCCTCGGGCGATGCGGGCCTCGCGGTCTGTACCCGTTCCGGCTCCGATGTCCTTCTGGTCGAGGAGGGCGATACCGTCTCGGTGCCCGTGACCCCGGTTACGCCGGTGGACGCAACAGGCGCGGGTGACCAGTTCGCCGCCGGGTTTCTCTACGGCTATGCAAAGGGCGCGTCGCTCGCGGTCGCAGGTCGCATGGGCTGCGTCGCCGCTGCCGAAGTCATTTCGCATTATGGCGCGCGCCCGGAAACCGAATTGCTGTCGTTGTTTCGGGATGCGGGCCTGCATTAGGCACTCGTCGCCTTCGGCGCCGACACTCCGGGGGCGCTGCCCCCGGACCCCCGAAGTATTTGTGCCAAGAAGAAAGAGAGCGCTTCCGTTGGGGAAACGCCCTCTGAGAAAGACGTGCTTTCTCCTTGGGCGGTCATCGGCGCTCCCGCCTGTACCGCATGGACGGTTTGACCAACATGTCTTTCTTCTTGGTAAAAATACTCCGGGGTCTGGGGCAGAGCCCCAGCGGATCGACGCCGCTGGCGGCGAAACTCAGGCTGCGGATTTGGCGAGCCGTCCTGGCAAGCTGTTGGCCCAGGTGCTTATCGTCCCGGCCCCAAGGCACACCACGATATCTCCCGGCCGTGCCTGCTCGCGCACCAACCGCTCAAGATCGTCCTCGCTGACAACAGCGCGCGCATGTCTGTGGCCGTGACGAATGAGACCGGCGACCAGATCGTCGCGCCCCGCACCCGGAATGGGGTCTTCGCCGGCAGCGAACACTTCGGCGATGCCCACAACGTCGGCCTCGTTGAAACAGGTGCAGAAATCATCGAAAAGCGACGCGAGGCGCGTATAACGATGCGGCTGATGCACGGCGATCACCCGCGCGTTCGGCTCGCCCCCCACCGCCTGTCGTGCGGCCTTCAGCACAGCCGCGATTTCGACCGGGTGGTGCCCGTAATCGTCAATGATCGTCACGCCATCCACTTCGCCCACTCGTGTGAAGCGCCGGTTCACGCCCTTGAACGCCTCGAGCGCCTCGCGAATCTCCACCGATTTCATGCCCAGATGCCGCGCCACGGCGACGGCCGCTAGGGCGTTTGACACATTGTGATCGCCAGGCATCGGCAGCGTGCATCCCTCGATCGTCACGCCGTCGGAAAACTCGATGTCGAACTGCGCCGTACCACGCTCATAGGTCAGATTCACCGCGCGCACATCGGCCTGCGCATTGAAGCCGAACGTCACCACACGCCGGTCGGTCACCCGTCCCACCAATGCCTGCACCTCGGGGTGATCCGTGCAGAGCACGGCGAGCCCATAGAACGGTATGTTCGAGACGAAGTCGTCGAACCCTTTGCGCAGGTTCTCAATCGTCCCCCAGTGCTCCATGTGTTCCGGGTCGATATTCGTGACGATGGCGATGGTGGCGGGCAGGCGATTGAACGTCCCATCGCTTTCGTCTGCCTCGACGACCATCCACTCGCCGCTGCCGACCCGCGCGTTCGAGCCATAGGCATGGATGATACCGCCATTGATCACGGTGGGGTCGATGCCGCCGTGGTCCAGAAGCGCGGCGACCATGGTCGTGGTCGTGGTCTTCCCATGCGTGCCCGCCACCGCGATGTTTGACCTGAGGCGCATCAGCTCGGCCAGCATCTCCGCCCGCCGGACAACGGGCAGGCCCAGCCGCCGGGCATGATCCAGCTCTGCATTGCCCGATTTGATGGCCGATGAGATCACAATCACCTCGGCCCCGTCGAGGTTCTCGGCACGTTGGCCTTCAAAGATGCGCGCGCCCTTTTCCTCGAGCCGGTCGGTGATCTTCGAGCGTTTGAGGTCCGAGCCCTGCACGCTGTACCCAGCCTCAAGCAGCACTTCGGCAATGCCCGACATGCCGATGCCGCCGATGCCGACAAAGTGGATCGGTCCCATTTCGGTGGGTAGTTTGGTAGCGGCGGCTGCGTTCATGTCACTCTCCTGCCAGACGGTCTACGAGATCGGCCAAACTCCGGGCCGCGTGCGGGTTGCCCTGCGTCAGGGCATTTGCGCTCATCCGTTTTCCGACATCCGGCGTGGTCAGGATAAGCATCATCTGCTCTGACAGCGAGGCCGGGTCAAGCTTCGATTCGGGGATCAGCACGGCGGCGTCGGCATCAACCAGCCCACGCGCATTGGCGGTTTGTTCATCGCGGATCGCTGCAGCCAGCGGGATCAGAATTGACGCGCGGCCAATCACGCTGAGATCAGCAACCGAGGATGCGCCGGACCGGCAGATCACCAGATGCGCGGCCGCGGGGACGGTATCAGAAATCACCCGAGCACCTTGACTACCACCAAACGCCACCACATGGATCGGACCATCGGTCGGCGGATAGGGGTGACGCGCCTGATCGAGAACCGCGGCCCGCACCGGGTTCCCGATGTTCAGCCCCTCGACACCTTCTGGCAACATCGTCGGCCAGGTACCACAGGCAACCTTGTCAACACGCCGGGCGAAGACGTTGTTGACGCGGCCAAGCACACCGTTCTGCTCGTGGATCATGCGTGGAATCCGAAGGAGCCACGCCGCCGTCAGCGCAGGGATCGACGGGTAGCCACCAAATCCGGCGACGACACTCGGGCGATCTGCGAGAAACCGGATAAGCGCGATCGTGACCCCGAACCCGATGCGAAAAGGCGCCAGGACCTTGCCCAATGCCCCGCCACGCGCGGGCGTTGCACTGGTCACCTGACGTATCGTCACCGCACCGGGGAACCCGCCTGCATACCGCGCACCCCTGTCGTCGGTGGACAGTGTCACGCGCCAACCGCGGCTCAGAACCTCTTCCGCCAAAGCTTGCGCGGGGAACATGTGCCCGCCGGTGCCACCTGCGGCGATCACAAGGTGGCGGGCCTTGCTCACCTTCCGCTCCGGATCAGATAGTCGCGGATCTCCCCTTGCGGGCGGTTCCGCGTCAGCGCCAGCAGCATGCCGATCATAATGCCCGCCGCAACCAGCGAGGACCCGCCATAGCTGACGAAGGGCAGGGTCATTCCTTTAGCCGGCAACAAACGTACCGCGACGCTTATGTTGATCATCGCCTGCATCGCAAAAGTGCAGGCCAGCCCGGTACCGGCCAGCCGGATGAACGGATCACGTTCGCGCATCAACCGAAAGAGCGATCTGAGAACGATGGTCGCATAGAGGAAGATGATCACCAGCACGAGGATAAGGCCGTATTCCTCCGCAGCAACCGCGATGATGAAATCGGTATGCGCATCTGGAAGCGACCACTTGACGGTCCCTTCGCCCACACCGACGCCGAAGAAACCGCCTTCGCGGATGGCGTTCGCGGCATAGCCAAGCTGAGTGGTCGGATCGACCTCTGCCGTAAGGAACCCGTCGATGCGCCGCGCAAAGTGCTCGGAATGCTGATAGGCAAAAGCGCCCGCCGCAACGGTCAGCCCAGCGATACCGGCCAGGATGACGAAAGGGGCACCGCCTACGAAGTACATCACGCCCCAAGAGAACAGGATCAGACAGGCCTGTCCAAAATCGGGCTGTAGCGCCAACAAAAGGACGATGATCGTCGCCAGCCCGAAGGAATAGGTCTTGCCGGGCGGTCCAGCCACCTCATTCGAAGCCGCGATCATCCAACCCACCAACACAATGAATCCCGGTTTCAGGAATTCCGACGGTTGCATCGAGCCAAAGCCCATCGAGTACCAACGTACGGCCCCTTTGCCGAAATCGGTGCCAAAGAAGGGCAAGAGCGCCAGCGCCACAAAGGACACTGCAAAACCCAGCACAGCCAACCGGCGCACAAGGCGTGGCGACATCAGGGTGATCACAAACATCACGATTAGTGCGAAAGAACCAAACAAAAGCTGGCGTTCGACATAGTGAAACGCACTGAAACCATTCCGTTCGGCCAACGGCGGGGATGCCGCCAGGCCGAGCAATAGGCCAATCCCGAACAGCAACAGGACACACGTCATCGACCACTTGTCGATGGTGCGCCACCACCGGGGTAGAATCGGCTCTCCGCTCCGTGCGGGAGCAGAGCCATACACCATTTCCGTCATGAGACCTGCTCGCTGCCTCTCGCCCGTTTTCCGGGTCTGCGGTCATGATAGCGAAACAATTCCATCAGCACCAGTGTTCGTCGCCCCAGATCTGGGACAGTCGGATTCATCACCGACACAATGCAGTCCAAAGCGCGCCACAATTGGGCGAGACCCTGCTGGAAGTGAGAACAACGGGCGGACGATCCAACAAACCGCCGGAATGCACGATAGGCGGGACTGACGATGGACCTTACTCTCTTGAATGATGCGGCACGGGCGGTGCACCTTCTGGGCCTCGCCCTCGGCTTCGGGGTCGCTGTCACGGCGGACCTCTGTGCCGCACGGTCCTTGTTTCGGCCACTTGAAGACCACGAATTGAGAGACCTGCATCGCTATCACCGCATCGTTGCGTTTGGATTAGCGCTGTTCTGGATCAGCGGGCTTGTGCTCTTGTGGTTGCGCACTGGGTTTGTGGTTGGAGAGTTCTCGCCAAAGCTGATTGCCAAGCTCTGTGTCGTGACACTCCTGACGCTGAATGCCTATCTGATCGGCCGGATCGGACTGCCGACGTTGACAGCGTACAGCGGCCACGTCTTCGGATCGCTTCCTCTGGCCCATCGGTTGCGCCTTGGCGCACTGGCGGGGATGTCAGGTGCCGGCTGGATCGC
>JBCCWG010000117.1:0-7593 GCA_039193985.1 Pseudomonadota bacterium
CCTGACGTGGCTCTTCGAAACGGTTATCTGTTGGATCATTTCGGGGGCACATTTGTCGTTCTTAGCATCGACGCCGACGTTGAAGACCTGACCGATTTGGGATTGGCAGGGAAACATGTCGCAGTTTCAACCAGAGACGACCCGAGCGGGGCGCTCGGCGAACGCTATCTCGGCACGGCACAGCAGGCGATCTACTTGATACGGCCGGATCAACATGTCGCCGCGCGCTGGCCGGTCTACGATGCAGACCGGCTAGCAGCGGCCATTGCAAAAGCCACGGGACTGGCGACATGACGAAACTTAACATCGATGCCAATATTGACGATCCTGACGGGTTCTATGCCGAGTTGCTCGCCTTGCATGAAGGCCTGACACATGAGGAAAGCGACGCGCTGAATGCCCGGCTGATCCTCGTTCTTGCAAACCATATCGGCGATCGGAACATCCTGCGCGACGCCATGAAAGCGGCGAAACAGCAGACGACCTAGCTTCCGGGGCCAAAGCGACGCGGCATCGGCGGATCCTGCGAAACATGGGTGACATCTTCCGGGACGTCGTCTTCTTCAGGTGCGAGGTGAAGCGCGACCTGTTCGTATAAGCCCCATGCTTCTTCGCGCAACCGCTCTGACAAGATGGCAGCAACCGCGCCTGCCTGCAAAAAAACGATCAATGTCAGCGATGCACAGTACTCTGCCTTGAACTGCTTGTGGCCGGTAAGCAGTTGCGCAAGCAGCGCCCCTATGGCGCCGCCCCCGAGAGACAATACCAGCAGCAAACCTTCGGGAACGTTCCCACGCCGAAGGGCCGCAAGCCGTGTGTCGATGACGGCAAGGACGAGCGTTCCCGCATTCACGGCGAGAAGGTAACCAAGAAAAATCTGCATTGCGAACCGTAACCCGCGACAATTGTGACCGAGTTTGCAAATTACGGCCAAACCGCCCAAAGCCCTAACAAATTGCCCGTAGGATTTTTTGTGGATTTTAGTCGAAGGGATTGAAACCAATCCCAGCCTCCTACCAGCGAAATCTGGACCTAACCTATTCCCCCTGGTGGCCTTAGGTCCCTATAAGGGGCTTGACCGAACGGCCATCAACCGCTCGCATCCAGACGGAGTTACGGTCATACATGCCGAAACGGGAGACCTGACTGATATGAATGTAGTGTTGAACACATCGCCCAAAGTTTCGGACGAGGTGCGCAAAACCACCTGCTACATGTGTGCCTGCCGCTGCGGCATCGATGTTCACCTCAAGGACGGCAAGGTCGCCTATATCGAAGGCAACAAGGATCACCCGGTGAACCAAGGTGTTCTTTGCGCCAAGGGGTCTTCCGGGATCATGCAGCACCTGTCCCCAGCCCGGCTTCGCGCCCCCATGAAGCGCGCCGGTCCCCGTGGCTCGGGTGAGTTCGAGGAAATCACCTGGGACGAGGCGATGGAGACCGCAGTCTCCTGGTTGAAGCCATTGCGCGACAAAGATCAATCAAAGCTGGCGTTTTTCACGGGCCGCGACCAGTCGCAGTCGTTCACGTCGTTCTTCGCTCAGTCCTTTGGCACGCCCAACTATGCCGCGCATGGCGGGTTCTGCTCGGTCAACATGGCCGCCGCCGGCATTTATACGATGGGCGGCGCGTTTTGGGAGTTCGGCCAGCCGGATTGGGACCGGACGAAACTCTTCATGATTTTCGGCGTCGCCGAAGATCATGACAGCAACCCGATCAAAATGGGTCTCGGCAAGCTCAAAGCGCGCGGGGCTAAGGTGATTGGTGTGAATCCCATCCGCACAGGCTATAACGCGGTCGCCGATGAGTGGGTCGGGATTACGCCGGGCACGGATGGCCTTTTCATCCTCAGCCTTGTGCATTGCCTGATGAAGGCAGGAAAAATTGACCTCGACTACCTTGCACGCCTGACCGACGCGCCCTGTCTTGTGAATGGGGATGAGAGCTCGGATGAACATGGGCTGATCCTGAAGGACGAAGCCGGGAAAGCCCTTGTCCTCGACCGCCGCACCGGCAAACCCGCGCCGTTCGATCAACCCGGGGTGCAGCCCGACCTCTCTGGCTTCTATCGCCATGCAGGTGTCACGCATCGCCCGGTTCTGCATCACATGGCCGAACGCTACCTGACTGACACCTACGCCCCGGAAACAGTGGCGGCCCAGATCGGCATCTCGGCCGAACGCATCCGTGCCATTGCCGCGGAACTCGCCCGCGTCGCTTTCGATGAAGCGATCGTTCTCGAGCGGGAATGGACAGACTTCCGGGGCGACACGCACAAAACCATGGTCGGGCGCCCCGTCGCCTTTCACGCCATGCGCGGGATCAGCGCCCATTCAAACGGGTTTCAGACCTGCCGCGCGCTGCACCTCCTGCAGATCATCCTCGGCAGTGTCGAGGTGCCCGGCGGCTTCCGCTTCAAGCCGCCCTACCCCAAGCCTTTCTGGGCGCATCCGAAACCGCATGCTGCCCACCAGCCGGGCCAACCGCTTGACGGGCCGCATCTCGGTTTCGTGCATGGACCTGACGACCTTTTGCTGAAGGACGACGATCCGCAGATCAACGACCCCAACACGCCCAAGCGTATCGACAAGGCGTTCAGCTGGGAAAACCCGATGAGCGCGCATGGTCTGATGCACATGCTGATCTCGAACGCTCATGCGGGCGACCCGTACAAGATCGACACGATGATGCTCTACATGGCGAACATGTCATGGAATTCTTCGATGAACACGTCGGGTGTCATGGAGATGCTGACGGACACAGATGAAAACGGCGAGTATGTCATCCCGCGCATCATCTATTCGGATGCCTATTCGTCCGAAATGGTCGCCTATGCCGACCTTATCCTACCCGACACAACCTATCTCGAACGTCACGATTGCATCAGCCTGCTCGACCGCCCGATCTGCGAAGCCGAGGCCGCGGCGGATGCGATCCGCTGGCCAGTCGTCGAACCCGACCGCGACGTGCGTGGATTCCAGTCGGTTCTCTGTGATCTGGGCGGTCGGCTTGGCCTTCCCGGCTTCACCAGCGAAGACGGCACGACAAAATACAAGGACTATGCCGACTACATCCAGAATCACGAGCGCAAACCGGGCATCGGCCCGCTGGCTGGCTGGCGCGGCAATGGTGAGGATCACGGGCGCGGCCCCTCGAACCCGAACCAGATTGAGAAATACATCGAAAACGGCAGCTTCTGGATCAGCCACATCCCGGAGGAAGCCGAGTTCTACAAGCCGTGGAACATGAATTATCAGAACTGGGCGGTCGACCTCGGCATCTTCGATGCGCCAACACCCTACATTTTCACGCTCTGGTGCGAACCGCTTCGCCGGTTCCAACTGGCCGCCGAAGGCAAGCACCGCCGATCGCCGCCCGAGCATCTAAGGGCACGCTACGCCGAGACCATGGATCCACTGCCGATCTGGTATCCACCATTTTCCGATGCGGATGACGGCTACGACGTGCATGCGCTGACGCAGCGTCCGATGGCGATGTACCATTCTTGGGGCTCACAGAATGCATGGCTCCGCCAGATCCACGGTCGAAACCCGCTCTACGTCCCGACCAAACTGTGGGAGGCGAACGGATTCGAAGAAGGGGATTGGGCCAAGGTCACATCCCCCCACGGTGAAATCACGGTTCCCGTTGCCCACATGGCAGCGCTGAACGAGAACACTGTTTGGACCTGGAACGCCATCGGCAAGCGCAAGGGGGCCTGGGCGCTGGAACGTGATGCGCCAGAGGCCACCAAGGGCTTCCTTTTGAACCACATCATTCACGAACTTCTGCCGCCGAAGGGCGACGGTTTGCGTTGGGCGAACTCGGATCCCATCACCGGGCAGGCTGCATGGTTCGACCTGCGAGTTCGCATTGAAAAGGCGGCGGCCCCGGCTGAAAGTCAGCCCGCCCACCCGGCACAAAAGTCGCCGACTGGAACTGGTCCAAGTGTCGTCGCCCGGAAACTTGGATGTTAAAGAAGTATTGGCTCCACCACCACGTCACGCTGGCGAAGAAACGGTACGCGACTGGGACCCGCAAGGCGCGTATGCAGGAAATGCTGAAACGCATGAAGCTTCGTGAGGGTATGCGCGTCGTCGATTTCGGGGGCGCTCCAGAGTTTTGGAAAGACTGTTCGGTGCCACTGGACCTGACGATTGCAAACCTGCCGGGTTTCAACCAACCCGACCCCGACCAGGGCATTCACCAGATGACCCTTGTCGATGGCGACGCTTGCGACATGGTCTTTGACGACATGTCATTCGATCTTTCGTTTTCCAACAGCGTGATTGAGCATGTCGGAGACGAACGCAAACAAGCCGCCATGGCAAACGAAGTGCGCCGCCTCGCCCCGGCATATTGGGTACAAACCCCTGCGATCTGGTTTCCAATCGAGGCGCATAACAACATGCCGTTTTGGTGGTTTTACCCCGAGGCTCTCAAAAAGGCACAGATCGAGCGCTGGCGCAAGAAACTGCCAGCTTGGACCGAAATGGTTGAGACGACGACCTTGGTATCACTGAGCAGCATGCGCGAGATGTTCCCGGATGGGCAAGTTTTTCGCGAGTGGAGCTATGGATTTCTCAAGTCATACTCGCTCTTCAAACCGCCAACTTTTTCCGACTCCAGCGAGACCATGAAATGACCACGCTTCCCCAGCATACCAAAAAATCGCTCGGGCTCGTCATCGACCTCGACACCTGCGTTGGTTGCCATGCCTGTGTCACGGCCTGCAAAGGCTGGAATACCGAGAACTACGGCGCACCGCTTGCCGACAAAGACGCATATGGCGCTAACCCCGTGGGCAGTTTCCTCAACCGGGTGCACTCGTACGAAGTTCAGCCCGAAGCCGGCGGCCCGGCGCAACTTTTCCACATGCCGAAGAGCTGTCTACACTGCGCCGACGCGCCTTGTGTGACCGTCTGCCCGACTGGTGCCAGCTACAAGCGGGTCGAAGACGGCATCGTCCTGGTCAACGAAAGCGATTGCATTGGGTGCGGCCTCTGCGCCTGGGCCTGCCCTTACGGTGCGCGCGAGATGGACCCAGAAGAACAGGTGATGAAGAAATGCACCCTCTGCGTCGATCGGATCTATAACGAAAACCTGCCCGAGGAAGATCGCCAACCGGCCTGCGTGCGGACCTGCCCGGCGGGTGCACGGCATTTCGGCGACTTGTCCGACCCTGACAGCGATGTCTCCAAACTGGTTGCCGAACGTGGCGGCATCGACCTTATGCCGGAACAGGGCACATCGCCGGTGAACCAGTACTTGCCACCGCGTCCACGCGACGAAGCCCCCGAATTCGACGTTCTGGCCCCTTATCTCGAACCGGTCGCCGAGGAGGCTTCGGGCTTTCTCGGCTGGCTCGACCGCACACTTTCGAAAGTTTCCTGATGCATCCAGCCCCGTCGATCATACTCTTCACAACACTCTCGGGCCTGGGTTTTGGCATGTTGGCCTTCCTTGGGCTTGATGCGCCCGCGCCCCGCGGGTGGACGGCATTCTGGTTCTTTCTCATCGCCTATCTGTTGGCCGTCGGCGGTCTCCTGTCGTCTACCTTTCACCTCGGGCACCCGGAGCGTGCCCTGAAAGCCTTCACGCAATGGCGTTCCTCGTGGTTGAGCCGCGAAGCCTGGCTGGCTGTCGCAGCCCTCGCCGTCATGGGGCTCTATGCGATCGGTCTGGTGTTCTTCGACACACGGTTGCGCGTAATGGGTATTGCCGGTGGTCTGCTGTCGCTTGGGACGGTTTTTGCAACCTCGATGATTTATACCCAGATGCGCACCGTACCGCGCTGGAACCACTGGGGCACGCCCATCCTGTTCCTGGCCTATGCCATTGTCGGCGGCGCGTTGCTGACCGGCAGGGTCGAACTGGCCCGCGCCGTGTTGCCGCTTCTCCTGCTTTTGCAGATCTTTGCATGGATCGATCAGGATCGGCATGAACAGGCGGATCCAACCGATATCGGCACCGCGACCGGCCTTGGCACACGTGGTAAAGTGCGCGCGTTCGAGGCACCGCATACCGGCGAGAACTATCTGACCAGGGAAATGGTGTTCCGCATCGGGCGCAAACACAGCAAGACGCTCAAGGGGGTCGCGCTTGCCCTCGGCATGGTAGTGCCAGCACTTATCCTGTTCCTGCCGTTTCACCACGCACTTGCTGCCGTAGCCGTCCTCCTCCATCTGGCGGGCGTCCTGGTCCAGCGCTGGCTGTTCTTTGCCGAGGCGCGACACGTCGTCAGCTTTTATTACGGGCGCTAACAGCATACCCGGTATTCCCACATGACGGTGTACTGACATGCTGCATATGCATTATGGATGCTGCATCGCAGAATATCTGCTCCTGAGGAGGAAGCCCCAATGACAAACGTCGTCATCGCATCTGCCGCGCGAACCGCGGTCGGCAGTTTTTCCGGCAGTTTTGCCAACACACCTGCCCACGACTTGGGTGCCACAATGCTGGAAGCGCTGGTCGAGCGTGCCGGCGTCGATAAAGCCGACGTCTCAGAGACGATCCTCGGGCAGGTCCTGACCGCAGGGCAGGGCCAGAACCCCGCGCGTCAGGCGCATGTCAATGCCGGGCTTCCTATCGAAAGCGCGGCCTGGGGCATCAACCAGGTGTGCGGCTCGGGTCTGCGCGCCGTGGCCCTCGCTGCCCAGCACATCCAGCTTGGCGACGCCACCATCGTGGCCGCGGGGGGGCAAGAAAACATGTCGATGAGCCCCCATGCACAGGCCATTCGCGCCGGCCAGAAGATGGGCGACCTCAAGCTCATCGACACGATGATCAAGGATGGTCTCTGGGACGCGTTCAACGGCTATCACATGGGTCAAACGGCCGAGAACGTGGCCGAGAAATGGCAGATCAGCCGCGAGCAGCAGGACGAGTTCGCACTTGCTTCGCAAAACAAGGCCGAAGCGGCCCAGAACGCGGGCAAGTTCGATGACGAAATCGCGCCGTTCACGGTCAAGACCCGCAAAGGCGACATCGTGGTCGACAAGGATGAATACATACGCCACGGCGCCACCATCGAGAACATGCAGAAACTGCGCCCCGCCTTCACCAAGGACGGCTCGGTCACAGCGGCCAACGCCTCAGGCATTAACGACGGCGCTGCTGGTGCATTGTTGATGAGTGCCGACGAGGCCGAAAAGCGCGGGATCGAGCCGATGGCACGGATCGCATCCTATGCCACTGCCGGTCTTGATCCGTCGATCATGGGTGTCGGCCCAATCCATGCTTCGCGCAAGGCGCTGGAAAAGGCCGGTTGGTCGGTGTCCGATCTGGACCTCGTCGAAGCGAACGAAGCCTTTGCTGCGCAAGCCTGTGCCGTCAACAAGGACATGGGCTGGGACCCCGAGATTGTGAACGTGAACGGTGGCGCGATTGCCATCGGTCACCCGATCGGTGCGTCTGGTGCCCGCGTGTTGAATACGCTCCTGTTCGAGATGAAGCGGCGCGACGCCAAGAAGGGTCTTGCCACGCTTTGTATTGGCGGCGGCATGGGCGTAGCCCTCTGCGTCGAACGCTGACAAGATGTTTTGCCGCCTGACGGCGGTGACCCACGGGGGGCTCTGCCCCCCGCACCCC
>JBCCWG010000118.1:0-7569 GCA_039193985.1 Pseudomonadota bacterium
AAAGGTCTTGCTTTTGCCGACCAGCCGCGGCTCGTGTTCGGGCAGCGGTGTTCTGCTGCAACTGGCCCTCAATGGGATGGCCCCGGCTGCGTTGGTGTTTTCGTCCCCTGAGGAGGTTTTGACTCTGGGTGCCGTCATCGCGGACCGCTTGTTTGACAGGCCGGTGGCGGTTGTGCGCCTGACGCCGCAAGACTTTGCCGCCGTCTCGAATGCACCTTCGGCAACCCTTACGGGCACGATGCTGGAGGCGGGTGGATCTCAGTACAACTTGACCAGACTTGATGACGCGGATCTGGAGGTCTCGCCCGCTGATCGGAGATGCCTTGCCGGAGATCCGGCACACCCCGAAACGCTCGCGCTTAGCATCGTCTGCACGATGGCCGCCGCTCTCGGTGCGACGCGATTGGTTGATGTCTCGCGCGGACATATCGACGGCTGCATTCTGGCGCATAATGCCAACCTGATCTTCGCCGAACGGATGGCTGCGCTTGGGGCCCGTGTGCGTATTCCGACAACAATCAATGCAATCTCCGTAGATCGAAGATCCTGTGGCAAACAGGGCTTTCCCGACGCGTTCCGCGACAAGTCAATAAGGCTGGCGGACGCCTATGTTCAGATGGGCGCGCGTCCGACTTTTACCTGCGCACCCTACCTGCTGCCCGATCCGCCGAGGTTTGGCGAGCGGATCGGGTGGTCGGAATCGAATGCCGTGGTTTTTGCAAACTCAGTCCTCGGGGCCCGTACATCAAAGCTTCCAGACTATCTTGACCTGTTCGTCGCGATGACCGGGCGTGCACCGGATGCGGGCATGTATCTGGTCGAGCGCCGCCGCCCATCGCTCATCATCGACGTGGTGACGCCGTCGGATCATGACGACAGTCTCTGGCCCTTGATCGGCTGGCTTGCCGGGCGTCTTGCAGTGGATTGCGTTCCGCTGCTGAGAGGGCTGAACCACTTGGCGCCGACGACCGATGACCTGCGTGCGATGTGCGCGGCCTTTGGCACAACTTCGGGCGCTCCCATGTTGCACGTCGCTGGCGTGACGCCTGAGGCCGAGCTTGCCCCGCTCGACGGCACAGGTCTCCGGCGTATCACCCAAGCCAGTCTCGCCGAGGCATGGCATGCGCTCAACACAGGGCCGGAGACGGTTGATCTGGTGGCGGTTGGCAGCCCGCACGCATCCTTTGGCGAGGTCAGGCGATTTGCGGATTTGATGGATGGTCGGCCGCGAAATGGCGACACCGAGGTGATCGTGACCATCGGGCGCGACGTTCAGGAACAGGCCCGCGCTGCTGGTTTGATCGACCGGCTTGTGTCCTCTGGCGTGAAGGTTATCCCTGACCTGTGTTGGTGCTCGATCACCGAGCCCGTCTTTCCACCCGATGCCCGCAACCTGATGACGAACTCTGGCAAATACGCGCATTACGCACCTAGCCTGAGCGGGCGCACAGTCCGGTTCGGCAGTTTGCGCGACTGTGCGGAGTGCGCAATCTCCGGCACGGCGTCAAAGCATCCGCCAGACTGGCTTGCCGTGACCTAGGTGCCAAGTACCCGATGTTTCGGCGCGGAATGCGCGCCCCGGCTTATCCGTCCTTTCGGATGGTTTCGTTCTTAGGATCATAAGGGCTGTCCTCGGTCACCTCCGCGTCCCAAAGTTGATCGAACATCTTGACCTTCAGCTTGGTGCCCGGTGCCGCATCGGCGGGTTTGACATAGCCCATGCCGATGGACTTGCCGAAATGCGCGGACCAACCGCCAGAGGTGAGGCGCCCTGTGCGGGTGCCGTCGGGCGTGTAAAGCGCCTCGCGGCCCCATGGGTCGGCGTCGTCCGGACCGTCGATCAGCAGTGTGACGCATGCCGCGCGGATGCCGGTCTCCAACATCTTTTCTTTTCCAAAAAAATCCTTGTCGAGGTCGACAAAACGGTCGAGCCCAGCCTCGAGCGGGGTTGCATCCCGGCCAAGTTCGGTGCCGAAGGCGCGATAGGATTTCTCTTGCCGAAGCCAGTTCTGGGCGCGTGCACCGACCAGTTTCAGGCCATGCGGTTCGCCCGCCGCCATCAATTGGTCCCAGAGATAGTTTTGCATCTCAATGGGATGGTGCAGTTCCCAGCCAAGCTCGCCCGTATAAGCGACGCGGATGGCTTTGACGGGGCACATGCCAAGCTCGATGTTGCGTGCACTCAGCCAGGGGAAACGCTTGTTGGAAAGTGCCGTCGCCGGGTCCGCGTCGCGGATGAGGGTTTGCAACACATCCCGCGATTTGGGGCCTGCGATGGCGAAAACGCCCCATTGGCTGGTGACGTTTTCCTCGTTGACCCGACCGAACCTGTCTTCGGTGTCTTCGATGGCCTTGTAGAGAAAGTCTTCGTCATAGGCTTCCCACGCCCCGGCGCTGACAAGGTAGTAATTGTTCTCGCCCTCGCGCACGATGGTGTATTCCGTGCGCGTCGTACCCGCCTGCGTCAGCGCGTAGGTCAGGTTGATGCGCCCGACACGGGGCAGTTTGTTGGTGGTGAACCAGTCGAGAAACGCGGTCGCTCCGGGCCCGGTCAGGCGGTGTTTGGCAAATGCCGTCGCGTCGATCAGGCCGACGCCCTCACGGATCGCCTTCGCCTCGTCCGCCGCGTATTGCCACCAGCCGCCACGTCGGAAACTGCGGGCATCGTGATCAAAGCTGTCGGCTGCATCGAGAGGTCCGTAGTAGTTGGGTCGCTCCCATCCGTTGACCTGCCCGAACTGCGCGCCTTTGGCCTTTTGGCGGTCATAGGCCGGGGCGGTTTTCAAGGGGCGACAGGCTTCGCGTTCCTCGTCCGGGTGATGCAGGATATAGACGTGGGAATAGCACTCCTCGTTCTTGCGCATCGCGTATTCGGTGGTCATCCAGGGCCCGTAGCGTTTGGGGTCGAGGCTCGCCATGTCGATCTCGGCCTCGCCCTCAACCATCAGATCGGCGAGGTATTTGCCCGTTCCGCCTGCCGCCGTGATGCCGAAGCTGAACCCTTCCGCCAGCCACATGTTGCGCAGGCCCGGCGCGGGCCCGAGCAACGGGTTGCCATCGGGCGTGTAGCAGATCGGGCCGTTGTAATCGTCTTTCAGACCGGCAGTTTCCGAGGATGGAATACGGTGGATCATCGACATGTATTCTTCCTCGATCCGGTCCAGATCGAGTGGGAAGAGGTCGGCGCGGAAACTGTCGGGTACGGCGTATTCGAAGCGGGCCGGGGCGCCGTATTCATACGGGCCAAGGATCCAGCCGCCGCGTTCTTCTCGCACATACCATTTGGCGTCGGCGTCGCGGAGGACGGGGTGCTCAGGGTTCGTCCTGCGATAGTCCTGCAAGGCCGGGTCGGGTTCAGTCACGATGTATTGATGTTCCACCGGGATCGCGGGGGTCTTGATCCCGAGCAGTTGCGCCGTGCGCTGGGCGTGGTTGCCGGTCGCGGTCACGACATGTTCGGCGTGGAGGGTGACCTGTTCGTCTGAGGGTATGAGATTGCCGCCCTTTTCGACCATTTTGGTGCAGGTCACGTCCCAATGGTCACCAGTCCAGTTATAGGCGTCCACCTGCCATTTGCGCTCAATCGTAGCGCCGTGCTGGCGCGCGCCTTTGGCCATCGCCTGGGTCACGTCCGCCGGGTTGATGTAGCCATCGGTCGGGTGATAGATCGCGCCTTTCAGGTCTTCGGTCCGAACGAGCGGCCAGCGTTCCTTGATTTGGTCCGGGGTCATCCATTCGTACGGCACGCCGCAGGTTTCGGCGGTGGAGGCATAGAGCATGTACTCATCCATCCGGTCCTGCGTCTGCGCCATGCGCAGGTTGCCGACGACATAGAAACCGGGGTTCAGGCCGGTTTCCTCCTCGAGCGTTTTGTAGAACTTGATCGAGTAGTCGTGGATGTGCGTCGTCGCGTAGCTCATGTTGAAATAAGGGAGCAGGCCCGCGGCGTGCCAGGTCGAGCCGCTGGTCAACTCGTCCCGTTCCAGCAGCATCGTGTCCCACCCAGCTTTGGCGAGGTGATAGGCAATCGATGTGCCGACGGCACCGCCGCCGACGACAAGGGCTTTGACATGGGTTTGCATGGCCGGACCTCCTGCGCGTGTTGCGGTGAAGCTAGTTGATTGCTGGGCGGGGCGCACAATTCATCCGACAGGATGCGGCTCGAAAGCGACGTCACGGCCTCGAAGCAGGTCTTGCGCCGCCTGTGCAGTCGTACAGCGCGCCTTTCGTCTGTCAGTCTGCATGCGTATTTTGAAAAAGATGAAGCGGCAAATTTTGTGCTTCGTTACGACAGGAAGCGCACTTAGGGTGAGATCATCGCATTGAGGGAGGCCAAGTCATGCGCTGGTTCCGAACGTTCCTTTTGGGTTTTGTCGTGGGCGCGCCAGTGGGGGCCTTCCTGTGGTATGCGTTCTCTCCGCTGCTCTTTGACGATGTGGTGGCCGAGACCCTTGTCGAGGCGGAGGTCGTCGCGACGGGGGCGTTTCGCGACGCAGATCGCGCCCACAAGGGGACGGGCACGGCCACTCTTGTCGCGCTGCCTGGCGGCGGACACGAGATACAGTTTGCCGAATTTGAGGTTACCAACGGGCCGGACCTTGAGGTCTGGCTTTCGGCGCATCCCGACCCTGAAACCTCATCGGATGTGGCCGACAATGCGTGGCTCTCGCTCGGTCAGCTCAAAGGCAATGTGGGCGATCAGGCCTACCCGGTGCCCGCAGGGACCGATCTCTCGGCCTATCAGTCCGTCGTGATCTGGTGCGAACAGTTCGGCGTTCTGTTCTCGCCAGCAACGCTGGCGCCGCCGTCTTGAGGCTGACTGCCGGGTTGGGTAGCGTCACTTCATGAAGATTTGTCCTTCGGTTGAGGATATCCGCACGGCGGTATCCGGATTTCGCGACGCCGGCGAAACCATCGGGCTGGTGACGACCATGGGGGCGCTTCACGAAGGACACCTGACGCTGATGCGGCAGGCGCGGGCCAACCATGACCGCGTGGTGGCCACCATTTTTGTCAATCCCACGCAGTTCGGCGAGGTGGCCGATCTGGCGCATTACCCGTCGGACGATGCGCGCGACATCGATCTTTTGCGGGCCGAAGGCCTCGACGCGCTGTTCCTGCCCGAGGTCGATGTGATCTATCCGCCGGGGGATGAGACCATCGTCGAGACGACCCATTTGGCGAATGTCCTGCACGGGCGTGTCAGGCCGGGTCATTTTCGCGGGGTGGCCACGGTTGTCGCGCGACTTTTCAACATTTGCCTGCCCGACGCGGCCTATTTTGGTGAGAAAGACTATCAGCAGCTTCAGGTGATCAAGCGGATGGTGCGCGACCTGCATTTCCCGCTGCGGATCGTCGGCGTGCCGACGGTGCGTGAACCCGATGGGTTGGCGATGTCGTCGCGCAACGTGCGGCTTACCCCAGAAGATCGTGCCGCGGCCGTGGTTTTGAACCAGAGCCTGTCCGAGGCCGAGGTGATGGTCGGACAAGGGGCGACGGTCGAGGCACTGGGCAACGCCATACGGGCGCGGATCAAGGGCGAGCCGCGCGCGGTGTTGCGCGCCGTTGATATCGTTGCTGCCGAGACACTCACACCAGTGACGGGGCCTGTTACGGAGAGAATCGCCATCATGCTGTCGGCTGAGTTTGGCAGTGTCCTGTTGATCGATCAAAGGGAGATCGCCCCATGAGTTCGCAAACCGAGAAAGTCCGACGGATGACCGTGCCACAGCTGGCCGCGCGCAAAGGCGGTGAGCCCATTGTTTCGCTGACGTCGTACCACGCGCATACGGCGGCGATCGTCGACAAGTATGCCGATTTCATCCTTGTTGGTGACAGTCTCGGTATGGTGATGCACGGGATGGAAACGACCGTGGGCGTGCCGCTCGACCTGATGATCATGCATGGCAAGGCGGTGGTGCGGGGTACGCAAAGGGCGTTGATCGTGGTCGATATGCCGTTCGGGACCTATGAGGAAAGCCCGAACATGGCGTTTCGCAATGCCGCCAAGATCATGAAGGAAACCGGATGCGGCGCGGTCAAGCTGGAAGGCGGGGCACGCATGGCCGAAACCATTCATTTTCTGGTCGAACGCGGTATCCCGGTGATGGCGCATACCGGGCTGACGCCGCAATCGAGCCACGTCATGGGCGGGTTCAAGACGCAGGGGCGCGAGGAAGACACCTGGAAGGCGCATGAAGACGATGCCAAGGCCGTAGCCGAAGCCGGAGCGTTTGCTCTGGTGCTGGAAGGCATGGTCGAGCCACTGGCGGCCAAGATCACCAAGCAGGTCGATATCCCCACCATCGGGATTGGCGCGAGTGTCGAGTGTGACGGGCAGATCCTCGTGCTTGAGGATATGCTGGGTCTGAACGAATGGACTCCGAAGTTCGTCAAAGTCTACGGCGATCTCGGCCCTCAGATCGAGAAAGCGGTCAGCACTTACGCCGATGAGGTCAAAGCGCGGGCCTTCCCGACCGAGGACGAGGTGTATCGCTAGCCGCTACTCGGTCACCGTGATCGTGATGACCTCGCTGACGACCGGGTTGGCGTGCGGCACGTGGCCCGCATCGCCCAGCACCAGTTGCAGCGTATGCTCGCCGGGGGGCAGGTCCAGCGTGGTTTCGGTCTGACCGCCGCCGAAATGGATGTGGTTGTCATCCGAAGGCACACCCAGTTCAGCCTCCTCCGCACCGAACTCCCCCTCGCCGAAGGGCGGGCGGTTGACGTAGAGATGGTGGTGGCCGGTGTTTTCCTTCTCCACCCCGGCAGGCGCAACGCCCATGCCGGAAAGGCCAAAGACCACCTTGACGGGCGAGGTGACGGTCGCGCCGTCTTCGAGGTTGACGATGTAAACCTCGGCGCCCTCGGGGGCGGGTGTGCCTTGGGCGAATACGGGTGTGGTCAGCACGGCAAGCGCTGCCGCAAGTGCAATCTGTTTCATAGGACCTCCTCCTTGTCGTCCTTTGAAAGATAGAGCGATTGGCCGAAAAAAAAGGCCGCCTACGAGAGACGGCCTGTCCAGTCAGGGAGGAAGATGGAGGCACGCTTGGTGCCTACACTGGAAACAATGGCGGTGAAATCGGACCTATTTATGGCGCATCGGAGGTCTTATCTGGGTGGAACGTGGTGGAAATCGGGCGGTATACTGCGCCTGAGGGAGACAATCATGAATCCGCAAGACAGCATTCCCGAAGTCGCGCTGGCCTGGGTGGGCGAGGGGCGCAAGGTGGCCCTGGCAACGGTCATCAAGACCTGGGGGTCCGCCCCCCGGCCCGTTGGGTCGCAGCTGGTGGTCGATGGTGACATGGGCTTCGAAGGCTCGGTCTCCGGCGGCTGCGTCGAAGGGGCCGTCATCATGGACGCGGTCGAGGCAATGGGCGACGGCACCTGCCGGGTGCTGAGCTTCGGCGTGTCAGACGATACCGCTTTCGAGGTCGGGCTGGCCTGTGGTGGTCAGATCGAAGTGCTGGTCGAGCCGGTCGGCGTCGGGCAGGGGCCATCGGTTGCGCAATTGCAGGCGCTGGTCAACGCGCGCGCTGCGCGGCGGCCGGTGGTTTGGGAAGTGAA
>JBCCWG010000119.1:0-7364 GCA_039193985.1 Pseudomonadota bacterium
ACTCGATTGCCGTGCCGCCAAAAATGCGCGCCTTGTCGGCCTCAGATAGATGCGCAGTCAGGTCAAGCGCGGCCGCGCGCCACGCATCATACTCACCGCGCAGGCGCAGGACGGGCCAGTCCGACCCCCACATGACGCGCTCCGGCCCGAAGGTGTCGAGCACGTGCCGGGCATAAGGGCGCAACTCGTCCACAGTCCAAGTTTCGCCCGTTTCCGTGACAATCCCCGAGAGCTTGCAATACGCCCCCGTCTCACTCGCGATTCGCGCCATGCCAGCGGCCCAATTAGCAAAGCTCTCGTCTGAATGCGCCCCGATCTGCGGCTTCATGCAGTGATCGACGACGGCGCGCATGTCGGGATAGCGCTGGAAAATGGTGAGGAAGTTCGCCAGATGCTGCGGAAACCCGAGCGCATCGAAAGTCAGTCCGAGATCGGTCAACGCCTGATAGCCCCATTGCACATCATCGCGCAGCATCCAGTCGACATCCGGAATGTCCTGGATCATAGGCCTGACACCCTTGAACTTTGGATGCCGTGCGAGGCGTTCGAGGTGTTTCAGGTGCGCTCGATCCTCGAAATCGATCCAACCGACAACACCTGCCACGCTGTCTGTCGCGTCAGCGATGCCCAGCATGTACTCGGTCTCTTCGACGCTTTCCGCGGCCTGCACAAGGACCGTTTTCGTCACACCGGTTTGCCCGAGGTAGGGCGCGAGATCCGCTGGACCATACGGGCGGGTCAGGATCGGGTCGTCCGCAGGCATCCAGCCATAGTCACCACGTGCGGGGTTCCAATAGTGCTGATGTGCGTCAACCATTGCCATAGCGGGCCTCACGGTGTCGGGGCGTCTTCGGAGAGCAGCCCCTCGGCCTTCAACTCGGCCCACAACTCGGGTGGAATGGCGGCATTTGCGGCCTGAAGGTTGGACTGCATCTCGGCAACCGCCTGCCCGCCCGGGACCACCGACAAAACGGCGGGATGACAAAGCGGAAACTGGAACGCGGCATCGACAAGACGCACATCATAGCGCGTGCAAACCGCCTGGATATGGGCGACGCGATCGAGGATCTTCTGAGGCGCCGGGTCGTAATTGTAGTAGGCCCCCTCGCGCGGCCCTGTCGCGAGAATGCCCGAGTTATAGGGCCCACCCACAACGATACCGATGTCGCGCTCGACGCATTTCGGCAGGAATGAGGTCAGCGCCTCCTGCTCAAGCAGCGTATAGCGACCGGCCAGCAGGATGATGTCGAGATCACCGTGATCGACCATCCATTCCGCCGGCTCCCATTCGTTGATGCCAAGACCGAAGGCCGAGATGACGTTCTGGTCCCGCAGTTCGACCAGCGCCTTGTGGCCACCGTCAAGGAACGTTCGAAGGTGTCGCTCCATCTCGGCTTGCGAGCCGTGGTTGAATATGTCGATGTCGTGGCCATAGAGGATATCGATGCGGTCAACGCCCAGTCTTTCGAGCGAGAACTCAATCGACCGCATGACGCCGTCATATCCGTAGTCATAGACCTCGCGTCGCGCCGGAACGTCAAACCATTTGCCGACACCGATCCGCTCGTCCGGCGGGCAAGCCTGCATCAACCGACCCACCTTCGTCGAAAGAACGTAGTCATCGCGCGGCTTTCCCCGCAAGAACGCGTTGAGCCGTGTTTCCGACAGGCCCAGACCATATAGCGGGGCCGTGTCAAAATAGCGAATGCCACTGTCCCAGGCCATGTCAAGGATCGCGCGGGCATCGACATCTGCCACCGCGCGATAGAGATTTCCAATCGGCGCTGTGCCGAAGCCCAATTCGGTCAGCGTCACACCGCCCGTTCCATGCCGGTCCCACTGTCGCGATTTCATGTCTGTCCCCCCGTCTGTTGTTCAGTCTACGACGGATACCCCAAAGCTCAAGTAAGCTTTGCCCGGATACCCGCAAGGCCATCGGCCAGAGCCTGCCGCAACAGCCAGACATCACCGGAATAACAGATCAGATCACTTCCCTGCCGGTAACAGGCGGCCCCGTCATCTGCAGAGTTCACAAGCTGACCGACCGCGACACCATGTGTCTTTGCGGAGTGCATGATCTGCGTGACAGCTTCGGTAAAGCGGGAACTTTCGAACGCACCGGGAATGCCGAGCGAACTGCTGAGATCGAGGTGCCCGATCCAAATCGCGTCAACGCCGGGCTCGGCACAGATCGCGTCGCAGTTCTCGACACCCTCTGCCGTTTCGATCAGCGGGACCAGGCAGGTCTTGCGGTTTGCTGCCGCGAAGGCCTCGGCAATTGGTTGCGGCTGATAGTCGTCATGCGCCACGCCAAGGATCACGCCCCTTTCGCCCTCGGGTGGATACTTCAGGGCCGCCACTGCCGCGCGGGCCTGTTCGGCGGAGCCGACCATGGGAAGGATCACGCCTTCGGCCCCGATATCCGCCGCGCGCTGGACATGATGACGCGCGTCCGAGGGCACGCGCAGAAAGGTGGCGAGGCCCGCGCCCTGGACGTTGCGCAAGACCTGCCCCGCGGTCTCAAACCCGAAACCGCTGTGTTCCATGTCGACAAAAGCGAACTCACAGCCTGCCGAGGCCAGGATGCCACCAATACCGGGCGTCGCGAACTCACCGATATAGGTGCCAACTTTCAGGCCCGGCCGTTCGAGCAAGTCACTCAAACTCATTGCGCGGCCAGCCAGTTTGCTGTCCCCCCGGACGCGCCAACGCGAGATGTTGACTTAGACGTATGAACACAGCCGTCTTTCATGATCATGGCCAGGTTGGCCTTGTCCTGAAACAAGGTGATATCCCCTAGCGGATCGCCTTCGACCAACAGAAGGTCCGCCAGATACCCTTCGCGGATCAACCCCAACTCGTCAGCCATGTTCATCGCGCGCGCGCCGACTGCCGTCGCGCAATGCAGGGTATGCGCTTCTGAAAAGCCATAGTGTTTGACGAAATGCTCAAGGTCGTTGGCATTGGTGCCTTGCGGGTTGACCGAAAAGCCATAGTCGCCACCGACGACGATGGGGATACCGCGCTTTTTCATCTCGCCATGGGTGTGACAGTTGTCTTCGTAGAGCTTTTGCAACTCGTCGATCTCCGGCTGCACCTTTGGGTCGCCCGTGGCGCGCAGCGTCTCGAGCGATTTGATGATCACCCCGATCGCCGGGCCTGTCAGCACCCAGTCGCGCGCCTCTTCCAGCATATCCAACGCTTCGGTATCGCAGTGGTCGCAGTGATAGATCATGTCGACGCGGTTCAGGACGGCACGCTTGACGGAATCGGCCGCGCGGCAATGAGCAGCGACGCGCTTGCCATGGGCGTGGGCCGTATCCACTGCGGCCTTCACTTCGGGGTCGGCCATGACGGTGGAAAAGCTGTCGGCATGCGGCATGAACACATCGCCCGAGATGTTCAGCTTGATGTTGTCCACGCCTTCGCGAATGCAAAGCCGCACGGTCGAGACGATTTCGTCAAAGCCGTCGACCACCAGCCCGAAGGTGTGGAGTTTAACGTGCATCTTGTTGGCATCACCCAGCCCGCTGGTGACCGTGATCTCGGGGCTGGCCGCGCGCAGGCGTGGCCCCGGGATGCGGCCTAAGTTGATCTCATCGCGGATCACGGCGTCGAGTCGCACTTTGGCCGAGGCAGCACTGTTGACGCTGGTGAAGCCTGCGTCGATCAGCTTGGCGGCGTTATGCATGGTGGCCAGCGTGTGCTCTTCCGTGCCGATCAGGGCGAGGTCCATCAGGTCAGCCTGATCGATGAACGAGATATGGCCGTGCCCTTCGATCAGGCCGGGCATCAGGAAGCGGCCCGCCGCGTCGATCACTGCTGCACCGTCGGCCTCAGGCGGCCCCTCAACCTTAGCCTCGGGGATGACGGCGGCGATGCGGTTGCCGTGAACACGAATGTGACCGGGAAACGGTGCATCGCCCGTACCGTCGAAGATGCGCGCGTTTCGGATAAGCGTGTCGCCCATGTGCTCCTCCCCAGGATGTGCGCCGTCGCAGCTACTCCGCAGCGTGCGCGACGTCGTGGTGGATGACTTCGGTTCCCAGCACCACGAGATATTCGCGGATGAAGGCCGCAAGTGCCGTCCAGCCTTCCGCAGTGACCAGATTGCCATCACGCAACGCGGCTTTCGAGCCGATCTTGACATAGGTCGCGTCGGTCAGCGCCACTTCGGGTTCCACCGTGAACAGACCTGCGACCTGCTTGCCCGCAATTACTTCGGGCACGGCGATCAGCACCTGCAACCCGTGGCAGATCGAGGCGATGGGTTTGTCGTCGCGATGAAACTCGCGCACGATCTCGCGCACGCGGGGATAGGTCCGAATGTACTCCGGACCACGCCCGCCGGCGATATAGACCGAGTCGTAGTTGCCGGTGTCGACGGCATCGAAGTCGACATCCACCTCGATGCCGTGCCCTTTGTGTTCGGTCCAGGTCATGACACCGGGGCCGAAGTCGTGAACGCTCGTCGTTACCCGGTCGCCTTTCTTGGTCTCGGGGCACACGATGTCAATTGAATGCCCCAGCGCCTCCATCGCTTGCTGCACCACAAAAATCTCGTATTCCTCGGAGTATTCCCCGATCAGCATCAAGATGCGTTTGCCAGTCATGTTCCCTCCCCAAGCTGTCTGAACGAAAGACGGCGGTCAGGCAGTGTGCCCGTTGCAAGCGCCTTCCTCCCTGGGACCAGATTATGATCGTGATTTGAGTTGACGCAAGGAAAGTCCCACGCACCGGATCATGCTGCGCTGCAGAAAAGCTTTGCTGCGCCTGCAGTTTGCTCTCATTATCAGGACATGGAATCGAAATTATCGATCATCGTCGTCGAACCGGACCGTGATCGCGCCCTCATGATCGTCGACAGTCTGCGCGAGGCCGGAGACAACGACATTCACGTGATCTCGGAGATCTCAAGTCTCGCCCGCAGGATTGCCGAGCGCTCGCCGGACATCGTAATCGTCGACCTGACCAGCCCGACGCGCGACATGCTGGAGGAACTGACGCTCGCCACCTCCCCCCTCGATCGACCGGTCGCCGTTTTCGCCGACAAAAGTGACGACAGCATGACCAAAGCCGCAATCGAGGCGGGCGTCTCGGCCTACGTCGTCGACGATCTGCGGCCCGAGCGTTTGCAGCCGGTGATGGCCGCGGCGATCACGCGATTCAACATGTTCCGGCGCATGCGCGACGAACTGGCGGAAACCAAACGCGCGCTTGAAGAACGCAAGCTGATCGACCGCGCGAAAGGTCTGTTGATGAAGGCGCGCGGCATTGACGAGGACGCGGCCTATTCTCTGCTGCGCAAAACGGCGATGGATCAGGGACGCAAGATTTCCGAAGTCGCGGCGGCCCTTGTGACGGCGGCGGATCTGTTGTCATGACACTGACCCGGCTTTCGGTGGCCTTCATACCGCTGACCGACGCAGCACCACTCATCGCCGCCGAAGAGATGGGATTTGCGCGCGAAGAAGGGCTGAAGCTTGATCTGGTGCGCGCGCCTTCATGGTCGTCGCTCAGGGATATGCTGGCCTTTGGCCGGGTTGAAGCCGCGCATATGTTGGCCCCGGTGCCCGTCGCGATGGCCCTCGGGATCGGCGGCGTCGCGTCGCCCATATCGGCGCTGTCTGTAATGTCGGTGAACGGCACCGTCATTGGCGTCAGCAACGAACTGGCCAACAAACTAAAGGCGAACGACCACGACTTCGGCTTTCGGGATGCCGCCGCCGCTGGCAAGGCGCTGGTCGCTGCGACAGACGCACCGTTGCGCATCGGCGTGCCCTTTCCGTTCTCGATGCATGCCGAACTGCTGTACTATTGGCTCGAAGCGTCGGGGCTACCGGCCCCGCAGGGCGTGTCGATCCGCACGGTTCCGCCGCCGCTGATGGCCGAGGCGCTGTCGGCCAATGAAATCGACGCGTTCTGTGTTGGCGAACCCTGGGGTTCGAAGGCCGTCGAGGCAGGTGTCGGCGCGCTCCTCTTGCCCGGTCGGGCGATCTGGTCGTTCGCGCCTGAAAAAGTACTCGCGGTGCGCACCCCTTGGGTGGCCGAAGAACCGGCGCTGACCGGCCGGTTGATGCGCGCGGTCTGGAAAGCCGGGCGCTGGTTGAGTGCGGGAGGTGAGAAAACGACAGCTTCGGAGCTTCTGTCGCGTGCGTCTTATCTCGATCTGGCGCCAGAAATCATCGACCGGGGCCTGACGGGACGGTTTCTGATCAACGATCGGGGCGATATGCGAGACGACCCGCACTTCGTCAGCTTCCATCAGGGGGCCGCGAATTTCCCGTGGAAAAGCCAGGCCGCCTGGATTGCGTCGCGGATTGCCGCCCGCCTCGGCCTTGATCGCGCCGTTGCTATGGATGCGGCCCGGTCGGTCTTTCGGTCCGATCTGTATCGGCGTCATTTGGGCATGTCGGGGGCAATTTTGCCGGGCGCGTCCGAAAAGATCGAAGGCGGAATCGCCGAGGGAACCGCCGTCGCGGCCGAGAACGGGCGCCTTATTCTTTCCGAGAACCGCTTCTTCGATGGCCGCGTTTTTGACCCTTCGCCGGAAAACTGACTAAAAAATCCGCAAAGCTTTTCTGTCGGATTGCTGCGGTGCGGAAAATCCCGGCCGAAACCCGCAAAGTTTCTTGCAAGCCCGACGAGCACCCATCTAGGTAAAGGGTGAGAGCAACGGCGCTCTCCCACTCACACCCATGACAGGGCGATCCGAGCACAGCCGCTCGACCCACCTGATGCAACGCGCATCGGGGCGGTCTTGCGGCTTTTTTTCTGCGCGTTGCCCACCGGCGACCACCATAGGGGGTACACACCCGATGAAAAAAATACTTACAGGGGCTGCACTTGCGGCACTTATAGCAACTTCGGTATCCGCCGAAATGCTCGAACTTGAAAAGGACGAACTGACCTTTGGTTTCATCAAGCTCACTGACATGGCACCGCTCGCCGTGGCCTATGAACAGGGGTACTTCCTAGACGAGGGCCTCTTTGTCACGCTCGAAGCGCAGGCCAACTGGAAGGTTTTGCTTGACGGCGTGATCGACGGCCAGCTGGACGGTGCGCACATGCTTGCCGGTCAACCACTGGCAGCCACCATCGGTTTTGGCACCGAGGCGCACATCATCACACCGTTTTCGATGGACCTGAACGGCAACGGCATCACCGTCTCAAACGAAGTCTGGGACATGATGCGCCCGCACATCCCATCGATGGAAGACGGTCGCCCGCAACACCCGATTTCCGCCGAAGCGCTAGTGCCCGTGGTCGAACAGTTCCGGGATGAGGGCAAACCCTTCAACATGGGCATGGTGTTCCCGGTTTCGACCCACAATTACGAGTTGCGCTATTGGTTGGCGGCCGGC
>JBCCWG010000120.1:0-7340 GCA_039193985.1 Pseudomonadota bacterium
CAGGTCAGGGCTGCCTGCGGCGGCGATCTCGGGCGCCTGAAGCGTGTCGTAAAACTCACCGGTTTTGTGAACTCTACGCCGGATTTCACCGATCAGCCAAAAGTGATCAATGGCGCGTCCGATCTGCTGGTTGCCGTGCTGGGGGAGGCCGGCCGGCATGCGCGCTCGGCGGTCAGTGCGGGCTCACTGCCACTTGGTGTCGCGGTTGAGATCGAGGGCGTTTTCGAGATCGCCTGACCCCATGCTTCCCGACGCCTTTCTGACCCGCCCCGTTGCGCATCGCGGCTTGCACAACAGCGCATCCGGTGTCCCGGAAAACTCGCGTGCTGCTGTCCGCGCGGCTATCGAGCGGGGCTATGGGATCGAGATTGATCTGCAACTCACCGCCGATGACCAAGCGGTGGTGTTTCACGACTATGAGCTTGACCGGTTGGCAAGTGTTCCCGGCCTCGTGCGGGAAGAACCCTTGGAGGCGCTTTCCCATCTTCGCCTTTTGGGCAGTGACCAGACGGTTCCGTCTTTTGTCGAGGTTTTGAGCATCGTCGATGGGCAGGTGCCGCTTCTGGTCGAACTGAAGGACGAGGACGGCGCTTTGGGCGACAATGTCGGGCCGTTGGAGCGCGCCGTCGCGCAGGCGTTAACCGGGTATGCCGGCCCGGTGGCGGTGATGTCGTTCAACCCTCACAGCGTCTTTGCCCTGCAATCGCTGGCCCCGGATGTGCCCCGAGGGCTGGTGACATCGGCGTTTGAGCCGATGTTTTGGGATGCGCCCGCCGAACGGCTGGAGGCCCTCGCCCGGATTGAGGATTTCGACCGGATTGGCGCGTCATTCGTCAGTCATTCTCATCGAAACCTGAATGCGCCTGCCATCGCCGATCTTAAAGCGCGCGACGTGCCGATCCTGTGCTGGACTGTACGCTCCGAAGAAGAAGAGGCCGTGGCGCGGCAGATTGCCGATAATGTGACATTCGAAGGCTATTTCCCGGCAACCCGAGCTTGAAGTCGCAGCTTGGCGGGGCACCTTAACGATATGGCTGCGTGTGACCCGGAATGACCGAAAAAACGCTGGAAGTCTCGGCGCTCTCCTCGCTCTCTGCCATTGCGGCGGAGGAGTGGGATGCTTGCGCTTGCCCGGAGGTCGCCGATGGCGGGCGGCCCGTCGATCCCTTCACCACGCACCGGTTCCTGTCGGCGCTTGAGGTCAGCGGTTCGGTTGGCACCGGCACCGGCTGGGATCCGCGATATTTGGTGGTGCGTGATGGCGAGGATGTGCTGGCGGTTGCCCCGCTGTACGCCAAAGGTCACAGCCAGGGCGAATACATCTTCGATCACAACTGGGGTCACGCCTGGGAACGTGCCGGGGGGCGGTATTACCCCAAGCTTCAGATCGCCGTGCCGTTTACGCCCGCAACCGGGCGCCGCTTTCTGACCCGCCCGGGTGCGGAAGCGGAAGGGACCGAAGCGTTGATCCAGGGCGCGCTGCAACTCGCAAAGTCGAACGGTTTGTCGTCGGTGCATGCCACCTTCTGCACGACGGATGAAGCGGCACGCGGGCGTGAGATCGGGATGCTTCACCGTGTGACGCAGCAATATCATTGGCGGAATGACAGCTATGCCGATTTTGATGGTTTTCTGAGCGCCTTGTCCTCGCGCAAGCGCAAGACCATCCGCAAGGAACGCCGCACGGCGCAGGCCTTTGGTGGCGAGATTGTCGCGCTGACCGGTGACGCGTTGCAGCCCGAGCATTGGGACGCGTTCTGGATGTTTTACCAGGACACAGGCGCGCGCAAATGGGGCACACCGTACCTGACGCGCAAGTTCTTCGACATCGCACAGGAGACGCTGAGCGACGACATGCTGCTGGTGCTGGCGCTGAGGGACGGGCAGCCGGTGGCAGGGGCGCTGAACTTTATCGGGCGCGAAACGCTTTTCGGTCGTTACTGGGGCGCCATCGAGCACCACGACTGTCTGCATTTTGAGCTCTGCTATTATCAGGCCATCGACTATGCCATCGCGCAGGGTCAGGCCGCGGTCGAAGCTGGCGCGCAGGGCGATCACAAACTGGCGCGCGGCTACCTGCCGGTTGAGACACACTCATTGCACTGGATGGCCGATGCGGGCTTTTCACGGGCGGTGGAAGACTATCTTGAGGCCGAACGCAGGGCTGTGGGCGAGGATATCGAGATCCTGACCAGCTATGGCCCGTTTCGCAAAATCACGGAGGAACCTGCATGAGTACGAAACTGGACGGCGCGGCGCGCGACGCGGCGCTATCGGACCTGAGCGGCACCGGTTGGACACTGGTCGAAGATCGTGACGCGATTCAGAAAACGTTCAAATTCAAAAACTTCGTGGATGCCTGGGGCTGGATGTCCCGCATGGCGATCGAGGCTGAGAAGATGAACCACCACCCCGAATGGTTCAACGTCTACAACCGGGACGAGGTGACGCTGACCAAGCAAGACGTGGACGGGCTCACCGATCTTTAAGTGACGTTGGCCGGAAAAATTGACGCGACGTAGCCGCTTTATGTCAGTTCAAGCAGCGTTTCGCCCGCAGTTACATTGCAAGTGCCGCTGTCTTCCTCGATCTGCAGGACCTTGACGACGCCGTCCTCGACCAGCATCGCGCATCGCGTCGTCCGGTCCTTCAGGCCGACAGGCGGGGCGGTGAAGTCAAGACCCAAGGCCTTGGTCAGTTCCGCGTCCCAATCTGCCAGCATCACGATCCCGGCCTCATTCGCGCCCGAGCTTTCACCCCAGTGGTTCATCACGAAAACATCGTTGACCGCAAAGCAGATGATCTCGTCGATCCCCTTCTCGCGAAAGGCATTAGCCGTGCGCAGGAAGCTTGGCAAATGCGCGGCGGAGCACGTTCGTGTGTATGCCCCCGGCAGACCGAAGAGAACCACGCGCTTGCCTGCGATGCGGTCTGCGATATTGATGTCCTCCGGACCGTTGTCCGTCATATGCACCAATTTGCTTGCCGGAATTCTGTCACCCACGGAAACCGTCATCTGCCATACTCCTGAAATTGCCATTGTCTGGTGAGCGATATAACCCATGACTGGCGGTGAACCAGAGCGGAATGCCATGGAAGACTATCTGATTATCGGCGGCGGGCAGGCAGCGGCCACCCTGGCCGAGAAACTGCGGGCCTTGGGGGCCGAGGGCAGCCTCACCATCGTGGGTGAGGAACCCGTGCCACCCTACGAGCGCCCGCCGCTGTCGAAGGCCTACCTGATGGGTGACATGGCCAAGGAGCGGCTGTTTCTGCGACCCGAGGCGATTTATGCCGAAAAGGACATCACCTTGCGACTGGGGCAACGCGCCACGGCGCTCGACCCGGTTGCGAAGACCGTCGAAGTAGGTGGCGAACGCCTTGCCTTCGGGCAGCTGGCGTTGGTGATGGGATCGACACCGATCCGGTTGCCCGCGGCCATCGGCGGTGATCTTGAGGGCGTTTTCACGGTGCGCACCCTGGCGGATATCGACGCGATGTCACCGCGTTTCCAGCATGGCGCGCGGGTGTTGGTGGTTGGCGGCGGTTACATCGGGCTGGAAGCGGCGGCGGTGGCGGCCAAGCTGGGCTTGCAGGTCACGCTGGTCGAACAGGCGCCGCGCATTCTGGGTCGCGTGGCGTCCGAGGAAACGGCTGATGTGATCCGCGATGCGCATCGCGCCCATGGCGTCGACATTCTGGAAGGCGTGGGGCTGAAGACATTGGCGGGCGAGGGGCGCGTTGCGTCGGCCAGCTTGAGCGACGGGCGCACCCTGGATGTCGATTTCGTCATCGTCGGGATCGGCATTCGCCCCGAGGCTAGCCTGGCGGAAGCTGCCGGTCTGACGGTGGAGAACGGCATCGCCGTCGATGATCGGGGCCGGACATCCGCGCCCGGTATCTGGGCGGCCGGGGATTGCGCATCCTTTCCCTATCACGGTGCGCGGCTGAGGTTGGAATCGGTGCAGAACGCCATCGATCAGGCTGAAGCCGTGGCTGCGAATATGCTGGGCGCGGACACGCCGTACGATCCGGTGCCCTGGTTCTGGTCGGATCAATACGACCTCAAGCTGCAGATCGCGGGGCTGAACACCGGGTACGATCAGGTGGTGCGGCGCGGCGATAAACATGCGGTCAGCCATTGGTACTTCCGCGAGAGTAGTTTCCTCGCCGTCGATGCAATCAATGCGCCGCGCGATTTCATGGTGGGCAAGCGCTTGCTGGAAGCGGGCAAGGGCGTGGACCCGGCCACCATCGGTGACCCCGCGACGGACCTGAAAGCGCTGCTGCGGGGATGAGGATCATTGGCGGCCGGTTCAAGGGCCTCGGCCTGACGCCGGTGGGCAAGGGCGATGCGGGCGCCCATCTGCGCCCCACGACCGACCGAGTGCGCGAGAGCCTCTTCAGTATGCTCGACGGCGGGCGGTTCGGGGCGCCGATTGCGGATGCGCATGTGCTCGACCTCTTCGCCGGAACGGGTGCGCTGGGGCTTGAGGCTTTGTCGCGTGGGGCAGCAAGCATCACTTTTGTCGAGAACGGGCGCCCGGCGCTGAAGCTGCTGACAGCCAACATCGCCAAGACGCGCGCGGGTGAGGCGTGCCGGGTGCTGCGCCAGGATGCGACCCGGCTCAGCAACTGTGACGGATCTGCGGCGTCGCTGGTGTTTCTCGACCCGCCCTATGGTGCCGGGAAGGGGGCGTTGGCGTTACGGCGTGCCTTGGAGAGCGGATGGATCGCGGGTGGCGCGCTGATCGTCTGGGAGGATGACGCTGAAAGTGACGCACCGGGCGGCTTCAGCAAGGTTGAGGCGCGCAAGTTCGGCCAAACCTGGCTGACGTTTCTCCGGACCGAGGACGCTCAGAACTCGTTATAGGACCGTTCCCATTCCTCGCGCATCTTCTCGCCGATGAAGCAGTCATACCCGTCCCAGCGCCTCCCTGATCGCACCGGCAAAACCGCTTCGGGTGGGCCGACCAGTTCAAGGACGATCTTGCGGCGCACGGCCAGCGGAAACTCCTGCCATTCCAGCACCGGGATGACAAAGGCGCCAGGCCCACCGACGACGCAGGCCTCGTAATAGAGATCGAGGTCGTCGAGGCTCCAGAACGTGTTCCCGTCCTGCGTCATCAGCGGAAGTCCGTTGATCACATAGCCTGCGGCGATTGCTTTGTCGCGCGCCGCTTCGACCGATCCACCCGAGTTGTTGGGGCCGTCGCCTGAGATGTCGATGACGCGGCGCAGCCCGTCGAACGCGTTGTTTTCCATGTCTTCCATGGCAAACTGAATGGCCCCGGTGATCGAGGTGCGGCGCATGGCAAAGGAAAAGTCCGCGGTCAGCTCATCAGAGATGCGCTGGGCCACCTCGCGGCTGTCGACCAGTGTCCAGGGGATGATGACACGGTTCGATCCTTTTCCCGCCCATTCGACATAAGTCAGCGCGATCCGGCCGGTAAAGCCGTTCAGGATGGCACCCACAACTTCGTCCGACGCAATCGCCTCGGCATAGCCGCGGCGTTGCAACTCAAGCTCGCTCGGTCCCATTGAGCGGGAGACATCGACCATTAGCGCAAGCTCGACATCGACCTCGGTCGCGCGCGCCGGACCGGCGAAGACAAGAACGAGACAAAGCAACCAACGCATGCGGCAAGGATGGCACATTTCTCTGGCCGATCCAGTCATAACTTGCGTGTACCGCCAATGCGCGCGTAGGATTCACGCGGGGGGAGGAGCAGGACAAGGGCAGGAACATGCTCGGAAAACACTTTCTTCTTGGCGGCTTGGCATCCGCCCTTCTGGTGTGGCGGATGATCGATCCCAAGGGATCCTACGCCGCGCTTTACGACGCCTCGCATCATTTGACGGATGTCTTCGCAGGCTACGAGGTGCTGACGCGCTTCATCAGCCTCGTGATGGTCGATCAGTTCAACGGGCTGATGCTGGGCGTGGCCGTGACCGCGTTTCTCTACATGACGCTCGGTGGCTTGCGCAGCATGGCGGGGTGGCCGATGCGCCTCTGGTCATCGCGGAGCCGGGTGCCGCTTCGGCGCTATGCTGTGCCGGGGCGAGTGGTGCGCGCGGCGTAAACTGTCGAACCGGCTGATTGCAGCCGGTGCGGATCGACACTAGAGGTTTGGGCACGTGGCCGTGTTAACGGTCACGTTTCGCTGTTTTGAACGAAAGAAAGACCCATGCGCGAATTTGCCATTTATCCCAGTCTGAAAGACAAAGCCGTCATTGTCTCCGGCGGGGCCCAGGGCATCGGCGCCGAGATCGTCTCGGCCTTTGCCGCGCAGGGCGCGCGCGTCGGATTCCTCGACCTGGATGAGGCAAGCAGTGCGGCGCTCGCCGATCCCTTAGACAACGTGACATATGAGATCTGCGATCTGCGCGACATTGCCGCGATGCAGGCCGCCCTTGGCCGCCTGACCGACCGCTTGGGTCAGGCGCACACGCTCATTAACAACGCGGCACGTGACGACCGGCACAACTGGCGGGACGTGACGCCTGAATACTGGGACGAACGCCAGGCCACGAACCTGCGCCATATGTTCTTCGCCATTCAGGCCATCGCGCCGGGCATGATCGAGAACGGTGGCGGCTCGATCATCAACATGGGATCGAACTCGTGGTGGGAAGCGGGCGGCGGTTTCCCGGCCTACACGACGGCTAAGGCCGCCGTGCACGGGCTGACCCGCACCATGGCGCGCGACCTTGGCGATCACCGCATTCGGGTGAACACGGTCGTGCCCGGCTGGATCATGACCGACCGCCAGAAAGAGCTTTGGGCCACGCCCGAGGCGCTTGAGGCGCACCGCGCGCGCCAGTGCCTGCCCGACCTGATTGAGCCGGTCTATGTCGCGCGGATGGTCGTGTTTCTGGCATCCGATGATGCCGCCATGTGCTCGGCCAACAACTATATGGTCGAGGCGGGGTCGATCTGATTTGCTCCCGGTGCCAGATTAGGAGCAGTGTCTGACCTTGCCCTACCGCGACCTTTCCTCGGAGACCAGCGCTGGCCTGGTGTTGCTCCTGGGCGGCGCGATGTGGGGTCTCTATTGGATACCGGTGCGCTATCTTGGCGAGCTGGGACTGACGGGGTCATGGTCGGGAGCGGTCATGTTTCTCGCCGCTCTGGCCGCCCTGCTGCCATTTCTTTGGCCGGTGCGGCGTGTTCTGGTTCAGCGCTGGCGTGTTCTGATCTTGAGCGGTGTGTTCACCGGGGCCGCTTTCAGCCTCTATAGCACCAGTCTGGTTTACACCGATGTCGTCCGTTCGATCCTTCTGTTTTACCTGACGCCGGTTTGGGGAACGGTACTCGGGCTCGTCTTCCTCGGCGAGAC
>JBCCWG010000121.1:0-7175 GCA_039193985.1 Pseudomonadota bacterium
CGCTCGACATGGGGCTCTACAATACCAAAACCGGCCTCGTCCTGTTCCACATCGCCGTCCAGACCGGGTTTTGTACGCTGTTCATGCGGAACTTCATCCGTCAGCTTCCGTTTCCGCTGATCGAAGCGGCGCGGGTTGAGGGCATCGCCGAGTGGCGCATTTTCTGGTACGTCGTGCTGCCGCTCGTACGCCCGGCCATTGCCGCCCTTGCGGTGTTGATCTTCACCTTTGTCTGGAACGACTTCTTCTGGGCCAACGTGCTGACGCAGGGCGAAAGCGCCAAGCCGATCACGGCTGGCGTGCGTTCGCTCAACGGGCAGTTCGTGAACAACTGGCATCTGGTCTCGGCCGCGTCGCTCATGGCCGCGATCCCGCCGGTGCTTATGTTCTTCCTGATGCAGAAACACTTTATCGCTGGTCTGACACTGGGTGCCGTAAAATGATCCAATGCTGGCGGCTGGATGACAGCCGTCAAACCCTCGTTCTGGGTGCCACGCGCGAACGCCTGGCGGAAGTCGTGTACTGGGGTGCGCGACTGCCGGATGACGAGGATCTGACAACCCTCTACGAAGCCCATACGCTCGACGTCACCGGCGGCATGCTTGATGCAAACCCCGAGATCTCGATCTGCCCCGAGGCGACGCGCACTTTCCCGGGCCAGCCGGGCCTGATCATGCGGGATACCGACGGAACACCCTATCTGCCCAAATTCTGTCTCGCTGGCGTCGCGCAGGGCGAGAACAGCCTGACCCTGACCTACACCGATCAGGACGAGGTGGTGACCTATATCGCCGCCTACAAGATCGACCCCGTCACTCACCTGATCGAGGCCGAGGCGCGACTGAACGCGATCCGCCCGGTTCACCTGCACTGGCTCGCCGCGCCGGTCTTTCCCGGCCCGCAGCTTTCCGACGAGATGATCGATGTCGCGGGCCGCTGGTGTGGCGAGTTCCAGCTCAACACCACTCCCTGGTCCCCCGGCATCCGCTATCGCGAGAACCGAACCGGCCGCACCGGTCACGAGCACTTTCCCGGCCTGATCGTGCCCGTGCGCGGCGCCACCAACGCGCGGGGCGAGGCCTATGCCTTCCACTACGGCTGGTCCGGCGGTCACCGCATGGTCGCCGAGGAACTGCCCGACGGGCGCCGGCAAATCCAGTTCGGCCATGCCGCGCGCGTCGAAAGCGTACCGCGCACCGAATTCCGCACCGGCAAGCTATACGCTGTCTATTCCGACGACGGGTTGAACGGCTGCGCCGTCGCGTTCCAGCGCCACCTGCGCGACCGGATCGTCCAGTTTCCCGACCCGGCACGCCCACGTCCTGTCCACTACAACTGCTGGGAAGCGGTCTATTTCCGCCACGATGTCGAAGAATTGAAAGACATCGCCACCCGCGCTGCCGACCTCGGGGCCGAGCGCTTCGTGCTCGACGATGGCTGGTTCGGCAACCGCGATGACGACACGGCGGCCCTGGCCGATTGGGAGGTCGACACCCGCAAATACCCGAAAGGCCTCGACCCGCTGATCGAGCACATCCATTCCCTGGGCATGACGTTCGGCATCTGGTTCGAGCCGGAGATGATCAACCCCAACTCGAACACTTTCAGGGCCAACCCGCATTGGGCGCTGGGAGCCGAAGACCAGATCCCCGGCCGTCAGCAGCGCGCCGTCGACATGGGCAACGCAGATGTGCGCGACTACCTTTTCGAGCGGATCAGCGGCATCCTCTCGGCCCATGCCATCGAGTACATCAAGTGGGACCATAATCGCGTTTTGCCTATGCCCGACGCCGACCAGACCCGCGGCACCTATGCGCTGCTTGACCGGCTTCGCGCCGCCCATCCGAATGTCGAAATTGAAAGCTGCGCCAGCGGGGGCGGGCGCATCGATTTCGGCATCCTCAGCCGCACCCACCGTGTCTGGCTCTCCGATTCGAATGATGCGCTGGAACGTCTGAAGATCCAGCACAACGCCAGCATCTTCCTGCCCATGGCCGTCACCGGCAGCCATGTCGGCCCGCGCACCTGCCACACGTCGGGCCGCATCCTCGACATCCGCTTTCGCGCCTGGGTCGCCGCCCAGCGGCACATGGGGTTCGAGATGGACCCGCGCGAGTTGACGGATGAGGAAGCGCATGTTCTCCGCGATGTGACAAGCTGGTGGAAATCCAACCGCGACTGGCTTCTCAAGGCCGATATTCTTCGCCTCGACAGCCCTGATCCGAGTGTTATCGCCGAACAGCACCTGGCCGAAGACGGCGCGAAGTTCGTGGTCTTCGCCGGGAAAGACGGCACCTCTGCTCAGATTGCGCCGCGCCCGCTGCGCCTGACCCGCGTCAGTCCGGACGTGATGTACGAGGTGCAACTGAAGAACCGTGAAGACGTGGGTCACCTGTCTCGCGGCGCGCCCGCGCTGAAATACGGCTCGGTGAAACTCAGCGGCGCCTACCTGATGACCCACGGCCTGACGCTGCCTTGGAGCTTCCCGGAACGCATGTGGGTGATCGAAGGGAAACGCTTGTGAAACGCACCCTTGGCACCTGCTACTACCCCGAGCACTGGCCGCGCGAGGTCTGGGAGGACGACGCGCGCCGCATGGCCGAGCTTGGCCTGACCTGGGTGCGGATCGGTGAGTTCGCGTGGAGCAGGCTGGAGGCGGAAGAGGGCACCTATACCTTCGACTGGCTCGATGACGCGATTGCGGTGCTGAAAGCCGCGGGCCTCAAAGTCGTGCTCGGCACACCGACAGCCACGCCACCCCGCTGGATGGTCGACAAGCACCCCGACATGCTGGCCACCGACGCACAAGGCCACCCCCGCAAGTTCGGGTCGCGCAGGCACTATTGCTTCAGCCATGAAGGCTACAAAGCCGAAAGTGCCAAGATCGTCACCGTGCTCGCCCAGCGGTACGGAGACCAGGTCGACGCCTGGCAGACCGACAACGAATACGGCTGTCACGACACCACGCTCAGCTACTCAGACGCCGCGCGCACCGCCTTTCGCGGGTGGCTCGCACGCCGCTACAACGGGGTGGAGGCGCTGAACACCGCCTGGGGCAACGTCTTCTGGTCGATGGACTACACCGGTTTCGACCAGATCGATCTGCCCAACCTGACTGTCACCGAACCCAACCCTGCACACACCATGGCCTTTCGCCGGTTCTCCTCCGATCAGGTCGTCGTGTTCAACAAGCTGCAGGCCGATATCATCCGGCAACACTCCGACGCGCCCATCGCGCACAACTATATGGGCCGCATCACCGAGTTCGATCATTACGACGTCGGTGCCGATCTCGACATCGCAAGCTGGGACAGTTATCCGCTCGGGTTCCTCGAAGACCGGGTCGGCGCGGACGAAGACCGCAAGACCGCCTATGCCCGCCAGGGCGATCCGGATTTCCAGGCCTTTCATCACGACCTCTACCGCGCCGTCGGTCGGGGCCGTTGGTGGGTGATGGAGCAACAACCCGGCCCGGTGAACTGGGCGCCCTACAACCCCGAACCGCTGCCCGGCATGGTCCGTCTCTGGACTTGGGAAGCGTTCGCGCACGGGGCCGAAGCCGTCTGTTTTTTCCGCTGGCGGCAGGCGCCCTTTGCGCAGGAACAGATGCATGCCGGGCTTCTCAGACCCGACAGCGCCGAAGCCCCGGCTCACGCCGAAGCGGCCGAGGTGGCCCGCGAGATCGCAGACGCCCCAGAGGCGACAAGCCAAAAGGCCGAGGTCGCGCTGGTCTTCGACTACGCCGCTGAATGGGGATGGGCGATTCAACCCCATGGCGCGGGGCTCAGCTATTTTGGCCTTGTCTTTGACACGTATCGCGGTTTGCGGCGGCTCGGCCTTTCCATCGATATCGTTCCACCGACGGTCGAGGCGGTCGAGGGCTACAAGCTCATCCTGGCGCCGGGTCTCCTCACGCCCGACCCGGCCTTCGTGGCGGCGCTGGCCAGCCAGTCCGGGCATGTGATCCTTGGCCCACGCTTCGCGGCGCGAACACCCGAGATGAGCACACCCCTGCCCTTGCCCCCCTCGTTTCCCGGACTGAACGCGACAGTGGCCCGCGTCGAAAGCCTGCGCCCCGGGTTGGACATACCGCTCGCGGACGGGGGCGCGGTGGAGCACTATCGCGACATTGTCGAGGGCGGGCCGGTCGTGGAAGAGATAGCGGACGGTGCACCGCTTCTCGTCGGAAACGAAAGCCTCAACTACCTCGCGGGGTGGCTGAACCCGCCTGCCATGAAGCGCGTGCTCAAAACCGCCTGCGACCGCGCCGGCATCGCGGTGCGTGAGATGCCACAGGGCGTGCGCTGCCGCGAGACGGCAACCGACCGGTTCTGGTTCAACTACAGCGCCGCGCCCGTCACGGTTGAAGGCACGACGCTGCCACCCGCAGGCGTCCTCCGCCAACCGCTCTGAGCCAGCAAACCGTCGCGGGTGCGGGGGCTGGCCCCCCGGAGATCGACGCGCGGAACGCGGCGAAACGCTGAAGGGACACACGGTCATCGCTGCCAAGGGCTGCTGTCTGCCCTGCAACGGTGACGCCAATTTCACCATTCAAACTCCGGGGCCCTGACACGGCGGCCGAGGGTAAAGGCATCCGCCACATGCCGCATCGGCGCAAGATCGACCTCGCCCGCGCCTTGCGCAACAAGCCCGACGAAGCGACGATAGAGGCGGCGATACTCGGCATCCTCACCCGCCACCTCGGCACCATCGTCCGGTTGAAACCGAGCACCACCTTCGCTGAGACGCGCGGCACCCTGATCGGTTTCGATCTCGATATCCCAGGTCGGAGGACCTTGTTCCAGCCAGTCGAAACTGGCCGAGATGGCGGCACCGCCCGGGTCGGCAAAGCGCAACTCGGCTGCGACCGGCGTGTCGCGGTTGGCGGGAAAATGGAGATCGGCTTGCGACAGATGCACAGCGTGCGGCAGGATCGCCGTCATCACCGACAGCGCATTGATGCCAGGGTCGAACACGCCGAGGCCACCGGCCTCCCAGATCCAATCCTGCCCCGGGTGCCATTGGCGCACGTCTTCCTTCCAGGTAATCCGCATCGCAGTCAGCCGCTTGTCCCGCAACCAACCCCGCGCCGCGTCGACCGCGGCGGCTTCGCGCGAATGCCAGGTGGCGTGAAGCGTTACACTGGCCCTAGCGGCCATCGCCTCCAGCGCATGCACTTCGCTCAGCGTCGCGCCCGGCGGCTTTTCCAGCATCACATGCTTGCCTGCGCCAAGCGCAGTCGCAGCATCGGCAAATCGGGCTTGCGGCGGGGTGGCCAGCGAAACGGCAGTGATCGATGTGTCCTCGGCCAACAGGTCGGCAAGCCCCGTATATGACGGTACACCCGGCACCGTGGCCTCGGGGTTGCGGCTGACGGTGGCCGCCAACGCGATGCCCGCCGTCGCGGCAATCGCAGGAATATGCTGATCGCGGGCGATCTTTCCGATGCCCACAAGGGCGAGTTGCACGGTCATGGCCGGATCCTTTCTGTCAGAACCCCATCGCATAGCAGGGGACATGCGACAAGCACCGCGCCGAATCACTGCTTGTTTACAGCGGGATGCCCCGCGCGATGCCCCGGACCTGCGGTATGCGAACCACGCTTTGGTCACTTCCCGACACGACTATTCTGAACGCGACGCCAAAATGGCCGCTGGCGCAACTTGTAATTGACGCATCGCATCAAGCTGCCCATGGTCCCCCGATCAGGGAGGCAAAAGGTGCCGGCAATCAGTATCAGACGCATGGCTGAAAGCCATTGGATCGCGCTGTTCGGCGCGGCACTGATCCTGTGGACACTCCTTTTCCTGATGGCCTTGCCGGAAACGACACTCGCGGCACGCGGCATGGGCTTTATCGAGGCGATCTGTAGCCTCACGCCCGGAACCGCCGGGTTTCCGACGGCCATGCTGATGTGGGCCGTTATGAGCGCGGCGATGATGGCACCGACGGCGCTTCCCGCCTTTGCAACGTATGACGATCTGCCGAAAACTACACCAGCCGGGCTGGCCGGGCTGGTGGGCGGTTACCTGACCGTCTGGCTGGGCTTTGCCGTGCTCGCCGCCGCCCTACAGACCGGCCTTTTCGAGGTTGGCTTGATCGGCGCGCTGGGTCAAAGCCAGTCGGTCTGGCTGACCGCGATCCTATTCGCCGTTGCCGGAGCCTATCAGTTCAGCGCATTGAAGGAGGCATGCCTCTCGCGCTGCCGCGCACCGCTGACGTTCTTCATGGCACACTGGGGCGAAGGCGCGTGGCGCAACGGCCTGCGCCTTGGCCTCGATTGCCTGGGCTGCTGCTGGGCGCTGATGCTTTTGGCCTTTGTCGGCGGCACCATGAACCTGGCCTTCATGGGCCTCGCCATGGTGTTGATGACACTCGAAAAACTGCCGCGCTTCGGCGCACATATTACACGACCCTTGGGCTTCGGGCTGATCGGCCTTGCCGGCCTCACCCCCTTGTCCCTGCTGATCTGAAGGAAGCTGACCATGGCGCTGGACACAACCACACTTACCCCTTGGGCGATCAAGGGCGAATTGATCCTCAACTGCAACTGCACCGTGTTCTGCCCTTGCGTGGTCAGCCTCGGCCAGCACCCGCCGACGGAAGGCTATTGCCAGACCTGGGGCGGTGTCCGCATTGACGAAGGCCATTTCGGGGATGAGGACCTGTCAGGCCTCAACATCGGTCTTTTGATCGAAATCCCCGGTTTGATGGCGCGCGGCAGCTGGAAGGCGGCTGTCTTCGTCGACGACCGCGCCAGCGATGCCGCCTATGACGGACTGGTGGACATCTTCAGCGGGAAGGCACGGGGCACGACGGGCCTCTTTGGTGTTTTGGTGGCCGAGTTCCTCGGCGCCGAGCGGGCCGAGATTTCCTATGAAAATGAAGGCAAGACGCGCCGCCTGATGGTCGGCAAGAAGATCCAGGGTGAAGTGGTGCCGGTCGAAGGCCACAAGGGCGAAGATATCGTCATCACCAACACGCAATATTGGATGGGCCCCGACATCACGGTGGCGACCGCCAACAAGGGCCGCGTGCGCGCTTTTGGCCGGGTCTGGGATTTTGACGGTCGCTCGGCTGAGATTTGCCAGATCGACTGGCACGGGCCGAAGTAAACGCGGCGCGCCGTCAGGGCCCTTCAGCTTGATCAAGGAGGAGGTTGATCATGCGTGAAC
>JBCCWG010000122.1:0-6906 GCA_039193985.1 Pseudomonadota bacterium
TCTCGCGCCAATGTCGCCGCGGACATCGTCGAACACGAGGCGCAGAACGCCGCGCTGGTCGAAGAACTGGTCTCGGCGGAGCTGGCCGCCGTCGATCCGGCCTCGGACCTCCATCGCTATGCGGTGGCGCGCGGCGCGTCGGTGTTCAGCGCGCAATGTTCGCAGTGCCATGGCTCGGGCGCAGCTGGTGCGGTCGGCTATCCGAACCTGCTCGACAATGCCTGGCTTTGGGGCGGCTCGATCGACGAGATCGCCTATACAGTCGAGCACGGCATACGCAATGAAACGGCAGACGCCCGCTGGTCCGAGATGCCCGCTTTCGGCGACATCCTGGCCTCGGAAGAAATCGCAACGCTCGTCGCGCATGTGCAAGCGCTGCCGCAAGGTGGCGTCGGCGAAGTGGGCGAGACGCTGTTCCTCGACAACTGCGCGTCCTGCCACGGCGACAATGGCGAAGGCATCCCCGAGCTTGGGGCGCCCAACATTTCGGACGCCATCTGGCTCTATGGCGGGGACGAGGCGGCCCTCACCGAGACAATCACCAACGCCCGCTTCGGCGTCATGCCCGCGATGGGCCTGCGCCTGAGCGACGCGGATGTCCGTGCGGTTTCTGTCTATGTCCACTCGCTGGGAGGAGGCGAGTGACATAGAAAAAAGCCGGTGATGGCGGGAGTTTGATCCCGGTCAAGGTTCGACCCCGCCATCACCCTTAAGGCTTGAGAAACGTTGGTCAAAAGTGAGCTCATGTCAGATTCGTCACAACCGCTCTATGCTGCACGGGAACCCATCTTTCCAAGACGGGTTTCCGGTCGTTTCAGGACCCTGAAATGGTGGATCCTGATCGTCACGCTGGGCATCTATTACCTGACGCCCTGGCTGCGCTGGGATCGCGGACCCAACTTGCCGGATCAGGCGGTTCTTATCGATCTGGCCGGGCGACGGTTCTACTTCTTCTGGATCGAGATCTGGCCGCATGAGTTCTATTTCGTGGCCGGGTTGCTCATCATGGCCGGTCTCGGGCTCTTCCTCTTCACCTCGGCCCTCGGCCGCGTCTGGTGCGGCTATACCTGCCCGCAGACTGTCTGGACCGATCTTTTCATACTGGTCGAACGTTGGATCGAAGGCGACCGAAACGCACGCCTGCGTCTTCACAAGGCCAAGATGGACGGCCACAAGCTGCGCTTGCGGGTAACCAAGTACGTTGCCTGGCTGTTGATCGCGGTTGCGACCGGCGGCGCCTGGGTGTTCTATTTCGCCGACGCGCCCACGCTGGCCCTCGACCTGGTGACGCTGAGCGCGCATCCGGTGGCCTATTCGACCATTGCCGTACTGACCGCGACGACCTTCATCTTTGGCGGTCTGATGCGCGAGCAGGTCTGCATCTACATGTGCCCCTGGCCGCGCATCCAGGGTGCGATGATGGACCCCGAAACGCTGACCGTCGGTTATCGCGGCTGGCGGGGTGAGCCGCGCGCCAAGGGCAAGCGCCGCCGCGAGATGTCCGCCGAGGCCGAGCGCATCGCTGCGGAAGAAGCCGAGCGGGGGCGGGGTGCACCCGCCTACAAGTCGACACCGTATCCGGGCTTCATGCCCGCCGATACTGTGGCGGATGCCATCCTGTCCGACGGCGATGCTCAGCCCAATGCGAGCGTCCCGCAGGCTGCCGGTCCCGGCGACTGCATCGACTGCATGGCCTGCGTCAACGTCTGCCCCATGGGCATCGATATCCGCAACGGCCAGCAGATGGAGTGCATCACCTGCGCTTTGTGCATCGATGCGTGTGACGAGGTGATGGAGAAGATCGGCAAGCCCCGCGGCCTGATCGACTATCTGGCCCTGTCCGACGAACCCCGCGAACGCGAAGGGGCCAAACCGCGCCCGATCTGGCAGCATGTCCTGCGCACCCGCACCATCATCTATACCGCCGCGTGGTCCCTTATCGGCGTCGGGCTGGTCTATGCATTGTTCATCCGGGCCGAGATCGACCTGACGGTCGCCCCGGTGCGCAACCCGACCTTCGTCGTCCTCGCCGATGGTTCGATCCGCAACACCTATGACGTGCGTCTGCGCAACAAACATGGCGAAGATCGCCCGTTCCGCATCACCGTCTCAGGCGACCCCGCGTTCCGGAACGAGCTTGAGGGCACCGTGTTTCAGACCGTCGATGTGCCCGCGAACGAAACCAAGCTTCAACGCGTTTACGTGATTACGCCTCCGGGTGCGGACCCGTCGGGGGCAAACGCCACACCGGTGCGCTTCTGGGTCGAGGATCTGACCAATGGCGAACGGGCGTACAAAGATTCAACATTCAACGGGCAGGAGGGCTCGCAATGACCGAGATTAAGGGATGGCATGTGCTCAGCTGGTTTGTGATCGGCTTTGGCATCATCATCAGCGTGAACCTGACACTGGCGTTCAACGCGGTGCGCACGTTTCCGGGGTTGGAGACCAAGAACTCTTATGTCGCGAGCCAGGTGTTCGACGCCAACCGCGCAGCGCAGACAGCGCTGGGTTGGGACGTGTCCGCTACTGTCGAAAACGGGGTTCTGGCGCTGGAAATCCTTGAGAAGGGCACACCCATTTCGCCCGAGATCGTCCAGGCCGTGTTCGGTCGCGCGACCACCGTCGCCGCCGACCAGACCCCTGCCTTCACCTTTGACGGCACCCGCCTGACCGCCCCGGTCGAGGCAGGCCCCGGCAACTGGAACCTGCGCCTGACGGCCAAGGCCGCCGACGGCACGTTGTTCCAGCAGCGCATCATCGTGAAGGCCGGCCCATGACAACCGCTTGTCCTGCCTGCAACACTGCCCCCGCCGCGTTGCGCGTGGCCGAACTGGCCGAGCCCAACATGGCGCTCTCGGTTCCCGGCGTCTCCTGCGCGGCCTGTATCGGCGCGATCGAACGCGGGCTGGCAGATGTTGATGGCGTTGACAGCGCACGGGTCAACCTGACCCAGAAAAGAGTGTCGTTGCGCACCTCTCTTTCGGTGGACGACATCGTGGGGCATCTGGCAGAGCTAGGTTACAAGGCCTTTCCGCTTGATGCCGGGATCATCGGCCAGGAGAATGACCCGGCGGGCCGCGATCTTGCCTTGCGTCTTGGCGTGGCTGGCTTCGCGATGATGAACGTGATGCTGCTTTCGGTCGCCGTCTGGTCCGGCGCGGCAGATGCGACGCGCGACATGTTCCACCTGATCTCGGCCGCGATTGCCGTGCCGGTGGTTGCGTTCTCGGCCCAGCCCTTCTTCCGCAGCGCCTGGTCCGCGCTCCGCGTCCGGCGGCTCAACATGGACGTGCCGATCTCGCTGGCGATCCTGCTGGCCACACTCATGTCGCTCTACGAAAGCCTCAATGGCGGGCGGCACGCCTATTTCGATGCGGGCCTCTCGCTGACTTTCTTCCTTCTGATCGGCCGCTACCTCGATCACCGGACCCGGGCTTCGGCCCGCTCGGCCGCCCGCGAACTGGCGGCGCTTGAGACCCAAACGGCGGAACGGCTGGACGGGCAGGGCAGGGCCCTCACCGTGCCGATTGCCGAACTGGCGATCGGCGACCTGATCCTTGTGCCCACAGGCGTGCGTACTCCTGTCGATGGCCGGCTTGAGTCCAAAGACGCGCTGACCGACCGCTCCTTCCTGACCGGGGAAAGCGATCCGGTGAGGCTCACGGGCGGCGACACGCTCAGCGCGGGCGAGATCAACCTCGGCGCGCCGCTCCGGATGCGGGCCACCACCGTCGGCGAAGACACGACGCTCCGTCGCATGGCCCGTCTGGTCGAAGGCGCCGAGAACGCGCGCAATCGTTACACGAGCCTCGCCGACCGTGCCGCCCGCATCTATGCGCCAGCCGTTCACCTTCTGGCGCTCGTGGCGTTCCTGGCCTGGGTCCTGATCTCAGGCGATGTCCGTTTCGCGCTCAACGTCGCCATTGCCGTTCTGATCATCACCTGCCCCTGCGCGCTTGGTCTCGCCGTGCCCGCCGTTTCGACCGCCGCCATCGGCAAGCTTTATGAACTGGGGTTCCTCGTGAAATCCGGCACCGCGCTGGAACGACTGGCCGAGGTTGACGGCGTGGTCTTCGACAAAACCGGCACCGTCACGCTCCCCGGTGTCTCGCACCTTTCCGAGGGACTGAATGCAGAGCAGCAGGGTATTGCGCTGGCGCTGGCCCAAAGCTCAACTCACCCGGTATCACGCGCCGTTCAGGCGGCTCTGCCGGATGCAATACCTGCCGATGTGAGGGACGTCCGCGAGGTAACCGGGCAGGGAATCGAAGGCCGGTTCGACGGGCAAGACGTGTTCCTCGGGCGCACCGACCACGGCCTGACGCTGCGCTTTGGCACGGATGAAGTCGCCCTCGGCCAGATCGAAGCCCTGCGCCCCGGCGCAACCGAAGCCGTCACCGCACTCTCGGCCATGCACCTCACGCCAACCCTGCTGACCGGCGACGCGCCCGAGCGGGCAGCAAGCATCGCCGAAACATTGGGCATAAGCGACGTCTCGGCCCGCGTCTCGCCGGAAGACAAGCACGCGTTGATCGAACAGCGCGCAACAAACGGCCAGCGCATGGCCATGGTCGGCGACGGGCTGAACGACACCGCGGCGCTGGCCGCCGCCCATGCGTCCATCGCGCCCTCATCCGCCATGGACGCCTCACGCAATGCCGCCGATATCGTGCTCCTCCGCGACGGGCTCGACGACCTGCCGCGCCTCTTCCAGATCGCGCGGAATGCGACGCGGCTGTCGCAACAGAACTTCACCATCGCGACCGCCTATAACCTTGTTGCGGTGCCGATTGCGCTTCTGGGCTATGCCACGCCACTGATCGCGGCACTTGCGATGTCGGTCTCGTCGATTACTGTGCTCCTGAACGCACTCCGCGTGAGGGCTGTCAGATGAACGTTCTCGCCTTTCTCATCCCTGTCTCGCTGATCCTCGGCGGGATTGGTCTCGCCTGTTTCGTCTGGACCATCCGCACCGGCCAATACGGCGACCCCGAGGGCGATGCCGCACGGATTCTTATGGACGAAACACCCCCGGACGAGCGCGACTAGCGCGCAATATCGTTCAATACCGCCGCACTTCGATGCCTTACACCTTGCCAAACCACCGATTGGCGAGGCTTTGTTTTGCGGTTCTCTTACTCCCCCTATCTTCAAACGACGTTTCCGGATCGCGTTACTGGCCTGATGATGGTCAATGGTGTCGATCAAATCGGCCCCGCTGACGAGGCCGAAGCCGCATTCGAAAGCCGCGCCCGGCATCGGCTGGAAGTGACACCGGAAAGTGGCTTTCCCGAGATCCAGGCCTGGCGGCGCGCCTATGCCACGATGGGGCTGAAACCGACGCAGTACCGCTCGGCCTCCGAGGCCCTGTTGCGCCGGTTCCGAACGTCGGGCGCGCTGCCCAAGCTGCATCCGCTCGTCAACCTCTGCAACGCCGCATCGCTGGCCTTTGCCGTGCCGATTGCGGTCTATGACCGCGCGCAGACCACGCACGACTTGCAGGTACGCGAGGCGGACGGAACGGAACCCTACCTCGCCTTTTCAGGTGAAACAGAACGGCCTGACGCCGGTGAGGTCATCTTTGCCGACAGCGACGGGCGTGCCCACGCACGGCGGTGGGCGCACAAGCAAAGCCTGCAGTCGGTCGTTAAACCTGAAACGCAAGCGGCCTTGATCGTGGCCGAAGCGCTGCACGAGACTGCTCTCGCCGACATCACCGCATTGGTGAGCGAACTTGGTCAGGCCATTCAGGCTGCAGGAGGGCAATTGCGTGAAACGGCTCTACTGCCCGCGCCTGAGGCGCAATGGGACAGCGACGAAGGGGGCGCCGGGCATGTGGGCTGAGTTTCTCATCACCTCGCTGATCGTCGTTCTCCTGCCGGGTACGGGCGTGATATACACTGTTGGGATTGGTCTCTCGCAAGGGGCCTGGCCCTCGGTCGCCGCAGCCGCCGGATGCACGCTCGGCATCGTCCCCCATATCGCCGCGGCGATCCTCGGCGTGGCCGCGATTCTCAGCACTTCGCCAGTGTTTTTCAGCATTTTCAAGCTGGCCGGGGTCGCTTTTCTCTTGTACCTCGCCTGGTCGGTGCTGCAAGACAGCGGACCCATGAGGTTCGCGACGGATAGCGCGCCGAAATCCGCACCTGCGACGGCGCTTTCGGGGTTTCTGATCAACATTTTGAACCCAAAACTATCGGTTTTCTTCCTGGCGTTCCTGCCGCAATTCGTCCCCGTCGGCACGGCGGCACCGCTGGCCCGGATGCTGCTTCTCAGCGCCATTTTCATGGCGATGACGTTCCTCGTCTTCGTCATCTACGGCACCTTCGCCGCCCGCTTGCGCGCGTCGCTCTTGGAGAACGAAATGTTGATGAAATGGGCAAAGCGCGGGTTTGCCGTCGCCTTCATCACCCTCAGCCTGCGCCTGCTGGTCGCCACCGTTTAGGTTCCAGACGTGTTAGGTTCCAGACGTGCCGTCCTCAGCGACGTCTCGGTAGACGACCGGTGTGGCCAGTGACAGGGAAAACATTTTTTAGATGTTTGGTAGCGTAGGAGAGCGTTGACCTAGTGTTTCTCACCGCTTCTCCGCGAACCTCAGCGCGCCACGCATTTCATTGATATCTAATACTAAACATTTCTTGTCTAGCCCCCAATGACTGGGCCATTTCTTTTTGGAGTCTCGGGCACTGTGCTCTGCTACCCTCGAACGAGGCCGGGTACTTGCCTTGTTGGCCAACCTACTCCTCTTGCGCCAACTCCTTGAGCACCACATGGCTTTGAAACCCGTCCACCGGTGGCTGAAACAGGTAGGTGTCAGCAAAATCCGAAAATGCTTCCATGGACTCGCACCGCATGAGCAGAACGACGTCATCTTCTCCGGTGACGGACCAAACACGCTCGACA
>JBCCWG010000123.1:0-6855 GCA_039193985.1 Pseudomonadota bacterium
CGAGGCCCCCGTTTCGAGTTTCGCCGCTCAAGCTCATCTAGTTTACCGCCCGGTGGTTTTTATGCCTGCGGCCTGAGCGTCGTCTGGGGCGAGCGCACCCGCCCCTTGAGAGAGTGGGAAGGACTGATATTCCGCCCCACCCTGTGCCTTGGTTGCGCCACGATCCCGTGGCACCTCCGATGTTTCGTCGGGGTCCGCGTCTCCCGTGGGCGATCACGGACCCCTCAACGCCATAACCGGCGCCATTCTGTAGACCTGTCCGGTCGGTGCCGACAGGGGTTCTGCGTCGCTACGCCAATCCCTTGCCGTTTGCTTCGATCGCACGCTCAAACCGGCAGGCCACCTTGTCGCCATGTCTGAACATGTTGATCGAGTAGACGACCGGGTGGAAAAGCGCGCCATCATCTGCCGTGACCGAGATATCGTCCGCGTGGTCGCGATATTGCGACAGGATGTCGTGCGGGATGACGGCGGTTTCGATAACCCGCCCTTGGACCTCTTCCCGTTCGACATCGACGCCGAGCGATGTGGCCCCAATTCGCATGACTGCCTGCCGCATTACTGCTCCTTTCCCTAGCTGCAACCGCTGGTGGCGCCGCAGGTGTTGCACTTCATGCAGGTGCCGTTGCGAACCAGCGTGTAGTTGCCGCATTCGCCGCACGGGTCGCCTTCGTAGCCCTGCATCTTGGCCTTGGTACGTGCGTCAAGCGACGTGGTGGCCGCCGTGATCGTTGTGGTCGACGCCGCCGATGCCACTGCCGCGCCACCCAAGTTGGGCATCGCCGCATCCAGTGCCGCGACCGCATCCGCGCCACCGTTCAGCACCACCAGCTCCTGCGGGAGGCGCTTGCGCAGATACCCGGTCGAGCTGATTTGTTTAAGCACTTCCAGGGACTTGGAGGCTGCACTGTCGCTCATCTCCTTAATGTTGGACACGCCTTCTTCCTCACCGCGCCCCAGATCATCAAAGGTCGCGCCCTCGGGTTTGACATGGGCCAGATCTGTCCGGTCGAGATAGCTGACCGCCAGTTCCCGGAATATGTAATCCAGGATCGAGGTCGCGTTCTTGATCGAATCGTTGCCCTGCACCATTCCCGCCGGTTCGAACTTGGTGAAGGTAAAGGCATCGACAAACTCTTCGAGCGGCACGCCATATTGCAGGCCAACCGACACCGCGATGGCAAAGTTGTTCATCATTGCCCGGAAGCCCGCGCCTTCCTTGTGCATATCGATGAAGATCTCGCCCAGCGACCCGTCGCCATATTCGCCGGTGCGCAGATATACCTTGTGCCCGCCGACAATGGCCTTTTGGGTGTAGCCCTTGCGCCGTTCCGGCATTTTCTCGCGTTGGCTTCGGACAATTTCCTTGACCACAACCTTTTCGATCACCTTCTCGGCCAGCACGGCAGCCTTTTCCTGGATCGAACCGCTTTCCAGCACCTCCTGCGCTTCGTCATCGTCTTCGACCAGCGCGGCCGCAAGCGGCTGGCTCAGTTTCGATCCGTCGCGATAAAGCGCATTGGCCTTGATTCCCAGCGACCAGCTGAGTTCATACGCCTTCTGGCAATCCTCAATCGTTGCATTATTGGGCATGTTGATCGTCTTCGAGATCGCGCCCGAGATAAAGGATTGCGCCGCGGCCATCATGGTGATGTGGCTGTCGACATCGAGGAACCGCTTGCCCTTCTTGCCGCACGGGTTGGCGCAGTCGAAGATGTGGTAGTGTTCCTCTTTCAGGTGAGGTGCACCTTCCAGCGTCATCGTCCCGCAGACATGGTCATTGGCCGCTTCGATATCCGCCTTGGAAAATCCGAGATGCCGCAGCAGGTCAAAGCCCGGATCGTTCAGCTTTTCGGACGGGATGCCCAGCACGCCGGTGCAGAACTCTTCACCCAGCGTCCACTGGTTAAAGACGAACCGGATGTCGAAGGCGCTCTCGAGTGCCGCGTCAACCTTGGCCAGCTCATTTGCGCCAAACCCGTGACCCGTGAGCGTGGTGTGGTTGATCGCCGGCGCATTGCCGATTGTGCCATGACCGACGGCGTAGGAGACGATCTCTTCGATCTGGGAGGAGGAATACCCGAGACCCTCCAACGCCGCCGGGACCGAGCGGTTGATAATTTTGAAATATCCACCGCCCGCAAGTTTCTTGAACTTCACCAGCGCAAAATCAGGTTCGATCCCGGTGGTGTCGCAATCCATCACCAGCCCGATCGTGCCGGTCGGCGCGATCACTGTGGATTGGGCGTTGCGATATCCGTTCCGCTTGCCGAGCGCGACTGCCTCGTCCCATGCGCTGCGGGCCAGCGTAATCAGCCGTTGGTCGGGGCAGTTGCCGTGGTCGAGCGCGACTGGCTTGACGTTGACGGCCTCATAGCCATCGGTCTTGCCGTAGGCCGCATTGCGGTGGTTCCGCATGACCCGCAGCATGTGGTCCGCATTGCGTTCATACCCAGGGAACGCACCCAGTTCGCCCGCCATCTCGGCACTTGTGGCATATGCGACACCGGTCATGATCGCGGTCAGCGCGCCGCAAAGCGCCCGGCCTTCATCGGAGTCGTAGCCCAGCCCCATATTCATCAGCAGACCGCCGATATTGGCGTAACCGAGGCCGAGCGTCCGGAAATCATAGCTCAGCTGCGCGATCTCTTTGGACGGGAACTGCGCCATGAGCACGCTGATCTCAAGCGTGACGGTCCAGAGCCGCGCGGCATGCATATAGTCGTCGGCCTGGAATTCGCCGTCCTTAAGGAATGTCAGCAGGTTCAGCGAGGCCAGATTACAGGCCGTGTCGTCGAGGAACATGTATTCCGAACACGGGTTCGATCCGCGGATCGGCCCGTCTTCGGGGCAAGTGTGCCAAGCGTTGACGGTGTCGTGATACTGGATGCCGGGATCCGCACAGGCCCAGGCCGCGTGGCCCACCTGTTCCCAAAGGTCACGCGCCTTGATGGTCTTAGCCACCGACCCATCGACGCGGTTGACCAGTTCCCAATCGGCATCCTTTTCCACCGCATATAGGAAGGCGTCGGTCACCCGGATCGAGTTGTTCGAGTTCTGGCCTGACACAGAGTTATAGGCTTCGCTGTCCCAATCCGTGTCATAGGTCGGAAATTCAATGCTGGTGTGTCCCTGGCGGGCGTAATCCAGCACGCGCTTGATGTAGGTTTCGGGGATCGCAACGGACTTGGCGTCGCGGATCGCCGATTTCAGACCGCCATTGATCAACGGGTCATAGGCGTCCGCCTCGGCCCCGTCCCATGACCGGATTGTGTCGAAAATGCCGTTCAGCTTCTGCTCGTGCATCTTCGAGCCGGCTACAATCGATGCGACCTTTTGCTCTTCTATGACCTTCCAGTTAATGAAGTCCTCGATATCGGGGTGATCGGCGTCGCAGATCACCATCTTGGCTGCTCGACGGGTTGTCCCGCCTGATTTGATCGCACCCGCCGCCCGGTCGCCGATCTTGAGGAACCCCATCAGACCGCTCGACTTGCCGCCACCCGACAGTCGTTCTCCTTCGCCGCGAAGATGCGAGAAATTTGTGCCGGTGCCCGAGCCATATTTGAAAAGGCGCGCTTCGCGCACCCACAGATCCATGATACCGCCATCATTGACCAGATCATCATTGACCGACTGGATAAAGCAGGCATGGGGCTGAGGATGCTCATAGCTGCTCGTGGACTTGGTCAGCTTGCCGGTCTTGTAGTCGACATAATAATGGCCCTGCGCCGGTCCATCGATGCCATAAGCCCAGTGCAGGCCGGTGTTGAACCACTGAGGCGAGTTCGGCGCGGCGCGCTGTGTCGCGAGCATGTACCGCATCTCGTCGAAATACGCGCGCGCATCTTCTTCTTTCGAGAAGTAGCCGCCCTTCCAGCCCCAGTAGGCCCAGGCGCCCGCCAGACGGTCGAAAACCTGCTTGGAGGAGGTCTCTCCACCGGTTTCCACGTCTTTCCCATCGGGAACCGAGCGCCAAAGAAACTCTGGCACACCCTTTTCGCGTACCTTCTTCAGCTTCTGCGGGACACCGGCCTTGCGGAAATACTTCTGGGCGATCACATCGCTGGCCACCTGACTCCAGCTGCTCGGCACTTCGATATCGTCAAGTCGGAACACAATGGTCCCGTCCGGATTGCGAATCTCGGATGTGGCCGAAACGAAATCCAGCGAGTCGTATGCGTCCGCGCCGGATTTTGTGAACCGTCTTTCAATCTTCATTGTCGCTGCCTCTGACTTCCAGCATTTCCCTCGGCCCGACGCGCAAGCCAGCCCTGGCCGCGCAGCGTCCCAATCTCATCCTTCTGGGTCGAAACATGACCGAGCCGCACCCGTCCCGCCGCAATCGTACGGGAGCGCGTACCGGCACTTGGCCAATGCAATCGCTTGCTAACACCTATCCCAACCCGGTCGCCGATCCAGTTATTGACTACTAGATTTAGTACCTCGGCGACCCGCCCACACAACTTGGCGTATGGAGCCATAGGGCGTCAACGATATTTTTCAAAACTGGGAACGATCTTTTGTGTTGACCGTGCATTAACCTTGTAAGCGGGTGATTCACTGGGTGCAGATCGCCCAGGCACGACGCCATGTTGATCTTCCTGCTGCGCCGAAAAAACTGCATATTCGCAACTGTTTTGCCGAAATTCTTGAGGTTGTATTTGCGCTACCCTGTGCGATACGGCAATCTGAGGATGCACAATGAGGCGCTACTTCTCGACCGCGCTCAATCGGCAACACACCGTCCATTCGACAAGCGGAAGGCCCCCCATGCGCCGAACTTGGTTACTCTTGATGGTGGTTTGTGCTGGCTGCACGACACAAAATGTGGGGGTTTCGAACGGCAAGGCCCGATTCACCGAGTATCCCGATCGACTGATTGCCGCGTTCAGCGCGGCCTGCGAAGGACCCGCGCAATCCTTTCTGCGCCCATCGCAGGATCTTGTCGAATGCCGGGAGTATCTGCCGCCCGAACCAACTGCCGCGATAATACTGCAATTCGATGGTACGCCATCGGATCTGCCTGAATTAGTCATCCAGTTCCGCACCGAGGAACTTGCGCCCGGCTATATCGTCAGCAATGAGATTTTCCTGAATGTTCCGCAGAAAACAGGTTCCCCCCTTCGGGTGCGTATGGAGTATCCGCGTGTTCAGCGCAGCCTCGATGCTCTGTACCGCTTGTCGGGCGGCGTGCCGGATCGCGACGCACCAACAGAACAACGCGGCCCCTTCGACGGATCGTAACGTGGTGAGCAGCGCGGTCGTTCAGGAATGACCTCTTTGTTCAGTCGAATCTGGTGTTTCGGTCCGTTCATCCGCCTCAGACCACGTGATCCCGCTGAAATCCGCCTCTGATTCGTCCACATGCCCGATGGTCAGCCGATTCCCATCCTGGTCAGCCGCCACAAACTCCCGCATCCCCCAGATACGCGTCGCCAGCGGATCGACGATGGTAACACCCGCCGAAACCCATGCCGCATGTGTGGCATCCACGTCTTCGACATTCACAACCACCCGGGCGCTGCCGGCTTGCGCGGCGTCCTGCCGGAGAAATAGCGCCACGGGACCGCTGCTCACCGCGGCGAACGCATCCCCGTCACGCCAATCCAGATGGAACCCCATGCGCTCCGTATAGGTGGTGATCGCACTGTCCAGATTGGCAACCGCCAGAACAGGATACGCGCGGGTGGCATTTATCATGGTGTATCTCGGCGATCTCTTTGCAAACCTGACCGACCGCCCGATGACGGCCTCGAACGCGCGAACAGCGGCTGTCACGCCGCCTCGAGGAAGGCTTCGCTCATCTCCCAAAGACGCTCGGCCGCGTCATCACTACAGGCATGGGGATCGACGCCAAAGAACCGCGCCATCGGGCTCGCCGGGTCGGTTGGTGCCGCGATGTCGCAGTCCTCGCAATACACGCCCGCCTTCCCTTCGAGCAACGCCGAGGTCGCCGCCCAAAGCGTTGTGGACGCGCCCTCTTCCGGCGTCTTGAACCCCTGTTTCGCCAATTCCGACGGCTCTCCATCCTCTCCAAGCCAGCCAAGAGCGATCATCTCCTCCTTGGGCAGATGGCGCTGCAACGGCGTAAAGATCCCGCCCGGATGAACCGCAAAGGACAGCCCTCCACTGTCCTTGAGACGCCGCGACAACGCGTTCGCAAACAGCGCATTGGCAGTCTTGGCCTGCCCATAGGCCTGCCACTTGTCATAGGCGGCGTGTTCGAAATGGATGTCGTCCCATCGAATGTCCGACACCTTGTGCCCCGTCGATGACAAGGTCACCACCCGCGCGCCCGGGGTTTTTTGCAGGATCGGCATCAGCGCCTTGGTCAGCGTGAAATGCCCCATGTGGTTGATCCCAAACTGCGATTCCCACCCCGGACCAACCCGTGCCTCGGGGCAGGCCATGACCCCCGCATTGTTGATCAGAAGGTCGAGCTGCGTGATCTCATCCAGCACCTTATCGGCAAAGGACCTGACCGAGGCGACATCGGCCAGATCCATTGGAGCCGTCTTAACATCGCCCAACACATCGGAAAGCGTATGTGCCGCTTTCTCGGGCGATCGGACCGGCACCACAACGGTCACGCCTTTGGCTGCGAGGCAGCGCACGGCTTCAAGACCAATGCCGCTATATCCGCCCGTAACGATCGCGGTCTTCCCGGCAACGTCGATATCGTTCAGAACGTCGGACCCTGAGGTCTTGGCGGCGAACCCTGACTGTGTGGGTACTTGATCGGATAGGGCCATCTGCTCCTCCTGACATCGCGGCTTGGACAGATGGTATCGCATCGGTGCGGTGGCGCTAAGAGCAAACTGCTAGACCACGCTGCTGGCTCTTCGGCGAGAC
>JBCCWG010000124.1:0-6849 GCA_039193985.1 Pseudomonadota bacterium
CAGGGTTTCGAGACATCGAATACCCGGGTCAGCCCCTTGATCGACACGTAAGCCGTCACTCCGCCGCCTCCGCCACCATCGGGAGCCAACAGGCCGCACGTCCTGTGCCTTTCACCGGGCCGGGGGCGTGACGGCACTTGTCCTGCGCGCGCGGACAGCGCGGATGAAACGCGCACCCCTCGGGCATCATCGTCAGACGCGGCATCGATCCGGGGATCTGATGCAACCGCCGCCTGCCCTGGCTGGCCAGCGGAGTCGAGGCCATGAGCCCATGCGTATAAGGATGTTCCGGCGCCGTCAGCACTTCGCGCACCGTGCCGAGTTCCGCCAGCCGCCCGGCATACATCACCGCCACCCGGTCCGCCGTCTCGGCAATCACGCCCATATCGTGGGTGATCAGCATCACCGCCGTCCCCCGCTCGCGGCAAAGCCGTTTGAGCAAGGCCGTGATCTGCGCCTGCACCGACACATCGAGCGCGGTGGTCGGCTCATCCGCAATGACGAGGCTCGGCTCGGCGCAAAGCGCCAGTGCGATCACCACCCGCTGCCGCATGCCGCCCGAGAACTCATGCGGATAGCTGTCGATTCGCTCCGCCGCGCCTGGAATGCCAACCTCTTCCAGCGCCGCGACAGCCCGCTCGTCCGCTTCCTTCTGAGAGATCGGCAAATGCGTCAGCATCGTCTCGGTCAGCTGATTGCCAATGGTCAGAAGCGGATTGAGCGACGTCAGCGGGTCCTGAAAGATCATCCCGATCTCTTTGCCACGCAGCTTGCGCATCGCCTCGCCCCGCAGCGGATCAATGCGGTTGCCGTTCAGGTGGATTTCCCCAGCCGAGATATGCGCCGGCGGATTGAGCAAACCAATCACCGCATTCCCCGCCATCGACTTCCCCGCGCCGCTTTCGCCGACCACGCCAAGGATCTCGCCCTTGGCGATGTCATAGGACACGCCGTCCACGGGCTTCACAACGCCTGCGCGCGTTGGGATCTCGACCGAAAGATTGCGGATGGAAAGGACTGGCGTGGTCATAGCTTGGCACTCTGAAACGAGGGCAGCGCCCGACCCTGGGTGGGGGCGGAAGCCCCCTCCCGGGGGAAGGGTCGGGGGCTGCCCGGCGTTGCCGCCGGGCCTTTCACTTGGTCTTCGAACCGCGTCATCGCAACCTCGGGTTCAAAGCATCCCGGAGCCAATCCCCCAGCAAGTTCACCGACAGCGCCAAAGCCAACAGCGTGCAGGCCGGGAAGAACAGGATCCACCACTCGCCCGAGAACAGGAACCCCTGCCCGATCCGGATGAGCGTGCCCAGGGACGGCTGCGTCGGCGGCGCACCAACGCCAAGGAACGACAGCGTCGCCTCTGCAATGATCGCCAGCGCCAGCGAAATCGTCGCAATCACCAACACGGGCGACAGCGCGTTGGGCAGGATGTGCTTGACCATGATCGCCCAGGGGCTGCGCCCGATCAGCCGTGCGGCGGCGACATAATCCTTGTTCTTCTCGACCAGCGTCGCGCCGCGGACGACGCGCGCGAACTGCACCCAGTCGCTCAACCCAATCGCAAGGATCAACACCCAGATTGCCATCTGATCGCGGTACTCCACCGGCGTGAAGCCCTTGGCCACGCCAAAGATCAGCATGGCCACCAGGATCGACGGGAAGGTCAGCTGCACATCGGCAATCCGCATGATGATCGTCTCGGTCCAGCCGCCGAAATAGCCCGAGACCAGCCCCAGAACGATCCCCAGGACCATCGCGAAGAGCACGGCCGCCACGCCGACGAACAGCGACACGCGCATGCCATAGAGGATGGTCGAGAACACATCCCGCCCCTGATCGTCTGTTCCCAGCAGGAAGCTTTCGGAGGTGAAGGCGTTGGGCTCCATCGGCGGCGTGAACCCGTTCATCAGGTTCAGGCTCGCCGGATCAAACGGGTTGGTGGGCGCGATCAGCGGGGCGAACACCGCCGACAAGACCAGCAGCATCACCACCGCGAATGACATAACCGCCACCGGCGACCGCTTGAACGCATAGAAGAAATCGCTCTCGCGAAACCGCTCCCAGCGCCCCTTCTCGCGCGTCTCCGTCTCGACCTCGGGCATCGGCGTGTCTGTCATCAATGGGCCCCCGCCCGGTCGGCCCTGAGGCGCGGGTCAATGAAAACGTAAAGGATATCAACGATCAGGTTGATGCCGACAAACATCACCGAGATCAGCATCAGGTACGCCGCCATCACCGGAATATCGACGAACTGGATCGCGTTGATGAAGAGAAGCCCGACACCCGGCCATTGAAACACCGTCTCGGTTATGATCGCGAACGCGATGATCGCACCCAGCTGCAACCCGATCACCGTGACCACCGGCACCATCGTGTTCTTCAGCGCGTGGCGGAAATTCACCACGCGGTCCTTCAGCCCGCGCGCTCGCGCGAACCGGATGTAATCCTGCCGCAGCACCTCCAGCATCTCAGACCGCACCAACCGCATGATCAGCGTCATCTGATATAACCCCAGCGTGATCGACGGCAGGATCAGCGCCTTCAGCCCGCTTTCCGTCAAAAACCCGGTCGTCCAGCCATCGCCGATCCGCACCGTCTCGCCGCGCCCGAAAGAGGGCAGCCAGCCAAGCTCCACCGAAAACAGATAGATCAACAGGATGCCGATCAGAAACGTCGGCAACGACACCCCGATCAGCGAGGCGGCCATGATGATCTGCGCTGTCGCGCCGTTTCGTCGGATTGCCGTGAACACCCCCAGCGCAATGCCAAAGGCAATCGCCAGAATGCCCGAGACCGCTGCAAGCTCCAGCGTCGCTGGCGCGCGCTCAAGCAGGATCTCCGACACGGGCCGGCCCTGGCGATAGCTCACGCCGAAATTGCCCTGAACGGCACCTTCGAGGAACTTGTAGTATTGCACGGCGAACGGCTGATCGAGTCCAAGCTGCGTGCGCAGACGTTCTACATCCTCGATCGTGCGTTCCTGCCCCAGCATGTTGTCGATGGGGTCACCGACAAAGCGGAACATGGAAAACGCAATCAGGCCGGTGATCAGCAGGACAAGCACGGATTGCCCAAGGCGGCGGATGATGAAGGCCAGCATCTACGCGCCCCCGCGCCCCGGACCTGATCCGGGGCCTTTGGGCCCAACGGTGAGGCCCTGGGTCAGGCCCGGGGCAGGTTGCACCAGCAGGTCCCGAGCAGGCAGTGCCAGATCCACCCTCAGTTCACCGTCACCCAGCGGAGGATGAAGAAATTGTCCGGGCGCTGCGTCAGGTCGATATTGCTGCGCGTGCCCCAGACCAGCGGCTGTGTGTAAAGCGGCACATAGGCATGCTCACTCTGGTAGATGCCGACAACTTCGTCGATCAGCGCCTGCCGCTTGGCCGGATCGATCTCGGCGAGGATTAGCGGCAAGGCCTCATCCAGCCGAGCATTCGAATATCCGCCGAAATTCCAGGAGCCTAGCCGTTTTTCCTCATTCGGTGTGGAGGCCAGGAAGCGCAGCGGATGCTCGTGGTCCAGCGACCCGCCCGGCGACCAGCCGAGGAGGTACATGTCGAAATTGTCCGCGCGCAGTTCCGGCCAGTAGTTCGAAACCGGCATCGCATCGAGTTCCACCTGAATGCCCACTTGCGCCAGCATCGCAGTGATCGCCTGGCACACCGCCTCGTCATTCGGATAGCGGTCATTCGGGCATTTGAGGCCAAAGCCGAACCCGTCGGCATAGCCCGCGTCGGACAGGAGCGCCTTGGCCCCGTCGGGGTCAAACGCGGGCCGGTCGGCATTCTCGTCCGAGTAGCCGCTCAGCGCAGGCGTCACAAGCTGCGACGCGGCCTCGGCCGAGCCACGCCAGATTGTCTGCAATATCGCATCGACATTGATCGCCTTGGCCACCGCCTCGCGCACGCGCACGTCCTGAAACGGGTTGGGCTCTCCCGCGCTTGCGCCGTATTTCAGCGTCTCAGCCTCGTGCGCGAAGCCAAGCATGATCGTCCGTGTCTCGATCCCGCGGATGATGTTGACGTTCGGATCCTGCTCCAGCCTTGCCGCATCCTGGATCGGCACGGGTTCCACGAAATCCACATCGCCGGACAGGAGCGCGGCCACCGCAGTCGCCGGGTTCTGGATCGGCGTGAACGTCGCGCGCGTGATGTTATGCTCGACCTCGTCCCAGAAGTTCGGGTTCGGTACCAGCGTCGTCGTCAGCCCGGGCTGGCGATCTTCCACCATGAAGGCGCCAGTGCCGTTCACGTTCAGCGTCGCGAAGTTCCCGCTCTCCTTGTCGGGCCGCGTGGCGTTGTTCGCCTCGGCCCAGCCGCGATCCATCATCATCCAGTTGGCGATGGAGGCGGGGAAAAGCGGGTTGGGTGCGTTGGTATAGAACTCGACAGTGAAGTCATCGACCACCCGCACTTCGGTCACAGGAGAAAACCAGCTGCGCACGTCCGAGCTTTCGTCCGACGCACGTTCGTACGAGAACAGCACATCATCAGCGTCGAACGCGGCGCCATCGTGGAACGTCACGCCTTCGCGCAGCGCGAACCGCCAGCCTTCACCCTCACCGATCGGCTCCCAACTTTCAGCCAATGACGGCTCAATCGTCATGTCTTTCGACATGCGCACCAGCCCGTCATAGACGTTGTTCAGAAAACCCAGCACCGGCGCCGAACTCACCGCATGCGGATCCATCGTCTGCGGATCAGTCTTGCCCGCCCACTGGAACTCCTCGGCGAAAGCGGGGGCGGCGAACGCAGTGCAAAGCGCCAGCGCGCAAGTCAATCTAGCCATTTCAGAAATCTCCCCAGAGTTATTTTGTGCGAGCCTAGCACAGCGTTGCCGCGCGTCCATCGCCGTCGCGATCACGTTTTGCGTCCCCTCGCAGGATACCGAAACCCCGGCCGGGACTTGGGCATAACGCGGAAATCAGAGCGAGAGCTCAACGTTTACACAGACTATTCCTCCCACCCATGGGGTGGGAGGACGGTAACATGATATACTGTTAGCAATTCCTAGCTTGGCACTAACGGCTTAGGACGCGTTCATCGTGATGTACTTCACCTTCGGCTGATCCTCCGGATCAACCTCGATGCCGACGCCGGCACCCATGCCCCAGTTAAGAACCTGGTGGTGGATCGGGATGTACAGCACCTCATCCTGCACGACCCGCCAAATATCCGCGATATCGGCGTTGCGCGCTTCCAGATCGGTGTTCGAGGCCAGCGATTTGATCTTCGCGTCCAACTCGTCATTGTCAAAGCCCGTGCCGTTCCACGTACCGATGTCGCTTTCGCGACCATGGACGAGGAAGTTGAAGACATATTCCGAATCATAGGTCGGAACGCCCCAGCCCAGCATGTAAAAGTCGGTCTGACCGTCGGTGATCAGCGGGAAGTGTTGCGCCTTGGGTTTGGCATCGAGGTTCACCGTCACCCCGATCTGACCCAGCATGCCGACAGCGGCCTGACAGATGCCCTCATCGTTTATGTAGCGGTCATTCGGGCAATCGAGCTGGATCGAGAACCCGTCAGCATAGCCCGCCTCGGCCATCAGCGCCTTGGCGGCCTCGATGTCGGTGCTGCTTTCGCTATCCATCTCCATGGTCCAGCCGTTGACGAAGGGCGGTGCGATCATGCCTGCCGGTTCCGACTGGCCGCGCATCACGACCTGGCGGATCGCATCGCGGTTGATCGCCATCGACATCGCCTTGCGCACGCGCACATCCGCCAGCGGGTTCGCCCCGTCGACATTGTAACGCTCAAGATCGTCGGCGCCCTGGTTCATCCCGAAGAAGATGACCCGGTTCTGCGGCGCCTGCTTGACGACCAGCCCCTCGGCATCATTCACCCGCTGCAAATCTTGCACCGGCATGTCCTGCAGGAAGTTCACCTCACCTGACAGCAGAGCCGCGACGCGGGTCGCCGCGTTCTGGATCGGAGTATAGACAATCTCCGACACTTCCATCGGGAACTGATCGCGGCCCCAATAATTCTCGTTCCGCGTCATAACGGTGCGCACATCCGGCTCGCGGCTGGTCAGCACATAAGGCCCGGTACCATTGGCATTCGTTGTGGCAAAGGTGATCTCGCCACCCTCGAAGTCCTGAACATTGACCGTATCGTTTGCCACGGTCCAATCCATGTCCATCATGAACAGGTTCGTCAGGTTCGACGGCAGAATCGGGTTCGGGCCATCGGTCACGATCTCGACCGTGAAATCATCGACCGCACGCACTTCGGTGATCGAGCCGATCAGCTCCTTCATGTCCGAGTTCGGCTGCTTGGCGCGCTCAAAACTGAAGACGACGTCTTCGGCCGTGAACGCCGCGCCGTCGTGGAACGTCACGCCTTCGCGCAGCTTGAACACCCAGACATTCGGATCATCGGTACTCGGCGCCCATTCGGTGGCCAGCGCGGGTTCGAACGCGCCCGTCGTGTCGCGGATGATCAGTGGTTCGTACATCTGGTGACGGATCGTGTGCGTCGGCCCTTCGTTCTGCGAATGCGGATCGAGTGTGAGCGCATCGCCCGCGCGCGCCCAGCGCAGCGTCTCGGCACTGACAGGTGCGGCCATTACGGCCATCACGGCGGCAAGGACAGCCTTGTTTGCGAATGTCATGGTAACTCCCCAGTTGGATTGTTGTTTCTGAGGTTAGTGTTTGACACTTTCGCCCGAACCACAAGATCGACCGCGCGTAAGACTTGCACCGATCCCTGTTTCGTCCGACCATCCGTGCAAAAGAACGGAGGCTTCGATGAAAGACAGTGTCGACCCACTTGTGCTGCGCGAAGATCAGGACGGGATTGCGACGCTGACGCTGAACGCCCCGCGTTCGATCAATACGCTGAGCGAAGA
>JBCCWG010000125.1:0-6552 GCA_039193985.1 Pseudomonadota bacterium
GCGCCTCCATCGCGGCAAGGACCTGGCCGAACGTCTCGGCATCTCGGTCCGGACACTTTACCGCGACATGGACACCATCACCGCCTCGGGCATCCCGGTCGAGGGCGAGCGGGGCCTCGGCTACATGATGACCGCGCCCATCACGCTGCCGCCGTTGAACCTGACGCTGACCGAGCTTGAGGCGCTGCATCTCGGCTTATCCGTTGTCACCAAGGCGGCGGACGAAGAACTTCAGAAAGCCGCCGAAACCCTCGCTGCCAAGGTCGACGCGGTCCTGCCGGAAGACCGCTCGGCCCCCGCCAATGGCTGGGGGTTCGCGGTCTATCCTTTCGCCGAGGCCGCCCGAGGTTTCGTCCATATGGCACCTTTGCGGGCGGCCATTCGCGCCCGGCGCAAGATCGACATCACTTACGCCGCACCGGACCGGCCCGAAACCACGCGCCGCGTGCGCCCGCTGCAGATGGAGTATTGGGGGCGGGTCTGGACGCTAACGGGCTGGTGCGAGTTTCGCAACGATTTCAGAGTGTTCCGTGTCGACCGAATCCAGACGCTTGATATCGGTTTCGACACGTTCGAGGAAGAGCCGGGCAAGACACTGGCCGATTACCTCGACAGTGTCGAGGCCGTCGAGCCAACGCCCATCAACTCTTCTTGACCGGCAGCACGAAGCACCTTCCCCGCCGGATCATCAGCCAGAGCGCTGTGCCAGGTTTGGGCAGGAACACCGACGGCACGGTCGCCTTCAGGATCGACCCATCATAGTCCATCTCGAACTCCACGAGACTTTCGTGCCCCATGAAACGCGCCCGCTTAACGACGCCGCGCGCCGGCACACCATCCTCGGGTGTCGGATTGGGCCCACGCCCGCCCCGGTCGAAATCGATGCGGATATGCTGGGGGCGGATGATGATCTCAACCTCGGCCCCGTCCGGCACGCCCGGTGCCAGAAACTCACCAAAGGCGGTCGAGGTCAGCGCACCCTGAACTTTCGCACGGATCACGTTGATATCGCTGAAAAACGCCGCCGCCAGACGATCGACTGGCGCGTTGTAGAGGTTGTAGGGCGCGCCCTGCTGCACGACCTGCCCGTCGCGCATCAGCGCGATCTCGTCGGCCATGCGCATCGCCTCCTCCGGTTCATGGGTGACCAGAACGACGGCGGTGCCTTCTTCCTTCAGGATATCCAGCGTCTCGTCCCGGATACCGTCACGCAAGCGGTTGTCCAGGCCCGAGAAAGGCTCATCCATCAACATCACGCGCGGTTTGGGCGCAATCGAACGCGCAAGCGCCACGCGCTGTTGTTCGCCCCCCGACAACTCGTGCGGCATGGCGTTGGCAAAGGGCGTCAGATGCACCCGCTCCAGCGTCTCGGCCACGCGCGCCGCGCGCTCGGCCTTGGGGCCTGTCAGTCCGAAACCCACGTTTTGCGCGACACTCAGATGCGGAAACAGCGCAAAGTCCTGAAAAATTAAGCCGATTTGGCGATCTTCCGGTGGCAGGTGTTGGCGTTCGCCCGACAGGGTCCGGCCATCCAACGTGACGCGCCCCGCGTCCTGTCGTTCCACACCGGCAATGATCCGAAGCGTGGTCGACTTGCCGCAGCCCGATGGCCCGAGCAGACAAGTGACCTGGCCCGAGCGCACCCGAAGCGACACGCCCGACACGATGTCCCGCCCTTGCACAGCAAAGCGCAGCCCTTCGACATGCAGCCCGTCGGTATCTGTCGCCAATCCGTCCTCGCCCACAAAGTCCGAGCTTTACGCTCAGGAACACCGGCAGATACCAACGCCCACCGATGCGCGCAAGCCTGTCAGAGCGTCGTGTTGACCGCGCCGCCATCCAGAAGGATGTTTTGCCCAATCATGAACCCAACGTGCTGCGAGCACATGAAGGCGCAGGTCTGGCCGAACTCCTCTGCCGTGCCATAGCGACGCGCAGGGATGGTCTGTTCGCGGTTGTGTTTGGCCTCTTCGATTGTGATGCCACCTGCATCGGCCGCACCTGTGTCGAGCCCGATGGCACGGTCTGTCGCATGGATGCCCGGCAGCAGGTTGTTGATGACCACGCCGGAGGGCGCAACCTGCCGCGACGTGCCCGCGACATAGCCGGTCAGGCCCGCGCGAGCGGAGTTCGACAGCCCCAGAACCGGGATCGGCGATTTGACCGATTGCGAGGTGATGTTGACGATACGCCCCCAGCCACGCGCCATCATGCCTGGCAGCACGGCTTTCATCAGAGCGATTGGCGTCAGCATGTTGGCGTCGAGCGCTTTGATAAAGTCGTCCCGCTCCCAGTCGCTCCACATACCCGGGGGCGGCCCGCCCGCATTGGTGACCAGAATGTCGAGGTCACCCGCGGCCTCCAGCACTTCGGCCCGGCCCTCTTCGCTGGTGATGTCCGCGGCAACCGCCGTCACGCTGACACCATGCGCGGCGCGGATTGCTTCCGCCGTCGCCTCCAGCGCCTCGGCGCCACGGGCGTTCAGCACAAGGTCAACCCCGGCCTCGGCCAATGCCTCGGCGCAGCCTTTCCCAAGACCCTTCGATGATGCGCAGACCAGACCGCGCTTGCCCTTGATGCCCAAATCCATAATCTTCCTCCCTGTTGTCAGCGACGTAGCATCAGGGGGACACGCGATGCCAGCCGAAACCGACGCCGGAAAGGCACTGGATCTCATTGCAAAGGATGCCGGCAAACCCGGCCAGAACTGGGCCAAAGCGCATGAGATCGTTCAGGCGCGCGAGGGCGAACCAATCTTCGATGCGATCCACGCCTTGCTGCACCGGATCGAGGGCGATGCGGCCAACGCGGCTTATTGGGACCGTCGCGCTGGCACGGATTTCGGAAAGTACGGCACGGAGGACGAGCTTTCTGCCCTCCGCGATTTTGCGGCCCGTCAGGGCGCTATTCCATCGGCAACATGAAGAACGACTCGCGGACGATCTTGTCGTTCGCCACCTCGTACAAGGCAACCTCTTTGCTGGCCCATCGCTGACCTGACGACTTGTCGGTGCAGTCAATGTCAAAGACGAGGCTGAACTGGTCGCCATTGATAAACGGGCCCTCCATGTCGAACTTGTGGACCTCCATCGCGTTGTCCCACCAGTCATGCTTGCCCTTGATGCCTTCGACGCCCTTTGTCACGGCGTCCATGCCCGGCGCGGACATCGCTTCGACCGACATCGCCTCCGGCGCATAAAGCTCATCGAGGCCCTGTCGCTCGGTGTTGTTGTTGATGTGCTCGCACAGCTTCTGAGCGATTTCCTGAGTCGTCATCTGAAAGTCTCCCTGCGGGTTGTTAGATCACACCGCTCGAAATATGTTCTTGTTATGTTCTCATATTAACCATTGCATACCTCAGTGCAAGAACAATCCGCGTGCACATCGCGCATTGGCACATTATATGCGCGCCCATGTTGGATCGTGCTTCGAATATCCCTGACCTGCCGCCCCAGATCGCGCGGCGGCGGACCTTTGCCATCATCTCGCACCCTGATGCGGGCAAGACGACACTGACCGAAAAGTTCCTGCTCTATGGTGGTGCCATTCAGATGGCCGGACAAGTGCGCGCCAAGGGCGAAGCGCGGCGCACCCGGTCCGACTTTATGGCGATGGAAAAGGACCGGGGCATCTCGGTCAGCGCCTCTGCCATGTCGTTCGATTACGGCGACTACCGCTTTAACCTGGTCGACACACCCGGCCACTCCGACTTCTCGGAAGACACCTATCGCACGCTGACCGCAGTCGACGCCGCCATCATGGTCATCGATGGCGCCAAGGGGGTGGAGAGCCAGACCCAGAAACTCTTCGAAGTCTGCCGGTTGCGCGACCTTCCTATCTTGACCTTTTGCAACAAAATGGACCGCGAGAGTCGCGAAACCTTCGAGATCATTGACGAAATCCAAGAAAATCTCGCGATTGACGTCACACCGGCAAGCTGGCCCATCGGCATGGGCCGCGACTTCCTCGGCTCCTACGATATGCTGAACGACCGTCTGGAATTGATGGAGCGTGCGGACCGCAACAAGGTCGCGGAGTCGATCAAGATCGACAGTCTCGATGACCCGAAACTCGCCGACTACATCCCCGAAGCGCAGTTGACCCAGCTTCGCGACGAGGTCGAGATGGCGCGCGAACTGCTGCCCGTCTTCGACCGCCAGGCCTTCCTCGACGGGACGCTGACACCGATCTGGTTCGGCTCGGCCATCAACTCCTTCGGCGTGAAGGACCTGATGGACGGCATCGGCGATTTTGGCCCGGTGCCGCAACCACAATCCGCCGAACCGCGCCAGGTGAGCCCGGACGAGGACAAGGTCGCCGGCTTCGTCTTCAAGGTGCAGGCCAATATGGACCCAAAGCACCGCGACCGCGTGGCCTTCGTCCGCCTGGCCTCGGGCCATTTCGAACGCGGCATGAAACTGCACCACGTCCGCTCAAAGAAGGCGATGGCCATCTCGAACCCGGTCCTCTTCCTCGCCTCCGACCGCGAACTCGCCGAGGAAGCCTGGGCAGGCGACATCATCGGCATCCCCAACCACGGCCAGCTGCGCATCGGCGATACGTTGACCGAAGGCGAGGCACTCCGCGTCACCGGCATTCCCAGCTTTGCGCCCGAATTGCTGCAAGGCGTGCGCGCAGGCGACCCTATGAAGGCCAAGCACCTCGACAAGGCACTGATGCAGTTCGCCGAGGAAGGCGCGGCCAAGGTGTTCAAACCGAACATCGGCTCGGGCTTTGTCGTCGGCGTGGTCGGCCAGTTGCAGTTCGAAGTTCTCGCCAGCCGGATCGAGCTGGAATACGGCCTGCCGGTGCGCTTCGAGGCGTCGCAGTTCACCTCCGCCCGCTGGGTCACTGGCCCAAAGGACAAGCTTGAAGCCTTCGTCAACGCCAACAAGCAGCACATCGCGCACGATAATGACGGCGATGTCGTCTACCTGACCCGCCTGCAATGGGATATTGATCGCATCGAACGCGACCACCCCGAACTGATGTTATCGGCCACGAAAGAGATGCAGGTCACTTGATCGCCAGATCGGCAACAAACTGCACAACTTGAACGTGATTGTTTCCTGATTGCGGAGGCTTATTGACGATAAGCGAGCGTTCCAGTAGACCCCGTGCATCGCGGCAGCTTGTGGATAAGCTTGTGGTCATACGGACCCGCCAAATTTGCCGACGGGCCGTCAAAGTGGTCCGTAAATATGGACCGATATGACAAAATTTTCCGATCTGGCGCTTTCGCCAAAAGTACTGAAGGCCGTGGAAGCGGCTGGTTATGAAACGCCGACCCCCATTCAGGCAGGTGCTATTCCACCTGCGCTCGAAGGCCGCGACGTATTGGGCATTGCGCAAACCGGCACAGGAAAAACAGCCAGTTTCACGCTGCCGATGATCTCGATGCTTGCACGTGGTCGCGCCCGCGCGCGGATGCCACGCAGCCTTGTACTCTGCCCAACCCGCGAACTTGCGGCTCAAGTGGCCGAGAATTTCGACACTTACGCGCAGAACGTGAAGCTGACCAAAGCGCTGCTGATCGGCGGGGTCAGTTTCAAGGAACAAGACTTGTTGATAGATCGCGGCGTCGATGTGCTGATCGCGACGCCCGGCCGCCTGCTCGACCATTTCGAACGCGGCAAACTGCTGCTGACCGGCGTGCAGATCATGGTGGTGGACGAAGCCGACCGCATGCTCGACATGGGGTTCATTCCCGATATCGAACGCATATTCTCGCTGACGCCCTTCACCCGCCAGACTCTGTTCTTTAGTGCCACCATGGCGCCCGAGATCGAGCGGATCACCAACACGTTCCTGTCGAACCCCGCCCGGATCGAAGTGGCCCGTCAGGCCACCGCGTCAGAGACCATCGAGCAGGAAGTCGTCCTGGTCAAACCGTCCCGCCGCGACCGGGCCGCCAAGGAAAAACGCGATGTGCTGCGCGCCCTGATCGAACGTGAGGGTGAGGCCTGCACCACGGCGCTGGTCTTTTGTAACCGCAAGGTCGACGTGGATATCGTCGCCAAGTCTTTGAAAAAGCACGGGCTCGACGCCGCAGCAATCCACGGCGATCTCGACCAGTCGCAGCGCACCAAGACGCTCGACGCCTTTCGGGACGGCGAACTGCGCTTTCTCGTCGCCTCAGACGTTGCCGCGCGCGGTCTCGACATTCCCAGCGTCAGCCACGTTTTCAACTATGACGTGCCTTCGCATTCCGAGGATTATGTCCACCGTATCGGCCGCACCGGGCGGGCTGGGCGTGACGGCAAGGCAGTCATGATTTCAGCGCCAGCTGACGACAAGAACCTCGCCGCCATCGAAAAGCTGATCGACAAGGAAATCCCGCGCGCTGAGATCCCTGTTCAAACGGTTAGCCCGGCTGAAACTACGGACGAAAAGCCGAAACGTACTCGTACGCGCAGCCGCAAGTCCGACAAGCCAGTCGTCGAGGAGACGGCCAAAGAACCGGTCGAGGCGGTCAAGGCCTACGCGCCCACAGCGCAAGAGACCCCAAAGCCCGAGAAGCCGTCGCGGACGCGGCGCGGCCGTGATCGCGAC
>JBCCWG010000126.1:0-6448 GCA_039193985.1 Pseudomonadota bacterium
AACACCCGGACCTTCGCCAATGGCGGTGTCCGGCTCGCCGTACTGGACATGGTGGAACCCGCAGCCGCGGCGTTTCACCTGTTGATCCTCTCGCCGCCGTTCGATGCGCTTGGCCTGCCGACCTGCCAGGTCATCTCGTTCGACAGCACCACAGGGTACAAAGAGATGAGCCTCGAAGGGCTGACCAGTTCCTATGACCCCGCGACCGGGTTGAGCTTTCAGGTCCCCATGGCCGTCGGACCGCAACCTTTTGACGAAGGTGTGCTGTTCTTCACTTTGAACCAGGCCACCGGCGTGATCAGGGCCGAGGATATCGGCACATGATCCTCGGCATCGGCACCGACCTTTGCAACATCGAACGGATCGAACGCACGCTCGACCGGTTCGGCGACCGGTTTCGCAACCGCGTCTTTACCGAGACTGAGCAGCGCAAGGCCGAACGACGCCGCGACGTGGCCGGAACCTATGCCAAACGCTGGGCCGCGAAAGAGGCGTGTTCCAAGGCGCTCGGCACCGGCCTGCGCATGGGGATTGCCTGGAAGGATATGGCCGTGAAGAACCTGGCGACAGGGCAACCGGTGATGGAAGTGACCGGCTGGGCCGCCGCGCGGCTGGACGAGATGACGCCCGAAGGGCACCGGGCGATCATCCATGTCACGCTGACCGACGACCACCCCTGGGCACAGGCCATGGTCGTGATCGAGGCGCGACCCGTCACGCCTTGACTTGGGTCCGCCCGCCCCGCAGAAAGCGCGAGCAGCAATGAGGCAGGGCAAGATGAGCGAAGACAGCGGAACGCTGATGGATGGTATTGTCGAGACCATCAAGACCATCGTCTATGCCCTTCTGATCGCTGGCGTTTTCCGCACGCTCTTCTTTCAGCCGTTCTGGATCCCGTCTGGCTCGATGAAGGACACGCTGTTGATTGGGGATTTCCTGTTCGTCAACAAGATGGCCTATGGCTATTCCGCCTATTCGTGCCCTTTTGCGATCTGCCCGATCAACGGTCGCATCATGGGCAGTGAGCCTGAGCGCGGCGATGTCGTCGTGTTCCGGCATCCGGTGAATGGTCAGGACTTTATCAAGCGGGTGGTTGGCCTGCCGGGCGACACCGTTCAGATGGTGGGTGGGCGGCTGATCATCAACGGCGAAGAGGCGCCCCAGGTCGCCGATGGCGTCTTTGTTGAGACCTATGAACCGCAGGGGCCCATCCGCTCGCTGCCACAATGCCTGGAGGTGGGTCTTCCACGCGGTGCCGATTGCAGCAAGGCAAAGTCCATTGAGACACTGCCGGGCGGCATGACCCATTCGGTGCTGAATGTATATGACGGGCGGTTTGACAATACCGGTGTGTTTTCGGTGCCCGAAGGCAGTTTCTTTTTTGTCGGCGACAATCGCGATAACTCGACTGACAGCCGCGAACGGCAGGACTTCGGCGGGGTCGGGTTCGTGCCGTTCGACCATCTGATCGGGCGCGCCGACCGGGTGATGTTCTCGTCCGCCGGGCGATCGCTGCTCTTCTTCTGGACATGGCGCGCCGACCGGTTCTTCAAAAAGATCGACTGATGCGGCTTGGAGCGGACCTCGAGGCCTTTTGCGCGCGCCTGCACTACCGGTTCACCGAACCCGAACTGCTGATCCGCGCGCTGACCCATGCCTCGATTTCAGGTGCACAACGGCCCGACAATCAACGGCTTGAGTTTCTCGGCGACCGCGTCCTCGGGCTGGTGATCGCCAACGCGTTGCTCGACGCCGACAAAACGGCACACGAAGGCCTACTGGCCCCGCGCTTCAACGCACTGGTGCGCAAGGAAACTTGCGCCGACATCGCGCGCGAGATCGGGCTGGGCGACGTGCTCAAGCTCGGCCGGTCCGAGATGAAATCCGGGGGGCGCCGCAAGAACGCACTTCTCGGCGATGCGATGGAGGCCGTGATTGCCGCGGTCTATACCGATGGCGGGTTCGACGCGGCACGCGATCTGGTGCTGCGGCTCTGGGGCGACCGGATCTCGACAGTCGACGCGGACGCACGCGACGCCAAAACCAGCCTGCAGGAATGGGCGCAAGCGCGAGGCCATCCACCGCCGGATTACGTGGAAACGGCACGCGAAGGGCCGGACCATGCGCCCGTCTTCACCATCGAAGCCCGCCTCGCGAGCGGTGAGACGGCCAAGGCCAGCGCGCCGTCAAAGCGCGCGGCGGAACAGGCGGCGGCTAAGGCGCTGCTGGTGCAGATTGAAGAGCGCCGGCTTTGAGCCCACCGTCGCCGAGCTGCCGGGTTAGGACTTCACGTCACTGGCAAAGCGAGCCGCGTTCTCTTTCGCAAACACACTTGCATCCGCGCTCGCATCCCAGAACTGCGGATTGGCCTTTGGAATAGTTAGCGCCTTTTGCACGGCTGGCCGCGCGTCGATCCGCTCAAACCAAGCTTGTAGATTTGGCAGGCCATCTGCGCTGGCCCGCGCCCAGACATAAGCCCGGGCCCAGGGATAAGTCATCATATCCGCGATGCTGTACTCGCCCGCCGCGAGCCAATCGCGTCCCAGAAGGTGAGTGTCCAGAACCTCAAGTAGGCGGCGAGTTTCGTCAATGTAGCGCTTTATGGAAAATGGTTCTTCATGCCCGTTTGGCGCGGCAATATGTTGAAAGTACATAGCCTGACCCATCATGGGCCCAACATGCCCGACCTGAAAGAACATCCATTGCATGACCTCCGAACGCTTTAACGGGTCTTTTGGGAGGAATTTCCCATACTTTTCCGCTAAGTGCCAAAGGATGGCACCGCTTTCGAAGATCGCGCGATCTTCGTCTCGGTCAACTAAGGTCGGGATTTTTCCGTTTGGATTGAGCCGCAAGTACTCAGGTGCTTTCTGCTCTTGCTTTGAGAAGTCAATTGCGATGATGTCATAGGGCACGCCAGCCTCTTCCAAAAAAATGACTGGTTTGTAACCGTTCATCGTTGCAGCGGTGTAGAGTTCAATTGCAGGCTGGGTCATCATCTTTCTCCAATCAGTGGCCATGTCCATCCGGGCTTGACCAAAGCTGAACAGCAGGTGAAAAAAATCAACTAGTATACTTTTTGTAACCTGTCTCAGCGAAGGTATATAACGGATGGAAGCTCGTATTTTACAGGACCAACGCGGTCGCAAGCACGTCGACAACGAGTGCGCAACACCTTGCGCAATTGAACGTGGCATGAGGATTATCGGCGGGAAATGGACTGGCTCCATCCTGTGGCATCTCAAGGATGGCCCGGTGCGGTTCAACGACCTCTCACGCATGATCGGCGGTGCCAGCAAAAAGATGATTGCAGAAAGGCTTCGTCAGCTAGAAGTGCAAGGATTGGTGAGCCGCGAAGTTGCAGAAGTGAAGCCACTATCTGTCTCTTACGAAGTAACAGACTTGGGGAGAACCGCACTTAGCTTTCTTGATGAACTTCGCAGGTGGAGTGAGAGCCTCCCCCAAGAGGATGCCCACTCCAAGCGCTAAGCAACTCGATGCGGGCCATGGGAAGCTCAACGGTCTGCTTCATCCGGCACCAATAGCGCCTCAGTCTTGATAAGTTACACGACAACCGGTCCAATACTCTCATGCCAATCGACCCCTCTGCTGTCACCCTCCGCAACCTCGCCCCCGGCGACGCAGGCTGGCTGATCCAGCGCCATGCCGAGCTTTATTCCGAGGCCGAAGGATTCGACGCCAGTTTCGAGATTGTGGTGGCCGAGATCCTGACGGCGTTTCTCAAGGGTCACGACCCGGCAACCGAGCGCGCCTTCATCGCGGCTGCGGACGGCAAGCGCCTTGGCTCCATCTTTTGCGTCCAATCCGGCACGCCCGGGGTCGCGAAACTACGGCTCTTTCTTCTTGAACCCGAGGCGCGCGGCCTCGGCCTTGGCAAGCGGCTCTTGACGGCCTGCCTGGAATTCGCGCGAACTGCCGGGTATGGCAAAATGCGGCTCTGGACGCATGAAAGCCACCGCGCAGCCTGCGCACTCTATACTCAGTTCGGCTTTCGTCTGACCGACGCAAAGCCAGTCCACAGTTTCGGCGTCGATCTGGTGGAACAGACATGGGAAATCGAGCTGGTCTGAGACTTGCAATCGCGCGCGGCGGGCGTTAGGGAAGCCGTTGTGCCGCCTTAGCTCAGTAGGTTAGAGCGCTGGATTGTGGATCCAGAGGTCCCCTGTTCAAGCCAGGGAGGCGGTACCACTTTCCGCCGGAAACCGGCTGAAGCGCAGAACTCAGAGCTTCCGTTGCAGTTTTGATGAGATGACACCCGACGCGATGCCGACCGCGCCAATCTCGCGGTTGAGACGCGCCATCTCGACCTTGGGGCAGCGGTCCATTACCACATCGAGGCCGGCCGCCTCGGCCCGCGCTGCGGCCTCCTCATGCATCACGCCAAACTGCATCCAGATCGATTTGAGCCCCGGCATGAACTGGCTCAGAGCCGCGTCGACGATCGCGGGCACATGGTCGGAGCGGCGGAAGATGTCGACCATATCAACCTTGTCGGTGATGTCCGACAGGTCGGCCAACACGGTTTCACCGAAAAGCTCCTGCCCCGCCTGCGAAGGGTTCACCGGGATTACTCGCCGACCCCGTGCGTTAAGATAACTCGCCACGAAATAGGACGCGCGCACCGGATTGGTCGAGGCACCGACCATCGCGATCACCTGTGCCTCCTCCAGCACCCGTCGCATGAAATCGTCGGTATAGCTCATTTCGGTGCCATCCGGATCGCTCCGTCCAGACGGATAACTTCGCCGTTCAGCATCGGGTTGTGCACGATGGCCTCGACCAGCTGCGCAAACTCCACCGGATTGCCCAACCGATTGGGAAAGGGCACCTGCGCGCCGAGCGAGGCTTGCGCCTCCTCCGGCAACCCTTCCAGCATCGGCGTCAGGAACAGGCCCGGCACGATGGCCATCACGCGGATCCTTGAACGCGCAAACTCGCGCGCCAACGGCAAGGTCATGCCCGCAACGCCCGCCTTGGAGGCCGCATAGGCCGGTTGCCCGATCTGGCCGTCGAATGCCGCAACGGAAGACGTATTCACAATGACGCCGCGTTCTTCGCCCAAAGGCTCCGCGCGCTGTATGCGCGCGGCCACCTGTGCGATCATATTAAATGTCCCGATCAGGTTCACCTCGATCACGCGCGCAAAGGCCGAAAGCGGCAAGGGAGCGCCATCACGATCCACAGCTTTCGCGGGTGGGGCGATCCCGGCGCAATTGACCAGTACCCGCGGCGCGCCTGATGCGGCTTCGACCTCATCCAGCGCAACTGCGACCGCGCTCTCATCCGTGACATCGACCGCTTGAAACCTGCCGCCCACACTCTCGGCACATGCCTGGCCCCGCGCCGCATCCATATCGAAAAGGCACACTTTGGCACCAGCCGCCGCCAACCGCTGCGCCGTCGCGGCCCCCAGGCCCGACGCGCCGCCGGTCACAATCGCCAAGTTTCCCTTGATGTCCAAGCCAAAGCCCTTTGTTGGTCGTCTCGTCCATCTATAGGCCCTTGCACATGCCTGTGCGAGAGGGGAAGGTCCGGCTCATGCGACTGGCGGCCCTCAGCGACATACACGGCAACACCGACGCCTTGCGCGCCGTCTTGCACGACATCGAGCGGCACGATGTCGACCGGATCGTCAATCTCGGCGACTGTTTCAGTGGGCCTCTCGATGCGCGTGGCACCGCCGAAGTGCTGGGCAATCTCGACGTGCCGACCGTGCGCGGCAACCATGACCGGATGCTCGTCGACCGTCCGAGAGCAGAGCTGGGCAACTGGGAGGCCTGGGTCATCGACGATCTGCCGGACGCAACCCTCGACTGGTGCCGCGCCTTGCCGCTGACACTCGATCTGGGGGACATCCTCCTCTGCCATGCCACGCCCGACGCCGACGATGAAAACTGGCTGGACCATCGCGGCCCGGACAACCGTCTGATCGCACGGGATCTGGTCGAGGTGGGAAAACGCGCAAGGGGCGTGACGCATGCGCTCACGCTCTGTGGCCACACCCACGCGCCACGCAGCGTCCGTCTGCCCGATGGCCGCCGCATCGTGAACCCCGGCAGTGTCGGTTGCCCGGCTTATCTGGACACACGGATGGCGCCCCACTTTGTCCAGCAGACCGGCGCACCCGATGCGCGCTACGGGATTGTCGAGAAGTGCGGCGATGATTGGTCAATTGCCCTGATGAGTGTTCCTTACGATCCCAGCGACATGATCGCGTGCGCGCGCGACAAAGGGGCCGAGAACTGGGCGCGGGCCCTTGAAACCGCCTGGTTCGTCTGAATCACCACCCGTTTTGCAACAAAAGCTCACGTGGGTTCACGGGTGCTCACGGGGTACTGCGGATTTGCACACGGTCGCGTGAAGCTGCTGTAATTATTGCGTTTTTTCGACCGATGCACAGAACCCTGTGCGGAAATACGCGTTAACT
>JBCCWG010000127.1:0-6368 GCA_039193985.1 Pseudomonadota bacterium
CCGTGACTGACTTCTGCGCTCCGTGGCGCATAACCTGGGTTTTCTGCGTGTTGAGGTGAAACCCCTCCGCCGCTGCGATGCGCGGCAGGCCGTCCAACACGCCCTGCACGATCCGAGCATCGCCCGAGAAGCTCAGGTCGTCCGCATAACGGCTGTAATTCGCCCCCAACCCGCGCGCCAGACCGGACAGGCGGCGGTCGAGCGCGAAGCACATCTGGTTGGCGAGCACGGGCGAGGTGGGCGCGCCTTGCGGCAGGTGCGGGGCGCGATAGGTGGCACGATCTGGGGCGGCAAGGCGCGCCAGCATGCGGGGCGGTGTGGCATTGGTGCAAAGACCCGTCAGAAACCGGCTGACCGCGTGCGGATAGCCGAGACAGCGGAACAGCCCGAACACACGCCCGGCGTGGATGGACGGAAAGAAGTCCTTCAGGTCAAAGCGCAGCACCACCTCTTCGCCCGTATGTCGGTTGGCGGCCATCGCGCAATTGCGCCCTGCCACAAACCCGAACGCGTCCGCGTGCGCGGGCAGGTGGTTCAGGATGCCCCGAAGGATCAGACGTTGCACGGCCTTCAATCCCGGTTTTGGCGCTTCGATCAGCCGGACGCCCGCCCCCCGCTTGGCGTGAAAATTGTAGTGATAGTGATTGACGGCCATCTCGTCGTGCCGCTCATGCCGGTTCGTCGGATCGGCGAGGTACTCCAGACGCTCTGGCGTGAGGATCAGCCACTCCGCGAGATCGCAGGCCGTGCCGAGGTTCGGAATGTCGAGATCGCAAAGGGCCCTGATCGGTGCCATTGAGGCTGGCCTTAGGTCCCGCTCGGGCCATGCCTCATAGCGGCGGCAATAGCGCCAGATCGTGTCGAATGCGGCAAGGGTGATCAACGCTTTAGCGACACGCTTCGCGGCCGGGGCATACGACCCGGGCAGGGTTTCGAGCACATCTGTGGCGATGTCGAAGGCGAGGCGCCGGAGCGTGTCGGGCAGGCGGCGACGTAAAGCCGCCTCGACGGCTTCAACCGACCATTCGCCTCGCGTTGCCGAGACGGCGAGGTTCCGGGCCAGTTCGGCGCGTGTCATCGCGATGGAACAGGACGCAACGAACGGTCCTCGCTTCTCATTTCTTGCGCCACCCGCCCTGGGTGCAACCCAGACACGGTGGTGCCGTGTATGCCTAGCTCACGTCTTGCGGCGGGGATGCCCCGCCCGCTTCGAACACTTGCGTATCCGAAACAGCCGAAGACCGTTGTTGCAGCGCGAGTATGCGGCAGACACGCGGCCTTGCCAAGTTGCCGGACTCAGGATTCAAATGTGGCGGGACCAAAACAGCGTTCAAAAAAAGAACGCGTCTCAAGCCCCGCCCGACCGCCACTGCTCCCCGAAGAGTGTGTCCCACAGGGCGGCCTGTCTCGCTTGTCATGCAGACGTCAGGCGACGCGCTGCATCGGCACGCCCCGCCCGCTGATCATGCCGAGATCGGCCATTTGACCGAGGATGCGGTAATAGGCGGATGTCTCATCCATCTCCGGCAGGGCCAAAACCTGATCCGGCAGATCATAGACCGGGTCCTGCGTGTTGGCGCGCACCACAAGGCTGCCGCGCATCCGCCCGAGACTGGGGAGATCCCAGAAACGTTCGGCCATTTGACGGGCAAGCGCGTCAGGGCAGGTGACCACAAGGCGCGGTCCGGCACTGGCGCCTTTCATCGAAAAAAGCGGGGTGCTGAGATGCTCCGTCGTAGCGGACGGGTCCAGCGAAAATGTGTGTGTCTCAATCATGCGGCGACAGGTAGGAAACTTCGCGAAACTTTACACGGGGAAACCTACGTCACTTTTCCCCCGATGACGCAGCGTCACAGTTTTCTGAGCCACCAGACCTGTTCCGAAGGATAGTCGCGCGCCCAATCCGCATCGATAGAAAACACAGTGCCCCCATGGTCGTCCCGGGCGTAAAGCTCGCGATAGTCGGTCACCGCGAAGCCGATCTCGTGAAACAGCGCGAACCAGCCCGCCAAGGGCCGGTTGAACTCGATCCCGCCGGGATCGAACTCGACCTCGGTCCAGTCGATGCGGCTAAGATGGCGGTAAGACCGGTGGAGGGCACGGTCAGTTGGCGCACCGTTCATCGGAGTGGTCACAATCGCCAGGGGATGATTGCCGAGAAAGGCAAGGCGCCCGCCGGGTTTTAACAGCCGGTGCGCCTCGCGCAGCCAGACCGCCGGATCACACCAGATCGCGGCGCCGTATTCCGAGACGGCGAAGTCGAAGCTCGCGGCGGGCAGGCCAGTCGCCTCGGCGTTGCCTTCGACAAAGGCAATCTCGGCCCCGTGCTGCGCGGCCAGACGGCGTGCCGTGGCCAACTGGTTCCCGGACACATCGATGCCCGTCACATCCGCCCCGCGCCGCGCCATCCAGCCCGAGACGTATCCGGTGCCGCAGCCCAGCTCGGCCGCTTGCAGGCCCTTCATACCCTTTGGCAAAAGTGGGGCTTCGGCATCCGGCGTACCCCAGATGCCCCATTCCGGTGTCTCCAGTGCCCAGAGCCGTTCCCCTGCTGCAACCCAGTCGCCGGCCATGCCGTTCCAATACGCCCGGTTGGTGGCTACATGATCCATCGTCACGCCCCTTGCCGCGTTGATATCGCTTAACACGATTGTGACCGGCATGTCTTTGCCGAGCGTCGGCGGGATCATTTGCCCCGTTTTCATTGCCTTCAAGCGGTGATAATTTGCGTTCAAGAGCAGATAAAACATGACCGCACAGGTGACAAAATGAGCTTCTCGAAGATTGCGATCCTTCTCGCCGCGCTGGCCCTTGGCGCATGTACCAACGCTGATCGCTTTGGCGCCGGTGGCGCGGGCGGTTCCGGCGCCGGTGCCGCGGGGTCGGTCAGCGACCCGACTTCGCCCGCCTATTTCAGCGCCACCATCGGTGACCGCGTCCTCTTCGCCGTCGACCAGTCGACGCTGACGGTTGAGGCGCAGCAGGTCCTCGACGGGCAGGCCCAGTGGCTGTTGACCAATGGCGATTACTCGGCGCTGGTCGAAGGCCATGCGGACGAACAGGGCACGCGGGAATACAACCTTGCGCTGGGCGCGCGCCGTGCTTCGGCGGTGCAGAACTATCTGATTTCCAAAGGGGTTGCGCCGGGCCGTATCCGCACGATCTCCTACGGCAAGGAACGCCCGATCGAGATTTGCTCGGATGAGCTGTGCTATGCCCAAAACCGCCGCTCGGTCACTGTGATCACGGCCGGCGCGGGTGTGTAACCGGAGACGCTTGATGAAACGCCTCATCTTCGCACTGACGCTTCTCGCCACGCCGCTGGCCGCTCAGGACAGCCAGACACTGGCCGATATCCGCCAGGAACTGACCTTTGTCTTCGTCGAGATGCAAAAGCTCAAACGCGAGCTCTCGACCACGCAAGGGGCTAATGTGAACCTGGCGGGCACCAATGCGCTGGAACGCATCGACGCGATGGAGGCGGAGTTGCAGCGGCTGACAGCGGCGACCGAGCGCTTGACCAACCGGGTCGATTCTGTTGTGGCCGATGGCACCAACCGCATCGGCGACCTCGAGTTTCGGCTCTGCGAGCTTGAGGCGGGCTGTGACATTGGCAGCCTTGGGGATACGCCCACACTGGGTGGTGGTGCGTTGCCGGCCAGCACCGGGACCGCTGCGGTCGCACCGGCGGCCCCTGCGGCCCCGGCACCCGGCGGCGATGTCGCGAGTGGCCTTGCCGATCTGAGCGGCATGGAACTGGCGATCGCCGAGAAAGACGATTTCGAGCGCGCCAAGGCCAGCTTCGACGATGGCAATTTCGAAGGGGCTGCCGAGCAATTTCAGCGTTTTACCGAGACCTATCAGGGCGGGCCGCTGACCGGTCTTGCGCATCTGATGCGCGGCGAAAGCCTGACGAAACTGGGTTTGAACTCCAGCGCGGCACAGGCCTATCTCGAGAGCTACTCCGGCACGCCCAACGGCCCGACGGCGCCGATGGCGCTGCTCAAACTGGGTGTCTCGCTTGACGGCATCGGACAGACGCAACAGGCCTGCATCACGCTAAGCGAGGTGACCGTGCGGTTCCCGACGTCCGAGGAATCGCTTGAAGCGCAGGCGGCGCGGGCCTCGATGGGGTGCTCCTGACCGGTTTGCGCCAGCTTTGCTGTCGCGGTGGCAAGGGGGCGCTGCCCCCTCGGCCTTCGGCCTCACCCCCGGGATATTTGTGGACCAAAGATGAGTGACGATGCGGTCCTTGCCTCGTTGCGGTTCATGGTAGGCGCGGCCCTTCGCGACACCAAGCCCGGCACCGTAGGCGTTGCGGTTTCCGGAGGCGGCGACTCGATGGCCTGTCTCGACCTGATGTGCTGGCAGTCAGAGCAGGCGGGGTTTCCGATCACGGCGGTCACAGTTGATCACGGGCTGCGTGTCGAGGCCCGGGACGAAATCGCGCTTGTTGCCGGGTATTGTGCGGAACGTGGCGTTTCGCATGACGTGCTGAGTTGGTCGTGGGACGGCACAGGCAATCTGCAGGCGGTGGCGCGTGCGGCGCGGTATCGACTGATCGCAGCATGGGCCAAGCGGTCGGGTGTGTCCTGCGTGGTGCTGGGGCACACGGAAACGGACGTGGCCGAGACCTTCCTGATGCGCTTGGCGCGCAAATCCGGGGTTGAGGGGTTGGCTGAGATGGAGCGCCGCTTTGAGCGTCATGGTGTCCGCTGGATGCGACCGCTGCTTTCCGCGTCGCGGGAGGAGTTGCGGGCGTATCTTGACCGACAGGGCGTGACCTGGGCCGAGGATGCGTCGAATGACGACCCGCGCTTTGACCGGGTGAAGGCGCGGCGCATCCTTGATGCGCTTGAACCATTGGGGATCGATGCCGAGACGCTTTCGACCGTGGCACATAACCTCTACTTGGCCAACGCCGCGCTGGATCACTATGTTTACGACGCGGCGTGGCGCTATGCCGAGGAAATTGCTGGGGATTTGCTCCTGCCTTGCGACAACGTCGAAGACGACCGCCTTATCCCGATGGAAACGCTCTATCGATTGCGGTCCGCGGCCCTGCAATGGGTCGGTGGCGGGGCTTATACCCCGCGATCTGATGGCATGATCGAGATGGACGTGGCGCTTGGCGCTGGCAAGACCCATACCTTGGGGGGGTGTCTTGTGACGTTTGAGAAGGGGAAGCGCGCAAGCGATCACAAATGGCGAATTGCCCGTGAATACAACGCCGTAAAGGACCTCACCGGCCCAACGGACCAGCTTTGGGATGGCCGTTGGCACCTCAACGGCCCGCATGAAGGCATTCTGACCATCCGTGCCCTCGGCGACGCCGTCAAAGACACGCCGTGGCGCGACACCGGTCTGCCGCGCCAATCGCTCCGCGCCTCCCCCGCCATCTGGCAGGGTGAGACGCTGATCGCTGCCCCCCTCGCAGGCCTTGCAAATGGCTGGACCGCCGAGGCCACAGGGCGTGGCAATTTCGCCGAGTTCCTTATCTCCCGTTGAAGAATCCACGTATGTGGCTATTTAATAGGCCAACTGACCCGGAGCGTGGTGCCGGGCCGAAATTCCCAAAGGAGTAACCCTTTGAACAACGCGCGCAATATTGCCTTCTGGGTTGTGCTGTTTCTGCTGATCCTGGCGCTTTTCAACCTGATTTCAGGGGGTCAGTCGAATATGGCGACCTCGAATGTCAGCTATTCCGACTTTGTTGACAGGGTCGAAGGGGGTGGCGTCTCAAGCGCCACGATCGACGGTGAGAAGATCATCTTCCGGAGCGAGAACGGACAGGAATACCAGACAATTCAACCGGAAGGCGCCGATACCACGGACCTTTTGGTGACAAATGACGTCGATTTCTCGGCCCGTCCGCAGGAACAATCGGGCTTTGTCACGATCCTGATGACCTTCCTGCCATTCCTTTTGCTGATCGGGGTGTGGATTTACTTCATGAACCGCATGCAGGGCGGTGGCCGGGGCGGCGCGATGGGCTTTGGCAAGTCGCGCGCAAAGCTGCTGACCGAAAAGCATGGCCGTGTGACGTTTGACGATGTCGCGGGCATCGATGAAGCCAAGGAAGAGCTTGAGGAAATCGTCGAATTCCTGCGCAATCCGCAGAAATTCTCGCGCCTTGGCGGCAAGATCCCCAAAGGCGCGCTGCTGGTCGGCCCGCCAGGCACCGGTAAAACGCTTTTGGCCCGCGCCATCGCGGGTGAGGCGGGCGTGCCGTTTTTCACCATCTCGGGCTCTGACTTCGTGGAAATGTTCGGCGGCGTCGGTGCAAGCCGGGTCCGTGACATGTTCGAACAGGCCAAGAAAAATGCGCCCTGCATCGTATTCATCGACGAGATCGACGCCGTGGGCCG
>JBCCWG010000128.1:0-6336 GCA_039193985.1 Pseudomonadota bacterium
CACCTTCCTGCCCAACACGTTCATGGGGCCGGAGATCATCACGAACTAGCCACAGTCAAATTGTGCGCTGCCGCGCAAGTTTGATGCACGAGCACAGAAGCGCCGCGTCCGGATCGGGTGCGGCGCTTGGTTGTGCGCCTTGCTCAGTGGCTTTGTTCGAGAGCGGTGATGATGGGGGAGAAATCAGACGCCTTGAGGCTGGCGCCCCCGACAAGCGCTCCATCCACATTCGGGACAGCGAAGATATCCGCAGCGTTGGCGGCTTTGACCGACCCGCCATAGAGCAGGCGCATGCTGTTGCCGATCTCTTCACCGAACCGATCATTCAGATGGGCCCGGATCGCGTCGTGAACCTCGCCGATCTGTGCAAGGGTCGGCACATGACCTGTGCCAATGGCCCAGACCGGTTCATAGGCGATCACGGTGCGGTCTCCGGGGATGGTATCCGGCACCGAGCCGGTGAGCTGCGCAGCGATCACGTTGAGCGTTTCGCCGGCGTCGCGTTCTGCGAGCGTTTCACCGACGCAGATGACGGCCGTCAGGCCGGCTTCGAGCGCGCTTTCGGCTTTGGTTCGAACCAGGGCGTCGGTTTCATCGTGATCCTGCCGCCGTTCGGAATGGCCGAGGATCGCCGCATCGGCGCCTGCGTCGACCAGCATTGTGGCGCTGACATCGCCGGTATGCGCGCCAGCGGTTTGCGTGTGGCAGTCCTGGCCGCCGATCGCGATGGCGCTGCCCGAGGCGCGTTCGGCAGCCCGGTGAACCAGTGTTGCAGGCGGGCAGATTAGAATGTCCGCGGACGGCGCGGGATGCGCTCGCGCCAGCGCATCCAGTTCGGCCAGTGCCGCGCCCGTGCCATTCATCTTCCAGTTTCCGGCGGCCAGTTTCCGACGCATCGTCTCCCCCTGTTTTCCAGTTCTGCGCCGTGGTAGCACCGGGCGCGGATAAGGACAATTCTTGGCTTGGGGATGATCGTGCGATGATACCGACGCTGGATGCCTCTGCACTTGCACGGGGCGATCGCGACTCTATGCAGACCATGGCGGATGCCGTGCGGGATGTCGGATTTCTGCTTCTTGCGGGAACGCCGGTAACGCCCGCTCAGGTCACGCAGGTGATCGACGTGTATCGCGGGTTCTTCGCGCAGTCGAATACAGCGAAGGCAAAGGTGGATATGGCGCGGACCGGAGGCAATCGTGGATGGGGCGCGCCACGGTCAGAGCAAGTCGATCCAGGCTCGAAACCGGATTTCAAAGAGGTGTTCGACAGCGGGTTCGAACTGCCGCCCGGCGATCCCATGGCTGAGCGCGGTCTTGCGGTCTATGCCCCCAATCTCTGGCCAGATGTTCCCGCGTTTCAGGCCACAATCGAAGCCTATGCGGCTGCGGCGATGAGCGTTGCGACCGAGATGTTGCGGGCGATCGCGGTTGCGATCGGTGCGCCGGCCTCGCATTTCGATCAGGCGTTCGAACGTCCGATGGCCTTGCTGCGTGGCAATTACTACCCCGCGCGCCCCACATCGGCCGGCGTCAGTGACTTCGGCATCGCGCCGCATACGGATTATGGCTGTCTCACTTTGCTTGCGACCGATGGTCAGCCGGGCCTCGACGTGCAATTGCAGGACGGAAGCTGGATGCCAGTGATCGCTCCGCCCGGGACATTTGTGATCAATTTTGGCGAGATGCTTGAGATCTGGACTCGCGGCGGGGTGCGCGCGACGCCTCATCGCGTGATCGGCGGTGCAGGCGAGCGGTTATCGGTGCCTTTGTTCTTCAACCCATCCTACGACACGGATATCGCGCCGCCGGGCTCGCCCACGCCAATGCTTGCAGGGCCATATCTGGAGAACCGCTACAGGGGCACATATGTCCACCTCAAGACACAGGCGTAAGCCGTTTTACATATTGGCAAATTTTATCGATTCACCGCAGCCGCAGGATTCGGTCACATTGGGGTTGTTGAACCGGAATCCGGATTCGAGCAGCGAGACCTCATAGTCGATCTCGGTCCCAAAAAGGAACATCTGCGCCATCGGAGCGATCAGCACACGGGCGCCGTCCTGCTCAACTACCTCATCATGGGCGTCCTCGGTTTCCACATAGTCCATGGTGTATTCCATGCCCGCGCAGCCGCCTTTCTTGACGCCGATACGCAGGCCGGCATGGCCGTCCCGGGCCATGAGTTTACGGATCTGCTCTGCCGCGCGCGAGGTCAGCGTGACCGCTTGTTTTCCGGGAATGCCGAACATATGCGAACTCCTTTGACGGTAATCTAGTTGCGTGCGGGCTCTGGCTCAAGAGTTTCGCGACGACATGGTTCACATGACAGGGTTGCTGAGCTGGCAACGGTCTCGAACGAGATGACCGCCCCGGGGGTCCGGGACGGTCTAAAGGGCCAATGATCTGCCGGGGGGACAGCAAGTCCGGGCCGGCCCAAATCGGTTCTGGTCTGCCGCGCGCCGGGTGTGTGGCCGCGCGGCGCGTCGGTCTGACGGTGCAATGATCCGTCCAAGTGCTTGGGCAAAAGCACTTTTTTCAGAAACTGGACGGGTCAAACCGTCAGGTTTGACGCGCGAAGCCTAAGCGACGGAGTGTGACAGCTTTGGGACAGACCGGTAACGGGAAGATGAACTTATTGCGACAGGCCGCAGAAAGGCTGTGGATAAATTTCCCAATCCTGTCAGGAGGTTAGAGAAATCCGAGCTCGAGCCGCGCTTCGTCGGACATCATCTCCATGCCCCAGGGCGGCTCCCATGTGAGTTCGACATCGACCTGTTTGACGCCTGGAAGGGGTTCGATGGCGCTGGCGACCCAGCCGGGCATCTCGCCGGCGACAGGGCAGCCGGGGGCGGTGAGGCTCATGACCACACTCACGGCGTTTTCGTCTGATATATCAATGGTATAGATCAGACCCAACTCGTAGATATTAACCGGGATTTCGGGGTCATAAACCGACCGGCACGCATCGACGATCTGATCGTAAAGCGGATGATCCGTCGAGGACGGCGCGATCAGAGGGGTGCCTTCCATCGGTTCGGGCGAATGCGTCATACGGGCCTCGTGGCAGTTCCTGAACAAAATATATAGGAGACCCAGGCAGGGGCGTCCAGAGGCAGCAACGGGGCGGTTTTGTCCGTTTTGTACAAGGTCAGAGCGGGGGTTTGTCCGTTTTGTACATCCGTCTCACGCGTAATGCGTCACTTGTCAGCGGCCCCGCATGTTCCATTTCGGAAGCGGAGACGTGTCCCATTCGCACCCATCCGGGGGGGAGACGGGTTTGACGGAGTGCCATTCTGCGGGAGCAACAAATTCCCAAGCCCGTGGGTCTCCACCCGTAACCGTGTCCAGCCAGCCACGCCAAAAGGCATGGAACTGTTCGTCGGTGAGTGGCGCGCCGTTGTTCGCGGTACGCGCCCAAGTCCATTGGCATGGTTGACCAGATCTGAGATCGAGGAAGTCCGGTGTTTGCACGGAGGCGTCCAGGAAGGCGTTGCGAAAATCTGTGCGATGGTCGAACCGGGCGCGGCGCAAGTCGACAAACCTCAGCGCGCCGCCATCGTTTGTTGCCCCGCTGAGGTTCGTTTCGACCAAGTCTATGGCGTTGTCCGTTAACCCCATCAATGACGCCCAGCTGAGATCCGCGTCCTGCAGCTGCGCCTCGTTGAGGTCCGCGTCCAGCAACTGCGCCCCGATGAGATCCGCCCCCTGCAACTGCGCCCCGATGAGGAACGCCCCCTGTAACTGAGCCCCGCGGAGATCCGCCCCCTGCAACTGCGCCCCGCGGAAATCCGCGTCCAGCAACTGCGCGTGTCGCAAGTCGGCATTTTCCACAAGCGCACGATTTAGGCGGGCGTTGGTCAGATCGGCGAAGGCGAGGTTGGCGCCCGTGAGTTGTGCGTCAACGAGAATTGCTCCCCGCAAGTCCGGCGCCTGACGGCGCGCGCGGTCACGGTCAGATGACCTCATGCGTGCGACGTCTTTCGGATCAATGGAATTGAACCCTGGTTTGGACAAGGCGCGGATCTGCGCATCGCGGCGGGTGGTCCATTCGGTTTCAAAAGCCTCGGGCATGTCTGCGCCAGAGCAGTCTGTTGTGGCGCGACTGCACCAATTGGCCTGGAATGCGGCGCGGGCAATGTCGTGGGGGAGCCAGTCGTCTGGTCGTTCGACGACAGCCTCGCCTGAAAGATCGATCGGGGCCAGGTCAAACAGGTACCGTGACCAAAGGGTCCGTTCGCTGCGCCGTTCGAGCGCGAAGCGCCCTGTCGGTTTGGGAGGCAGTCCGCGCAGGGCACGCTCCCAAACAGCGACGCGCTCAGAAACGCCCCAGGCAGAGGTGGTCCTTTCGGCGGCGATCATGCCGATTAGCCCGATCCCGATGGCCGCGCAGAGGATCGAGACGCCGGGGTGCAAGACGAGGGATGGGTAGCGGGTCCGGCCCCGCATGCGGCGGATCATCAGGACAAAGGATGTCACGCCGGCCCAGATGGACACGAGAAGCGAGACCGTGCTGATGCCCGTCATCCATGGTTCGCGCGCGGTCATGGATTGCCACCACAAAAGACCAAGGACAACAAGACCGAACGCCCAGGCAAGAAGGATGTTCAGGGCCAGGGCGGGCCATTGCATGGCGCGGGGGGCTACGCTGTCTTCGACGTTTCTGACACTGCGGACCAGCAATGCGGCATCGGTCATCAGCCAGGGTGCCACCGCGTCGCCGAGGGGTTTCCCATCGATCCGGGCATCTGCATCAGCGAGCGCGTCCCACAGCCGGATCAGATAGAGATGGAAGTATCCGTAGACTGCGGCGGTCAGGATGGGCGCGGCGTAGAAGAAGAGACGTGTGGGGACCTCCACACCGATGAGCGGCAGTTCGGTGGCGCGGCCGACGCCGTAGAAATCGATATGTTCAACGCCCATCAGGGTGATGCCGACGAAGAGCAGCACGGTCAGCAGGGCGAACCAGGTGCTGCGGGCGTTGGTGGTCAGGGCGTTGATGCGGGCGACATGGGGGTTTTCGGACAAGGGATGCTCGGGGGAATGCGGGGACAAACGGATTTTCGAGGCAATGACGCCAGTGTGCGTCAGTCTCTGATTCCCGGCAAGCCCTGTCCGTGGGGGCTCAGTCGTTGATGTCCTTGCGGATGATCTTGGCCTGGCCTTCGGGCCGCGCGAAGACGCGGTGCAGGACCAGCCAGGCGGCGAGCGAGAGGCCCGCGAAGATCAAGAGCAGAAGCGGCAGGCCGAGGCTGAGCCCCAGATTGGCCAGAAAGAGCGCCACCGCCGCGGCACCAATGGCAAAGCCGAGGAAGACAAAGCCCGGGGCCAGCACCTCGATGATCGCAAAGACCAGGGCGGCGGCGGCCCAGACCCACCAGAGCGACCAGAGCGCGTGTTCCATCACCGTCCACCTCCTTTCAGCATCTTGAAGGCATCGCCAAAGGCCTCGAGCGCGTTGGCGGGCACGACGATCGTCTGCGCGCCATTGCCGTTTCCAAGCGCATTCAACGCCTCGACCTGCTTGAGCGCAACCTGGTATTGTGCCGCCTCGAGCCCGTTCTGCTGGATCGCCTTGGCGACGACCTCGGTGGCATAAGCCTCGGCCTCGGCCTCGATCCGGCGGGCCTTGGCGGTCTGTTCGGCGGCGTAAAGCTCGGCATCGGCGGCAAGCTCGACCGAGCGTTTCTGGCCCTCGGCCTCGGTGACCTGGGCGCGGCGGGCGCGTTCGGCGTTGAGCTGCTGGAGCATCGCGGCGCGGGTGGCCTCGTCAAGATTGACGTCGAGAAGTTCGGCGCGGGTGACCTCGATCCCCCAGTCGTCGACCACGGCCAGCAGTGAGTTCTTGATGGCCTCGGTGAGCGTGGCGCGGTTGGACTGGACGTGGTCGAGCTCCATCTTGCCGATCTCGGACCGGACGATCCCGGCGACGGTGGTGGAGATCGCGGCATCCACATCGCGGATCCGGTAGACGGTCTTTTCGGGCTCGATGATGCGGTAGAAGACCGAGGTGTCGACCTGCACCAGCACGTTGTCGGCGGTGATCGCGTCCTGTTTCATCGTCGGCAGCTGGCGTTCGAGGATCGAGATCTTGTGTTTGACCACGTCGAGAAACGGCACGGTGAAGTTGATGCCGGGGCCCAGGACCGAGTGCAGCCGGCCAAAGCGTTCGACCACGTATTTTTCGGCCTGAGGCACGATGCGCACACCTTTGAGGATGACGATGATCAGGAAGATCGCGCCGAGCAGAAAGATCAGGTTGGACGAAAAGAAGCTCAGGATCTGGTCTTCGGTCATAGAGGCCGTTCCGTATGTTTATTGGTTTTACTTGATCTCACCC
>JBCCWG010000129.1:0-6220 GCA_039193985.1 Pseudomonadota bacterium
GTGTTAGGCCTGCCGCCAGCGTTCGTTCTGAGCCAGGATCAAACTCTCAAGTTGAAAAGCATTACTGCTTATCCTTGACGTTCGAACCTCTGCACATCGTCCCGCTTGGATAGCGGGACAGTCATCTGTTTGATGTGCTCCAGGTTTCATAAGAAACCAGAAGCCGTACAAACAGTGAAGCTGACCTCTCTATAATCGAGCCGAAACCCTAAGAGAGTCGATATGCAGGATTTGTCCATCGAAAGGACCAAACCGCCCACATATCTCTTCAGTTACCAGCGATTTCAAAGAGCGTCAGAGACAAAATCGACAGTGTGCGCCCTAACTTGTTTGGCGCGCCCCGCCTCAAATATCTCTGTTATTGTTTGCGTCTCGTTGCCTTGGTCGTAACCGCTGGCCCGTCTGGCGCCCCGTTGGTGCATCTCTGCGCCGCCGGTGAGGGGCTATCTACGTACCCTGACCAAAACCTGCAAGTGCTTTTTTTCAGAAAGATGCGATTTTTTTGGAGACCAACAAAATATGGGGTTTTGGCATCGTAAGGACGCCAAACTTCATGTGGATAACGTGGGATAACATACCTGCGCAGCCTTTCGAAGCGAGTCACCGGGACTCAGTCCCGCGATTCAGGTCTGAGCCAGCGCGTCAGGACAAGCGCCAATGCCAATCCGGGAATCAAAGCCGCGAACGCGACAGCAAGCGAGAACGCTTCTGACAGAAACCCGATCAGTGGTGGTCCAATAAGAAAGCCGCCCATCGCCATGGTCGCCGCAAAGGCGATGTTGGGCGCTTCATACCTGTCATCCAATGCTGCAATCGCCGATACGCCCAACGGATAGGCGGCAGCAACGCCGAAGCCGATCAGACCGAAACCAAGGTATGAAACCACGGGCGACACAGGTGCGATGACCACGAGCAGGCCAAGGATCGCGCAAGCCACCGTCACGCGCGCATGGTTAACCGCGCCCAAACGAGACTTCAGGAAGTCACCCAAAAACCTGCCCGCCGCCATGAGCCCCGAAAAAATGGTCACGGCCAGTGCGGCGCGCGACCCGCTTTCGCCCAAACGCTCGGCCATAAAAACGGCGGCCCAGTCGGCCATCACGCCTTCTGTCAAGGTAACGACGAACATGAACACCGCAATCAGCACAAGTGCCAGCGGCAGGTCAGACGGTTTTCGTCGGGGCGGTGACGTTTCCTCTTCCTCACCGCGCAGGCGAGGCAAGGATTGTGCTGCGAATGCGCCCACCCCGGCCGAGACGAGCGCGAGACCGATCTGCGGGGCATAGCCCGCGTTGACCAACGCAATCGTCCCCGAGCCCATCATCAAGCCAAACGCCCAGAACCCATGGCAACGGTTCATGATGAGCACGCCCTCGCGCTTTTCGAGCCGACCGGCATAAACGTTCATCGCAACCTCGACGAAGGCCATCATCAAGCCGACGACAAACAGCGCCGCGAATAGCGACCCGGTGTTCCACGCCACAAACGGCAGCAGGAACGCCAAGGCCTGGAGCGGGAAAAAGACGGTCGCCACACGACGCGGTCCAAACCGCGAAATGACGCGGCCGGCAATCTGCAACCCCGGCACAAGTGCGACAGGTACGCCCATCAGTGCAAAGGCCAACTGGCCTTTTGAGAGCGCGAGCGCCTCTTTCACCTCCGGGATCAGCGCCAGCCATCCCCCCAGCGCAAGTGGCTGAAGAAAGAAGACGGCCATGATCGTGAGTGTCGCCCGCGACTTCGCTGCTTTGTCCATCATCGGACACTAGCCGGAAGCTCGGCAGGGGGAAGACACAACTTGATAGGGATATGTCAGGCCATGGCCGCTTTTCGTGGTAAGCGGAAGCGGGCCGCAAGCAAGAGTAGCGTGATGCCGAGATAGATCAGCGGTTCGATCTGAAAGCCCTTGGCGAGCATGACAAAGTGCAGCGCACCAAGCACTGCGGCCGGATAGGTTAACTTGTGCCAGTTCTTCCAGCGCTTTGGGCCCATCTTTCTGAGCGAGCGGTTGTTCGACGTGATTGCCAGCGGGATCATCAAGACAAACGCCGCCATGCCGACAGTGATGTAGGGGCGCTTGACGATGTCGGCCCAGATCTCCGACAGGATTCCGACATCGAGCACCAGCCAGACCAGAAGGTGCAGCGTAACATAGAAGAAGGTGATCAGGCCCAGCGCGCGGCGTTGCTTCAGCAGGTTGATGCCTGACCAATCGCGCAATGGGCGGATGGCAAGCGTCACGATAAAAAGCTGTAGCGCAAGTTCACCCAGCCTGTGCTCCAACTCCTTGATCGGTTCGACGCCCAAGCCACCCGTCTGGCCCAGGTACAGTAACCACACCGGCGGGATGACAGCGGTTGCATAGAGCAGCCACGCTGGCAAGCGCCCAAGCGCGATGTTGATCTTCTGTTTAGCTGTCATTGGTCTAGTGGTTCTCGATCAGGTCCATGCCTTCGTACAGGCCGGCGACCTCTTCTTCATATCCGTTAAACATGAGCGTATCGATCCGGCGAGAGAACAGACCACCGCCGATCTTCCGCTCGGTCTTCTGGCTCCAACGGGGATGGTCACGGTTCGGGTTCACGTTGGAATAGAAACCATACTCCCGTGGCTGCAGCATGTTCCAGGATGTCTCAGGCTGATCGGCGACCAGCGATATGCGCACAATCGACTTGATCGACTTGTAGCCGTACTTCCAGGGCACCACGAGCCGGATCGGTGCGCCGTTCTGGTTCGGCATCGGCTCATCATAAATACCCGTCGCCACGATCGTCAGCGGGTGCATGGCCTCGTCCAGACGGAGGCCTTCGCGATATGGCCATTCAATCGTGGGACGGCGGACACCCGGCATCTCATCCGGACGCACAGCAGTTTCAAACGCGACATACCGCGCCCCGTCCTGAACACCGACCTTTTCCAAAAGATCTGCAAGTTCAAAGCCGACCCAGGGGATGACCATCGACCAGGCCTCGACGCAGCGGAAACGATAGATACGTTCCTCAAGCGTCATGCCGTCGAGCAAATCATCGAAGGAATAGGTTCCGGGCTTGTCGACCAGGCCGTCGATATCGACAGACCAGGGCTCGGTCGTGAGCATATGCGCATAGCGCGCCGGATCGCCTTTATCGGTGCCAAACTCATAGAAGTTGTTGTAGCTGGAGATCTCTTCGAGCGTGTTGGGGACGAGGTCCTGACCGTAGTCGGTCTTCTTCGCACCAAGCGACGCGGCTGCGGGCCCTGCGATCGAAGCAAGCGCAAGCGAACTGGCACCGGATGCAATCAGCTGACGGCGATTGAGCCACGCCGCTCTCGGTGTGACATCGTTTCGTGTCAGGTCGCTTTGGTAACGTCCGGCCATTTCGCTCTCCTTGGTGCGTGCAGGCTTAGAATGTAGATACGCGACGCGCGGCGCAATTCCTCTCACGGCATCGTCATACCGGGCAGATTTGTTGAAATAATGGGGCACCACATCACGGATAGTCACAGAACCGTGATTGGCCGTGCCGCCAATCGGAGGCTTAGCGCGCACCTAACTGTCGTCAAATGCGGAATGCGGCATGCTGCCTATGATCCGCGGGACTTTTTCCCACGTAAGACCTCTCGATGCCAACAACGGCATTCATATCCAGATTTGGGAGACAAAAGATGATCCGCACAACACTCGCACTTGCTGCAACGGCCCTGATTGCCCTGCCCGCCTATGCCGGCGACATGAAGAAAGACATCGTCGACACCGCCGTCAGCGCCGGTTCGTTCGAAACGCTGGTCGCTGCCGTTCAGGCGGCAGATCTTGTCGACACGCTGAAGGGTGACGGTCCGTTCACGGTCTTCGCACCGACCGACGAAGCCTTTGCAGCGCTGCCCGAAGGCACTGTCGAAGAGCTGCTGAAGCCTGAGAACAAGGATCAGCTGGTCGCCATCCTGACTTATCACGTGGTTCCCGGCAAAGTGATGTCGACCGACCTGACCGACGACATGGCGGCAACCACAGTTCAGGGCTCGGACGTTATGATCGACCTCGACAATGGCGTGATGGTTGAAGAAGCTTCGGTCGTAACGGCTGACATCGAAACCTCGAACGGCGTCATCCACGTCATCGACACGGTGATCCTGCCGGAAAGCTAAGTCGCCATCAGCGTTGATTTTGGGAGCGGTCCTTCGGGGCCGCTCTTTTTTTGCGGGATGTTTCGCCGCGCTTCGCGCGTCGATCCGCTGGGGGGACGCTGCCCCCCCAGACCCCCCTGAGGTATTTCGAGGCCGATGAGAAACCGGTGGTCGGTAGTACAGTGCAGGCCTCAGCAGAAACTGCCGTGGCAGAACCATCCGGGTGAAAGCGTGGCCCCATGCGCATAATAGAGCCAGAGCCGTTCCCCCGACCGGGTCGTGACCCGCCAATAGTCGCGCACGCCCGTTCGCCAATCAGGATCGTCGAGCCACCATTCGGGTGAAATGCGCTCCGGTCCGAGGCCGGTATGGGTCTCGAAATCGCGCCCCCGCCACCGAAAGGTCGGAGGCAGATGCGGCGCCTCATGCGCTATCACGATCTCGGGGCGCCAAAGCTCCAGCGGGCGCGCAGCGCGGGGTCTGGGCCAGCCAACGGCCGGTTCCGACCATGCCGCCGCCATGAGTTTTGCCGTTTTTTCCGGTATATGGCTGTCGGCCGGGTGCAGGCGGGTGATCGCCTCAAGCCCGATACGCCCGCCGATGCGCCCCAGAAGGTCAGCCATTTCATCCGAACCGGAGAGCCGTGTCGCGCCATCATTGGCCGCCTCAGCATGACCCCGATGCTGATGCGCATGCATCGGCTCGGTGACCATCGCCTCAAGACGGATCATGTCGATCCCAAAGCCTGCGTCGATCTCCTCGATCTTCATCGCCAGCAACGGGCGGATGCGATCAGGTGTGGCCGAGGGGCGCGCCAACCGCGCCTCGACCGCCTCCATCGTGTGGTCGCTGCGATGACATTCCATGCGGATGGACCGAAGACCACGGCCGGCATTTTGCAGCTTTGCCGCGAGCGGTGGCAACAGCCGGTCAATCGCGGCCAGGATATCGCCGCTCAACCCTACAGGCTCGGGCAGGGTCAGGCGCACCGCGAAGTGATCGGGCGCGCGGGCCGGGTTGACCGGTTCGGGTTCGACCCCCAGCGCCTGATCGAGCCGCCGCACCAGATGCCCGCCAAAGCGACGCGCCAGAGCCGCGCGCGGCTGCCCGGCAAGGTCGCCGATCTGGCGCAGGCCAAGACGGTTCAGAGTGGCGACCGTGTCGTCCTCGAGCCGCAGGGCGGCGACGGGCAAGGGGGCGAGCACCGTGCGGGTCTGGCCGCTTGCGGCGATGCGCGCGCTCCGATTGGGCGGGGCCTGCGCCCTGGGCGGCGCCCCGCCCCGTTCCCAGTGCCGCCGTTTGGCAGCGCGCGAGCGTGTGGCACGGGCCTCCTGCGCGATGTCATCGCCCGACCGGGTGCCCCCCTGCCCCGCGCCCGAAAACCGCGCCAGTGCCCAGGCCGCGCCCACTGTGTCGGCGACCCCCATCCGCACCGTCAGGCCCAGGTCGGCGCAATCGGCTTCCACCACATCCATCAGTGCGGCTTCCCCCCCGAAGAGATGCGCGCAGCCCGTCAGGTCGATCACCAGACCATCGGGCGCTTCTTCCGACACCCAGGGGCTGAACTTGCCCGCCCAGCGGCGCAGCACGGCCAGAAAGGCGCGGTCGAGACCGGCATTCTGAAGCTGCGTTTTCAACGCCGGACACATGGCATGCGCATCGCGCACGGGCTGACCCGGGGTCAGGCCCGCCTCCTCGGCCTCAACCGAGAGCGAGGTCAGCACCTGCGCGTTCCGCACATCCCCCACGACCGCAAAGGGTCCGGCGGGCAGGCCGCGCATTTCGCGCAGGCACCGCTCGGCCCCGAGACGCGGGAACCAGAGCGAGAGGATACGACGCTGGGGCATGATCGGGCAGCATGCAAATGTTCACATTATGTTCTATTTACTTCAGCGATTTGCCGCTGTCGAGTCCGGCGCACATCCGACCTGCAGGAATAAAGGGTTGCCGTCCCGCGTAGACAGGGCACATCACACCAGAACGCAGCAAACCACGTGCCGAAACCAGGCGTACAGCGTGTTCGGGTCCTGGGGGGAGAACACGATGGGGTAGGTCCACTGGAAGCGGACCTCGGCGGTGTTGCCGTCGTGGTAGGCCTCGGGCCACACGCTGACCA
>JBCCWG010000130.1:0-6014 GCA_039193985.1 Pseudomonadota bacterium
AAACCCGCCATCGGTCTGACTATGTTCGGCGTGACGACGACCGCAGTCAGCCATATCGCGGACGCGCTGTCCGATGCGTATGATCCGCTGATCTTCCACGCCACCGGCACCGGCGGGCAATCGATGGAAAAGCTGATCGATAGTGGCATGATCGAAGCGGTGGTCGATCTGACCACGACCGAAGTGGCCGACATGATGGTGGGCGGCGTGTTCCCGGCGACCGAAGACCGGTTCGGCGCAGTGATCCGCACCGGCATCCCTTATGTCGGGTCGGTGGGGGCGCTCGACATGGTGAATTTCGGGGCACAGGAAACGGTGCCGGAGAAGTTCACTGACCGGCAGTTCCACGTACACAATCCGCAAGTGACGCTGATGCGTACGACGCCGGAGGAGAACGACCGCTTCGGCGCATGGATTGCCGGGCGGCTGAATGAGATGACAGGGCCCGTACGGTTCCTCCTCCCCGAGGGCGGGGTGTCGGCCATCGATGCGCCCGGTCAGCCCTTCCACGATCCCGAAGCGCTTGCGGCGCTGACGCATCGACTGAACAGCGACATGATACAGTCGGAAAACCGACGCCTGGTGACCGTGCCCCATAACCTGAACACCCCCGAGTTCGCAGACGCCGCCCTGACCGCCCTGAGAGAGATCACCTGATGCGTATTCCCCGTTCCGATATCCTGTCCCGGCTCAATGCCAAGATTGCCAGGGGCCAGCCGATCATTGGCGGTGGCGCTGGCACTGGCCTCTCGGCCCATTGCGAGGAGGAAGGCGGGATCGACCTGATTGTGATCTATAATTCAGGGCGTTACCGGATGGCGGGTCGCGGATCACTGGCTGGCCTGCTGGCCTATGGCAACGCCAACGAGATCGTCGTGGACATGGCCAAGGAAGTGTTGCCGGTCGTCAAAGACACCCCGGTTCTGGCCGGGGTCAACGGCACTGATCCCTTCATGATCCGCAGTGAGTTCCTCAGAAGGCTGATCTCGCTCGGATTTTCCGGCATCCAGAACTTCCCGACCGTCGGGCTGATTGACGGGACCTTTCGCGCCAATCTCGAAGAAACCGGCATGGGCTTCGGGCTGGAGGTCGACCTCGTCAAGGCGGCGCGGGACATGGACTTGCTGACAACACCTTACGCCTTCAATCCGGAGGAAGCGCACGCCATGGCCAAGGCGGGGGCTGACGTTGTGGTCGCCCATCTGGGCCTGACGACCGGTGGCAATATCGGCGCGGAAACCGCGCTGACCCTCGACCAGTGCATCACGGCGATTGACGACATGGCCGAGGCTGCACGCAATGCGAATCCGGAGGTCATCGTCCTCTGTCACGGCGGCCCGATTTCGATGCCCGACGACGCGCAATATGTGCTGGAACGCACCAAAGACTGTCAGGGGTTTTACGGGGCGAGTTCGATGGAACGGTTGCCGTCGGAGGCAGCGCTCGTTGCGCAAACCCGCGCCTTTACCGAGATCAGGGGGAAGACATGACCGGCACTTTCATGATGTCCGCCGAGACGCCGGCGGAAGTTCTCGACTGGGGCAAGCTGCGTTGGATGTCGCACCCGCCCTCAACCGGGGCCGGGCAGTTGACGGTGATTGAAGTAAACATCTCGCCGGGCCATGGCCACGACTTTCACAAGCACCCCGATCAAGAAGAGGTGATCTATTGCATCTCGGGCAAGGTCGAGCAGTGGCTGGGTGAGGAAAAGCGCTTCTTTGGCCCCGGCGACAGCGTGTTTATTGGGGCCGATGTGGTGCATGCCAGTTTCAACGTCGGCGAAAGTGACGCTCAATTGCTCGCAATCCTTGGCCCCTGTGTCGGCGACCAAGGGTATGAGTTGGTCGATGTCGCGGGCGAGGCCCCGTGGAAAGACCTGCGCCGCTAGCGCGAAGATGCCCCGGACATGATCCGGGGCCTCAACCTCACGGCGCTTCCCACTGTCCGGTTTCCGCCGATTTCAGCACCGCATCCGTAACGAGATCGGTCTGGTGCGCTTCGGCAAAGGTCGGTGCTGCAGCTTCACCATCCAGCCCCATGATGAAATCAGCGGCCTGATGCACAAAGCTTTCGGCATACCCGATCGACAGCCCCGGCACCCACCAATTGCTCATATAGGGATGATCGCCATCGGTCACGTGGATCGAGCGCCAGCCGCGTTCGGTCCCTTCATCACTGTGGTCGAAGTATTGCAGGCGATGCAAGTCGTGCAGATCCCAGATGATCGAGGCGTTTTCGCCATTGATCTCAAGCGTATAGAGCGCCTTGTGCCCGCGCGCATAGCGCGTCGCTTCGAAGAGTGCCATCGAGCCATTGCCGAACCGCGCCATAAAGGCGCTGGCATCGTCAATGCCCACCTTTTCGACTTTGCCGGTCAGGTTGTGCTGACGCTCCTTGATGAAGGTTTCGGTCATCGCGGTGACCTTATCGATCCCGCCGTTCAGCCACATGGCGGTGTCGATGCAATGCGCGAGCAGGTCGCCTGTCACGCCTGATCCGGCGACGTCCTTGTCCAGCCGCCAGAGCGCCACGCCGCCCTGTGGCAGGTCATCGGCGATTGTCCAATCCTGTAGAAACTGAGCGCGGTAATGGAAGATACGCCCGAGCTTGCCGGATGTGATCAGGTTCTTTGCGTGAGTCACCGCCGGAATACGACGGTAGTTGTACCAGACCATGTTCGGCACACCGGCCTTTTCAACCGCCGCGACCATTTCCGACGACTCTGCTGCGGTGCGCCCCAAGGGCTTTTCGCACATCACCATCTTGCCCGCCCCAGCGGCCGCAATGGCGATGTCGTGGTGCATATCATTTGGCGCGGCGATGTCGATCAGGTCGATATCGTCCCGCGCGACCAGCGCCTGCCAGTCACTCTCAACACTGCCATAGCCCCATTGATCGGCGAAAGCTTGCGCGCGTTCTTGGTTGCGGGCGCAAACGGCTGTCAGTTCCGGCTCATAGCCCAGATCGAAAAACCTGGGGGCTTGCGTGAAGGCGTTGGAATGCGTGCGGCCCATGAAGCCATAGCCCACCATGCCGATGCGAAGTTTCTTCTTGGCCATCTTACGCACTCCACCCATGGGCATCCCGCACCTTGATCATGGCGGCGAGGATATCGTTCCAGGTCTGTTGGTCTTCGAGAACCGCGTTCGGGAACATGCACCCGTCCCAGCAGATATGCGTCATGCCCCGGCTAAAGGGCCCGTCATCCCCGGTCAGCCACATGCCCGCGTGTTTCACGACATCGAGCTTGCCGTTCGGGTCCGTTGCCATGCAATGTCGCCCGGTCTTGTCGTGACTGCCCTGGCCATGAACCGTGCCGTCGTTTTGCGCCACGTGGAAGTCGATGGTCCAGGGACGGAGCGCATCGGCGACCTTCTGATAGGCCACGTCGAGCGCCGCGCGATCCCCCAGCTCTTCGGGTGAGATCAGTGCATGCTCGGGCGCGTTGTAGCCCAGCGTGTAGAGCATCGAATGCGCCATGTCGGCCTGATATCCGAGGGTTTCGGGACGATCCACGGCCTCGAACAGGTCAAGCATGTCGCGCCACGAATGCATGCCGCCCCAACAAATTTCCCCTTCGGCAGCAAGGCGTTCGCCGTGATCGGCGGCGATGTCGCAGGCCTGACGGAACGTCTCGGCGATCTTCGCGGTGTTCCCCGCCGGGTCTTCGGCCCACTCACCAACGCCGGTGGCAGTATCGATCCGAACCACCCCGCTTTTTCGCACGCCAAGGTCCCGGAGCCGCCCCATGATCTTGCAGGATTTCTCAACTGCGGCAAGAAATGCGGTGCGCCCCTCACCTTCATCCATGGCCGAGCCGCCGCCGACCGGGGGCCAGACCGGGGCCACGGCGGAGCCAATCGACAACCCGCGACCGCCGACATTGTCGGCAAGTGCCTTGATGCCGTCATCGTCGACATCAATGGACGTGTGCGGATCGGCCAGAAAAAGGTCGACACCATCGAATTTGATGCCATTTACTTCAGCTGCCGCCGTCAAATCGAGCATTCTGTCCAGGCTGATCGGTGGCTCATCCTCGCCCTTACCGACCAGACCCGGCCACATTGCATTGTGCAGCTTCGGATACGTATTCCCCGCCATGGTGTCCTCCCCGATTTCCTGACGCTGTCGGCAGTATCGTTTCGGCTCACTTCCGCAAATGCAATCCTTTTCTGATGTACGCCCCTCAATTCTTTCTTCCGGATTCCAAAGGCGGCGTCTATGCTGGCGAAAACGGGCATCACGGGGGAGATCATGAAAATCGGATTCTGCATGTTGTTGTGGACGACCTCGGTTGAGGAACAGCACAAAGGGCTTCTGGCCGACATCAAGGCAACGGGTTATGATGGTGTCGAAGTGCCCGTCTTCGCCGGGACGCCGGACGACTATTCCAAGACGGGCCGGATGCTGGATGAGTTAGGGCTCGGGCGCACCGCGATTTCGGTCATCCCAACGCCGGACATGAACATCATCAGCGAAGACGCCGCCAACCGGAAGCGTGGCGAAGACCATCTGAAATGGCTTGTCGATTGTGCAGCCGCGCTTGGCGCCGAGGGCATCGGTGGCCCGCTGCATCAGACGCTCGGTCATTTCTCGGGCGAGGGTCCGACAGAGGCCGAGTTCGACCGGGCGCGCGAGGTGCATCAGGTCGTTGGCGATCATGCGCAAGCGAACGGGCAAGTGATCGCGCTTGAGGCGGTCAACCGGTTTGAGACTTACTTTGCCAATACGATGGACGACCTCTGCGCCTATACAAGAAGCCTGAACCACCCGGCCATCAAGACGATGTACGACACGTTCCACGCCAATCTTGAGGAGAAGGACCCGATCGACGCCTATACGCGCAACGCGGCGGACGTCGTACATATCCACATCTCCGAGAACGATCGCGGCGTACCCGGGCGTGGCCATGTGCCCTGGCCCGAAACTTTCAAGGCGATCAAGGACAGCGGATATGACAAGTGGTTGACGATTGAGGCGTTCGGGCGCGGCTTGCCGGAACTGGCCGCCGCAACACGTGTCTGGCGCGATTTTGCGGAATCGCCCGAGGCGTATTACCGCGACGGATATGACTGCATTCGCAACGGGTGGGACGCAGCATGAGTAACTTTGAGGGACAGACGGCCATTGTAACAGGCGGGGCGCAGGGCATAGGCGGCGCGGTTGCGGATGCGTTGCGTGCCGGGGGCGCCCGCATCGCTATCTGGGACATGGACTTGGCACTGGCCGAAGAAAAGGCAGCGGCACTTGGCGGCGATGCGTTAGCGATCGAGGTCGATATCAGCGATTGGGACAACGTTACAGCCGCGACCCAGAATACGCTCGACGCGACGGGGCGCATCGACATTCTGGTCAACTCGGCCGGGATCGCGGGCCCGAACGAGACGGTGGAAAACTATCCCGTCGAAGCCTTTGCCGAGATCATGAAGATCAACACGATGGGCACGTTTCACGTCAACAAGGCCGTGGTGCCGACGATGAAGGCTCAGAACTATGGCCGGATCGTCAACATCGCTTCGGTTGCGGGCAAAGACGGCAACCCCAACGCCAGCGCTTACTCCACGTCAAAGGCGGCGGTGATCGGGTTCACCAAGTCGCTTGGCAAGGAACTGGCCGATCTCGATATCGCGGTGAACTGCGTCACACCGGCAGCCGCGCGCACACGTATCTTTAACCAGATGAAGCAGGAGCATATCGATTACATGCTGTCGAAAATCCCGCGTGGGCGGTTTCTGGAGGTGACTGAGGCGGCGTCGATGATCGCCTGGCTTTGCTCAAGAGAAAACTCGTTCACGACGGCCGGGGTGTTCGACCTGTCCGGTGGTCGTGCAACTTACTAGGTCGCGCGACAGGTCAGATCGTCAGTCCGTAAGACTCGATTGCCGTGCCGCCAAAAATGCGCGCCTTGTCGGCCTCAGATAGATGCGCAGTCAGGTCAAGCGCGGCCGCGCGCCACGCATCATACTCACCGCGCAGGCGCAGGACGGGCCAGTCCGACCCCCACATGACGCGCT
>JBCCWG010000131.1:0-5210 GCA_039193985.1 Pseudomonadota bacterium
GTACAGAGAATGTTAGGTTGGATGCTTACCTTGCGCTTACCCCGCCATCTTCGAAATCGCGGGTTCGTCCTGTAAGTTATTGAAAAATTTGGCTCCGGCGGTAGGGATCGAACCTACGACCAATTGATTAACAGTCAACTGCTCTACCGCTGAGCTACGCCGGACCACGGTGCGGGGATATAGCAACGGTGCTGCCGTACGTCCAGAGTAAAAACGCACAAATCAGGCACGGTGGTACCTTGCCGCAAGGCCGAGGCCAGGTGTGGCGGCGGCCAAGTTTCGTTCTGCAAGATCAATGAGATGCGCAAAGACATTTCGTTCCGCAGCGGGCAACATTGCCGCCGGTATGTCGGTATAGACGGTTCGTGTCAGCGCCGGGATCGAGATCGGTTCCGGTCCAAGTACATTCAGGATCGCGGCTTCGCGCGCTTCGCGATGCGCGATCAGCCAGCCCAGACGCTCGGCCGGGTCAAGGATCGGGCCACCATGTGCCGGGTAGAATGTGACACCTGCAAGGTCGCGCAGGCGGCGGCTTGTCGTCATGAAGTCGGCAAGATCGCCATCCGGCGGCGAGACCAGCGAGGAGGACCAGTCCATCACGTGATCGCCCGACAAAAGCAGGTCGCCGAACCGAAAGGCGAGGTGCCCTGCGAAATGCCCGGGCGTTTGCAGAACATCCAGGGCCCAGTCCGCGCCGGTTACCCGGTCGCCCTCGGCAAGGGTTCGGTCGGGGGCGAAATCGAAATCGACACCTTCGCCGCCACCGGCCAGACCTTGCGCGACAAGCCGCTCCATCACCGGTTTGCGCCCTGCGTCCGCGCGTCCGAACCCAAGCACCGGCGCGCCGGTGCGCGCAGCAAGACGCCTGGCCAGCGGACTGTGGTCAAGATGGGCGTGGGTGACCAGGATATGCGTGATCCGCGCGCCCTGCGCCGCGTTCAGAATGGCGTTGACATGGTCCGCGTTGTCCGGACCGGGGTCGATGACGGCAATGTCACGCTCGCCCACAAGGAACGTGTTGGTCCCCCAGTGGGTCATCGGGCCGGGGTTCGGCGCCAGGATGCCGCGCAAACCGGGGGCAAGGTCCTGCACAATACCGGGCTCAAGCCGCCGCATTGGGGTTTCTCTCCCTAATACCTGTGGCTAGGCTCATGGCATGATTGCCGCAAGACTGAAAGAGTGGATGCCGCAGTCGCTCTATTGGCGTGCGACGTTGATCCTTCTCGTGCCCGTGATGGCCATCCTTCTGGTCGTGACGGTTGTTTTCTTCCAGCGTTTTTACGAAGGGTTGACCCGGCAGATGACATCGTCGGTCGTGCAGGAAGTGGCACTTGTTCTCGACCGGCTCGAGGGGGCCGACGACATTGCCGGTGCGCTCGAGATTGCGGCACCGCTTGGCATCGAGGTGGGGCCGTCGCGGGATGTCATAACTAACGCCCGGGAATGGTCCGACATTTCGGGGCGCACGGTTATCGCCGTTCTGCGCGAGGAACTGCCCGCGGTTGAGGCTGTCGATCTTTTGAACCGGGATGGCTTCGCCCGGCTTGCTGTCAACACCTCGTCCGGCCCGATGGTGATCGATGTGCCCCGGCGGCGCCTGTCGGCCCGAAACCCGCATCAGTTTCTGGTACTCATCGGCTTCACGGCCATTTTGATGTCGGGCATCGCGCTTGTTTATCTGCGCAACCAGATGCGCCCGATCCGGCGTTTGGCGCGCGCAGCCGAGGCGTTCGGCAAGGGGCGCGCCGTGCCCTATCGTCCTGCCGGTGCGACCGAAGTGCGGTCGGCCGGCCAGGCGTTTCTTGATATGAGGGATCGGATTGAACACCAGATGGATCAGCGCACGATGCTTCTCTCGGGGGTCAGTCACGACCTCAAAACGCCGCTCACGCGGATGACGCTCAGTCTGTCGCTGATGGAGGAAAACGAAGACACGCTCGCGCTGCGCCGCGACGTCAAGGACATGGAGCAAATGCTTGAGGCGTTTCTTGCCTTTGCCCGCGGCGATACGCTCGATGAACCGACTCGCGTTGACCCGATTGATCTGGCGCGCGCCGTTGTGGCGCAAGCGGCGCGCACGTACCCTGTCGCGGAAGGACCGATGATCGGCGAGGGGACCGCGATGTTGCGGCCAATCGCCCTGAAGCGCGCTCTGGACAACCTCGTAACGAATGCCGTCCGCTATGGCAACGAAGCCCGTTTGGGTGCCGAGGTTTCGGCCTCAACTATCAGTTTCGTTGTGGAAGACAGCGGCCCCGGCATTCCGCTTGAGAAACGCGATTACGTTCTCAGACCTTTTGTGCGGCTCGATGCCGCGCGAAATCAGAACACGGGATCAGGCGTCGGCCTCGGCTTGTCAATCGCCGCTGACATTGCGCGCCAACACGGCGGGGTTTTGTCGATTGGCGAAAGTCGCGATTTGGGTGGAGCGCGCGTGGAGATTTCCATCCCCCGATGAGATTTGGCGCAACCGCATAAAAACGGATGCGCCAAACTGTTTATCAGATTTCCATCGTTTCCGGTTTCTTTCCAGAAGCGACAGCTGCTTTGAACCACGCAGGCTGACGGCCGCGCCCGGACCATTCCTGTTTAGGATCGCTTGGGTTGCGGTATTTTGCCGGGGCTTTCGCTTTACGGGTTTTTGAGCCGCCGCCCAAGACATCGTCAATCGAGATGCCATGCTTTTTCGCGACGGCTTGCATTTCCTTCATCGCTTCGCTGCGAACGCGTTTCCGGAAATTCGCAATTGCCTTTTCCACGTCTTTTTTGAGTAGTTTAAGCTCATCAAGCGAAAGCTTGTCGAGGTCAAGTTTTTTGGCTGCCATAAGGCTCTCCGTTTTTTTGATAGCTCAATTGCCATTGACTTGTGGTGTTAAAGGGCTGGCTTAAAGCTCTAAAGAAATCGCTGCTTTATGATTTTTTCGATGCAGCTTTTCGGAGTATCTGGCAACCAATATGCGCAATACTCGAGTTAGGAAAGCTTAAAGCGCGAATTTCCGCTCAATCTTCACAGAAGATGGTAGGCCCGGAGGGACTCGAACCCCCAACCAAAGCGTTATGAGCGCTCTGCTCTAACCAATTGAGCTACAGGCCCGACCTGCGCATCGGAATAGCAGACGCGCGATGCCGGTCAAGTCCGCCGCGATTGTCGCCATAGCAGGTGCGCCAACGCGTAGACTCTCTGACCCGCTTGGGCTAGGGCATCGCGTGTTTCGCGCGAGAGGATCGAATGAAGAAAAATGGGCTGACCTATGCCGAGGCGGGCGTTGATATCGACGCAGGCAATGATCTGGTCGAGCGGATCAAACCGGCGGCCAGGCGCACGGATCGCGCAGGCACGATGGCGGGGCTTGGCGGGTTCGGCGCGCTTTTCGATCTCAAGGCTGCGGGTTATTCGGACCCGATTTTGGTGGCCGCGACAGATGGGGTCGGCACAAAGCTGAAGGTTGCGATCGAGACCGGAACGGTCGGCGGTGTCGGCATCGATCTGGTCGCGATGTGTGTGAACGATCTGGTCTGTCAGGGGGCCGAGCCGCTCTTCTTCCTCGACTACTTCGCAACCGGCGCGCTGAACGTCGATCATGCCGCTGCTGTGGTCGACGGTATTGCCGAGGGCTGCGTGCGGTCGGGCACCGCCCTCATTGGCGGTGAGACGGCCGAGATGCCGGGCATGTATGCGCCGGGCGATTTCGACCTTGCGGGGTTCGCGGTGGGCGCGATGGAACGTGGAACGGTCCTGCCGTCGGGCGTGGCCGAAGGCGACGTGCTGATCGGGCTGGCCAGCGACGGGGTGCATTCCAACGGCTATTCACTGGTGCGCAAGGTGGTGGAGCTCAGCGGTCTCGGCTGGGACGGGGCGTGCCCCTGGGCCGAAGGCACTTTGGGCGACGCGCTGCTGACGCCGACCCGGCTCTATGTCAAACCGGCATTAGAGGCGGTGCGGGCTGGCGGCGTTCACGCACTGGCGCATATCACGGGTGGTGGCTTGACCGAGAACCTGCCGCGCGTTTTGCCGGAGGGTCTTGGCGCCGACATCGACCTGTCCGCATGGGATCTGCCGCCGGTGTTTCGCTGGCTCGCCCAAGCCGGGGGTGTGGCTGAGGCGGAGATGCTCAAGACCTTCAACTGCGGGATCGGCATGGTGCTGGTTGTCGACAAATCCACCGCGCCCGACCATATCGCGCTCTTGCAAAAGGCGGGCGAAACCGTCGCCGTCCTCGGCACCGTGGGGCAGGGGGCTGGCATGCGCTATTCGGGCGCGCTGCTTTGAAGCGCGTTGCCATCCTGATTTCGGGCGGTGGCTCCAACATGGTGGCTTTGGCTGACAGCATGCAAGGCGATCATCCGGCGCGACCGGTTCTGGTCCTGTCGAACGCCGCGGACGCTGGCGGGCTTGCGAAAGCTGCCGCACGTGGCGTTGAGACCGCAGTGATCGACCACCGGCACTATGCGGATCGCGAGTCCTTTGAGGACGCGTTGAACGACCGGCTTGCGGCCGTTTCGCCCGACGTGATCTGTCTGGCCGGTTTCATGCGCATCCTGACGCCGAACTTCACGGATCGCTGGCAAGGACAGGTTTTGAACATCCACCCGTCGCTTCTGCCGAAGTACCCCGGGCTGCACACTCATGCCCGTGCGATTGAGGCGGGCGATGACGGGGCGGGGTGCACCGTACACCTCGTGACCCCGGTACTCGATGATGGGCCGATCCTTGGTCAGGCGACGGTCCCCGTGCTGCCCGGCGATACGCCCGAGGCGCTTGCCGATCGTGTCTTGCCGATGGAGCACCGTCTCTATCCGGCTGTCCTGCAGCGGTTCGCCACCGGCGAAACCACGCCGCTTTACTTGCAGCACGACGCGGAAGCGCCTATGACCGCAAGACTTTCCGAGTAAAGGCACGAACACTCAATGATAACAATCACCACGACCGAGGGGTTGGCCGCGTTCTGCGAAAAAGCCGCGAGCGCCCCTTACGTGACTGTGGATACCGAATTCCTGCGCGAGCGGACCTATTACTCCAAGCTGTGTCTTGTGCAACTGGCCGTCCCCGGCGATGCCGAGGAAGACGCCGTGCTTGTCGACCCGCTGGTCAAAGGCCTGTCGCTGGCCCCGCTTTACGAGCTTTTTCGCAACGAAGCGGTGGTGAAGGTGTTTCACGCCGCGCGGCAGGATCTTGAAATATTCTTCATCGAAGGCGGTGTGATCCCCAC
>JBCCWG010000132.1:0-5039 GCA_039193985.1 Pseudomonadota bacterium
CTCCAAATTGAGCTGTATTCTGACATGCTGCAAGGGGTCTATTGGAACCTATTGTTTTGTCCTCCAAATTGAGCAGCATGTCAGAATGCAGCACCCCGGTCCGCTCAAGGCTTTCGGCGTCCGTGGGTGCCCAACCAGCATCCTCTACCGCCTGCTCGGCGGCGGCCATGCCATAGAGGATGAACTCGTCGACCTTGCGCTGTTCCTTCGGCTCCATCCAATCGTCGGGGTTGAACGTGCCGTCCGACCCGTCGCCACGCGGCACCTCACAGGCATAGGTGGTGGCGAGATGACCTGCATCGAACCGCGTTATCGTCCCCGCCGCCGATTGCCCGGCGAGCAAACGCGACCACGTTGTATCCACGCCCGATGCCAGAGGCGATACCATACCAAGACCTGTAACCACGACTCGACGCATGCCCCACTCCTCTCGTTTCTTGGCCCGAGACATACACGTGGGGCCTGCGGGGTGCAATCTGACGCGCATTGCAGCCGCGTTAACCGAAGCGAAAATCAGCCAGCGCTATCATGCTGTCCGACACCTTCCCTGTTGGTGGCCCCATGCGCTCAACTCCGTTCAAGATTGCTGGTGTCTGCCTCGCGCTTACAGCCCCCGAAAGTGCTGCGGCCCGCTGCGAAGGGGCGGTTGTGCTGGGCGCGCTGCACGATGCGTACCTTGCCACGCTGACCGAAGCAGGCAAGACGCGGCTCAGCGCAGCCCAAACACTTCTTGTGCTGGCCGGCGCTGGCGACGGCGCATCGTTGGCCCACCGCGTCGCGCGCGCAGGGGTCACGGTTGACGCGGACAAGCTGTCAAACGCCGTCGCCGACGCCAAGATACTCGCCACCGACACTCTTGAGGCTGGACGCAGGGCGACACCCGCCTTCCGCCACAGCAGCAACGTGAGCTATCTGGGGGAAGTCTACGCCGCAACCGGATGCCGCAGCAGCGCAATCACAGCAAGCCTGACACCGGTTACCAACGCACCGGGCGTTGTGAGCGAACCGGAAAAATCTCAACCACCAGCCTCAACCGTTCCCTCGGTTATGATGCTGTCCGCAGCCGTTTTCGCGGTCGGCGGTATGACAGCCGTGATGGTGTACAAATTCACCAGATCGTTTTTCTACCGCAAACGAAAGGTCGCCCGTATGCCGCGTTATCCCATCTCGATGCAGGTCGACCTGACTTACACCGACGCTGATGGCGAACTGCGGGAAATGAAAGTGAACGCACTCGACATCTCACGCGGCGGGGTGAAACTGAACTGGCCTGACGGCCCAGGCCCGGGCATCAGGGTAACGATACCCATCCTTGCCTCGCAGCGCTTTTGCCAGATCGCGTGGGCCAACGCGCAATATGTTGGCTTGATGTTCGAAAGCCCGCTCAACCCGCAGGAACTCAACACACTGAAAGAGCAGCACAAGGCGGACTGAAACGAAAAACGGCGCCCCGGGGCGCCGTATTAATCCGATCTGATTTTTTGGGTCAGGCGGCTTCTTTGATGAACTTCACGGCATCGCCGAACGTCTGGATCGTCTCGGCGGCGTCGTCGGGAATTTCGATCCCAAACTCCTCTTCGAACGCCATCACCAGTTCCACGGTGTCCAGGCTATCCGCGCCAAGGTCGTCGATGAAAGAGGCGTTCGGCGCCACTTTATCTTCGTCCACGCCAAGATGCTCGACGACGATCTTCTTCGTCCGCTCTTCGATGTCGCTCATGTCAATTCCTCATGTGTTCTTCGGGCAACATCCCGACTTCTGATCTGCCAAAAGCAGCGATTTTCGCGCTCCGGCAAGGCTGAGCCGCCGCGTAAACCATCGCGCATTGAAACGCAAATACTAATGTTACAGGGCTCAGCGCCTATAACATGGCCATTCCGCCATTGATATGCAACGTGGCACCGGTGACATAGCCCGCCTCTTCGCTGGCCAGGTAAACGACAGCCGCAGCGATCTCGCCTGCCTCACCCATCCGGCCGGCAGGCACCTGCGTCAGGATTGCCGCCTTTTGGTCCTCGGTCAGTTTGTCGGTCATCGCCGTCGTGATAAAGCCCGGAGCTACGGCATTCACCGTGATCCCCCGGCTTGCCACCTCATAGGCCAGCGACTTCGACATACCCACCAAACCGGCCTTCGACGCGGCGTAGTTCGCCTGCCCCGGATTGCCGGTGGCGCCCACAATGGACGAGATGTTCACGATCCGGCCCCAACGCGCCTTCATCATCCCCCGGATCACGCCCTTTGAGAGAAGCATGGCGCTGCGCAGGTTGACGGACAGGACATCGTCCCAGTCTTCGGCCGACATCCGCATGAAGAGGTTGTCGCGCGTGATCCCAGCGTTGTTGACCAGGATATCCACCGTGCCCATCACCTCGACCGCCTGCCCCGGCAAAGCCTCGACGGCTTCGGCATCGCCCAGGTTGCACGGCAACACATGCGCCCGCTCGCCCAACTCTGCGGCCAGGGCCTCCAGCGGTTCGACCCGCGTTCCCGACAGACCAACCGACGCACCGGCCCCATGCAAAACCCGGGCAATCTCGGCTCCGATCCCGCCAGACGCCCCGGTTACGAGGGCCGATTTTCCACTCAGATCGAACATGGCTCAAGTCCTTCATCTTTTTTAACAATACGCAAATCCCGAACGCGCCAGCCGCACGACCCTCAGAGTGAGACCGCAGCCTCCGCCACGTCCGTGGCCGACCCAACGGTCCGCGTCTCGGCCTGCTTGGCGATCCGGCGGATCATGCCCGACAGCGCCTTGCCCGCTCCAAGTTCCCAGAAAGCATCCACGCCCTGTCCGGCCATCCATTCGACCGAAGACCGCCAACGGACACGGCCCGCCACCTGTTTCACCAGCAAACGGCGGATGTCTTCGGGGTCGCTCACGGCCTCTGCCACGACGTTTGCCACCACCGGAACCATCGGTGTTTTGATGGTGACATCCGCCAAGGCCTCCGCCATCGCGTCAGCCGCAGGTTTCATCAGCGCGCAGTGAAACGGGGCCGAGACAGGCAGGGGCAGCGCCCGCTTGGCACCCCGCTCCTTGGCTATTGCAACCACGCGCTCAATCGCAGATTTCGATCCGGAAACAACGGTTTGCGCCGGGTCGTTCTCGTTTGCGACCTCGCAAATCTCACCTTGGGCCGCTTCTGCCGCCAATGCCTCGACCGCGTCGATCTCAAGCCCTAGAACAGCTGCCATCGCGCCTTCGCCCACCGGCACCGCGCTTTGCATCGCCCGTCCGCGCAACCGCAAGAGCCGCGCGGTATCGGCAAGCTCCAGCGCGCCCACGGCACAAAGCGCCGAATACTCGCCCAGCGAATGCCCTGCGACAAAAGCCGCCGCATCCACGGCGACACCTTCAGTCTCCAAGGCCCGGACCGCTGCCAGCGAGGTTGCCATCAGCGCGGGCTGCGCATTCTCGGTCAGGGTCAGCGTCTCGGCCCCGCCCTCCCAGATCAGCGATGACAGCTTCTCGCCCAGCGCCGCGTCGACCTCGTCGAACACCGCCTGCGCCGCCGGATAGGCCTCGGCCAGATCCCGACCCATACCTATGGTCTGGGCCCCCTGGCCCGGAAACACGAATGCCAGGCTCATCGCACCCCTCCCGCCTCGATCCTTGGTCACAGCAGCTATCAGGCCCGCACGTCCACCACAACGCGGCCACGCACCTGCCCTTTGAGGATGTCCGCCCCCAGCTTCGGCAGATCGCCCAGCCCCGCCTCGACGATCATCGCCTCAAGCTTGACCATCGGCAGGTCGTCTGCGATCCGGCCCCAGGCCCGCACCCGATTGTCATAAGGCTGCATCACACTGTCGATGCCCAGGAGGTTCACGCCGCGCAAAAGGAACGGAATGACCGTCGCGGGCAGACCTGCTCCGCCTGCCAACCCAACGGCAGCGACGGAAGAGCCATACTTCATCTGCCCGAGAACCCGCGCCAGCATCGCACCGCCGACGGCATCGACACAGCCAGCCCAGGTCTCGGCCTCCAAAGGCCGCTTGACCGTTTCGGCGAGCTCTTCGCGCGCTACGATCCGCGCCGCTCCAAGGTCCTTGAGGTAGCCTTCCTGCTCGGGCCGCCCCGTCACACCAGCCACCTCATAGCCCAGCTTTGCCAGAATCGCGGTCGCAACCGACCCGACACCGCCGGCGGCCCCAGTCACCAGAACCTCGCCATTGCCCGGCACAAGACCCTGGTCCTCCAGCGCCATCACCGCCAGCATCGCGGTGAACCCGGCCGTACCCACGGCCATCGCTTGCCGCGTCGTCAGCCCATCCGGCAGCGGCACCAGCCAATCGGCCTTGACCCGGGCCTTTTCGGCGTAACCGCCCCAATGCGCCTCACCGACACGCCAGCCAGTCAGCACCACCTTGTCGCCGGGGCTATAGCGGTCATCCTCCGAAGTCTCGACAGTCCCGGCAAAATCGATGCCTGGCACATGCGGATAATTTCGGACCAACCCCCCGCCCGGCCCGATGCAGAGGCCATCCTTGTAGTTAACTGTCGAAAATTCGACCGCGACAGTGACATCCCCCTCGGGCAACCGGTCTTGCTCGATCTGCTGCACAGTCGCAGATGTTTGCCCCTGTTCTTCCTTTTCAACGACAAGCGCACGGATCATGGTGGCTCTCCCTTATGATTTGCCCCAGAGTTAGACGCCCTCTTCCACAAAGAAAAGGCCGATCACGACCAAACCGAGCAGCCCCCTTCTTCTTGGCCCAAATACTCCGGGAGCGAGCGCCCGCGAGCGGGGCAAAGCCCCCAACCAACGAGGAGGGCGCGGGCCCGACGACGCGACAAAAAAAACGCGCCGAAGGCGCCCATTCTTGATCGAAACGGCTCGGTCGACTATATCTCGTTCGTTCTCTAGGGAACTATGGACATAAACGCGCTCGTAATAAGCGGATCGGACCCGGGGGCGGTACCCGGCGGCTCCACCAAACATCCTTCATTTGGGGATCATGGGGCCGAAACAGGATCGACGGACGTCTAAAGGGGATTGCTTTGTCTCGGCTGGAAGCCACCGTTATCGGC
>JBCCWG010000133.1:0-4973 GCA_039193985.1 Pseudomonadota bacterium
CCAGGATATTTAAGGGCCGATAATACACCAAGGCTCATCGAAGAGGTGTTCTTCGAGGTTTGGCCCCTCGCCGATCCGGTCGATCACGGCGAAAAGGCCGGGGCCCGAGAGCGGGGTGAGAACGCCGTGCCAGGTGCCGCGGTGGAAGTTGATGCCTTGCCCCGGTTTGGTCAGGAAGGCCTGTGGCGTACCTGGTGCGCCATCGGTGTCAGGGGCCACGATCACCAGGAACGGGTCCATGCTCATCGGGAGAAAGGCCTGGCTGCCGTCGGGGTGGCGTTCCACAAGTGACAGTTTGTAGGGCAAGCTCCTAAGCTCGGCCCTAAAGAGGCTGATGCCTGCCTTGCCGTCCCCGAAATCGAGCTGCGCCCGGTCGTGGTAGCGTCCGCAGAGGCCTTCGTTAATCATCTTGTCCGGTGCGCCGGCAGTGTCGATAACATCGCCGAAAGGGGCGAACGCTTCCGCTGTTAAGCCCGTCGCGGTGATCGCACGCGTCATCCCAGCATGTCCCTCAGCCGCAACGCGGCGATGCGTTCCACCTGACGGCAGGCCTCGGCAAACTCGGTCTCGGCGTCGCTCTTCACGCGCGCGCGGAACGCCTTGAGGATCGAGGCCTTGTCATGGTCGCGCACCGCGATGATGAAAGGAAAGCCGAAGGTCTCGGTATACTCGGTGTTGAGCGCTTCGAACTCGGCCCGTTCATCGTCGTAAAGCGCATCGAGGCCTGCGCTGGCCTGTTCTGCCGTGGAAGCTTCGGTCAGACGTTTGGCCGCTGCCAGCTTTCCGGCCAGATCCGGGTGCGCCTTGAGCACCTTCAGGCGTTCGTCCTTTGAGCCTGAGCGGAACACCCGGGCGAGCGCCGAATGCACGCCCGTCGCGGTGTCATGGGTGGGGCCAAGCTCCAGAGCATACGCCCGTTCGGCGATCCAGGGCGAGTGTTCGAAAACACCGCCGAACATCTCGACAAAGCGCGCCTTGTCCATCTCAGAGGGGCGTTCGAAATCCGGTGCGGGATGGGTCGCGGCCCAGTGATCGGCGATCTCTTCGCGGGTCGCGAACCACACGCCGTGATGCCCGCTGATATGGTCGAGCACACGTTTCAGCGCCGCCGCCCGCCCCGGGCGCCCGACCAACCGGCAATGCAGGCCGATCGACATCATGCGCCCGCCCTCGGCATAGAGCATGTCGAACGTGTCGCGCAGATAAGCCTCGAACTGATCGCCCGAATTGAAGCCCTGCGGCGTGGCAAAGCGCATGTCGTTGGCGTCAAGCGTGTAGGGCACGATCAGTTGCGGCCCGCTGTCGAACGCCATCCAATAGGGCACGTCATCGGCATAGCTGTCGGCGACATAGGCAAAGCCCCCCTCTTCCGCCGCGAGCCGGACGGTGTTCATCGAGGTGCGGCCCGTGTACCACCCGCGCGGACGGGTGCCGGTGACCTCGGTATGCAGGCGAATGGCCTCGGCCATCTGCGCGCGTTCTTCGGCCTCGTCCATGTCCTTGTACTCGATCCATTTCAGCCCGTGGCTGGCGATCTCCCACCCTGCGGCTTGCATCGCCGCGACCTGTTCGGGCGCGCGGGCAAGTGCTGTGGCCACACCATAGACGGTGACCGGCAGACCCTTGAGCATCCGGTGCAGCCGCCAGAACCCGGCCCGGCTGCCATATTCATAGATCGTCTCCTGGTTCCAGTGGCGCTGCCCCGGCCACGCAGCCCCGCCCACGATCTCGGACAGGAACGCTTCCGAGGCCGGATCGCCGTGGAGGACGTTGTTCTCGCCCCCCTCCTCGTAGTTCACGACGATCTGCACGGCGATGCGCGCGCCGTTCGGCCATTGGGCCTCGGGCGGGTTGGCGCCATAGCCGGTCATATCGCGGGGATAGCGGGGTGCAGTCATCTTGTGTTCCGTGTCGTTCCGGGCTTCATTGAAACAGAACAGATTTGTTCGGCGGAATTTGCAAACAGTTTCCGTGCAGCAGAGCGGAGAGGACCCGAGATGGCCGGTTTTTTGACCACCCATGTGCTGGATACCGCGCGGGGCTGCCCTGCTGAGGGCATTGAGATCGCGCTCTACCGGGTCTCGGGCAACAGCCACCGCAAGATTGCCGAGACGGTGACCAATGCCGACGGGCGCACCGATGCGCCGATCCTGCCCGAGGGCAAGTTCAAGCCGGGCACCTATGAGCTGGTGTTCTTTGCGGGCGATTATCTTCGGGCGCAGGGTCTGGCGGTGGAGGACCCGCTTTTTCTCGATCAGGTGCCGATCCGCTTCGGAATGAGCGCGGAGGACCACTATCACGTGCCGCTTCTGCTCTCGCCCTATGGGTATTCGACATACCGGGGCAGTTGATCCGGCGTGAAGATCGAGACGCTGGACACGCGCGCCGCGCTGGAGTGGGAAATGCGCCTTTTCGATGAGGTGGCGCGCCGTCCGGAGAAACGGTTTCTCAAGCTCTGGCAAGGATCGCAAAGCCTCGTCGCGCCCAAAAAGCTTGCGGCCAGGCCGGGGTTCGACGCTGCGTCAGAGGTGCTGGCACGCGCGGGTTGGCCGGTGCATGTGCGCGCCACCGGCGGCGATGCGACGCCGCAAGGCCCCGGCATCGTCAACGTGACCCATGTCTATACCTGGCCGAGCGGCGGCGCATTTGACATCCCCGCCGCCTATCGGCGCATCTGTGCGCCCATCGAAGCGGCCCTTGGCGAGGGCGCGGCGCATGGGTGGCAACCCGGGGCGTTTTGCGATGGTGCCTATAATGTGCAGTGGAACGGCCTCAAGTTCGCCGGGACGGCACTGCGGTTTCGACCCTGCAGGGACGATAGATCGAGCCACACGGTGCTGGCGCATGCGCTGATGTTGATCGAGCCCCCAGATGAGGAGGCCATCGGCGCCATCAACCGATTGCTCGGTCATCTGGACGAGCCGCGTCTCATTCGGAGCGACGCGCACACCGGACTGCCGGGCGGCGTGACACTGGCCGAGTTTGTGCAGCGCCTGTCAGCGGCCTTCGCCGTTTAGGTCGATGCCTGTTGCGGGACCGCCCGCACGCCATCCGGCGTGATCTCCAGCGTTTGGCCGGCCATGAGGTCCTGCGCAAAGGCCGCCGTCATCTGGTCGAGGACACGACCTTCGTACTCCGAGTCCTGCTCGGTCGGAAGATGGGTGACATAGGTCTCAAAAATGCGGCGCACCATGGCGCGCAATGCGTCCCGCTTGGTGTTGTTGTCGCGTTGAAAGAACTCGCTCAGGATCGTTACCGGTTCGGGCTCGGTCATCTCGCCGATCAGCACGGCCGCGCGCAGCGCCTGGCACACAGGGTCACTGTCGCGCCGGATGAGGTCGTCCAGCGCCTCGATGAAGAGCGGGACGTCGAGCATCGTCAGTGCGCAATGCTCGTCATACTCAAAGGCTTCCAGATAGAAATGCGCGTAAGCCCCCTTCCCCATGATATGCTCGGTGCGCGCCACGGCGGCCTGCGCCTCGTCCTCGAACTCCGGCCAGGACCCGAACCAGCGTGGCAGGGCGAAGAACGCAAAGCTACGGTGGGGTTGCGGATTGCAAACATCCAGATCGGACCAGTCGTGATAAGCCCCGCGCGCGTGCCTTAACCCGTCATCCGCATCCGCTGTTGCCAGAAGCTGGAACTGCACACGGGCATACATGGACGATCTGAGATCCTCGACATCAAACCGTTGCAACAGGGCATGTGCGGTCTCGAAGCTGTTCATCAGGCCGTGCCAGCCCTCTTCGGTGACCTCGTGGCTCCAACCGCCGCCCCGGGCGCACCAGCCACGGTCGATATGAACCTGTGCCAGCAGGGCCGTCAGCCAGGGATTGTCGGGATGGGCGCGGGCCGCATCTTCGACCCGGGCCAGAACGCTGTCGGGGATCTCAAAATAATAGTCATAGTTGCACATCGTCGGCATCCCCACAGCCTCGGCCAGGTCATGGCGCAGGAAATCCAGTGCAAGGTCGGCGAGACGCTGTTCGGACTGGGCCAGTTGGGCGCGGCTGCGATCAAGCTCCTCAAGCTTGCCGGCAAGACCGATCCAGTCATCCTGCGCCACAAGCGCGCGCAAATCCTCAAACAGTTTGGCGCGCTGTTCATCGGCTTCGGGCGAAAGAACCCGGTGCGACGCAATCTGCTTGGGAAGCTCAATGCCACGCACACCGGCGGTCCGCATGGTGGACACGAAGTGGCGCGTAAACCGTGGCGCGGCCAGGTACATCGGGGACAGCAGGGCGTAAAACACGGCTCTCAGAATCAGACGCGGGCCTGTAAGCGCGGGCTTTGAGGTCTGGTCGGCGGGAACAACAGTCTCGGTCAAAACAATGCCTCCAAATCAATCAAGGAAAGCCTGGTTGCCGAATGTGACGATTCTGAGGATGCCCGAGTGTCGGTTTTACGCCCTTGTTCCCCTTGTCATCGCCCCGTCTCTCGCTTCACATGGCCGTCATGTACGATCTCGCCGTTCTCTGGTCCTGGGCCGAGTTTGCCGTCCGCTGGGTGCATGTGATCACAGCGATCGCATGGATCGGCTCGTCGTTTTACTTCATCGCGCTGGACCTTGGCCTCAACCGCAAGATCGCGGGACCGGCGGATGGCGAGGAATGGCAGGTGCATGGCGGCGGGTTCTATCACATCCAGAAATACCTGGTGGCGCCGGACGCGATGCCCGAGCATCTGACCTGGTTCAAATGGGAGGCGTATTCGACCTGGCTTTCGGGTGCCGCGCTGTTGATGATCGTCTACTGGGTCGGCGGGGAGCTGTATTTGCTCGACCCGAACAAGGCCGATATCGCGCTTTGGCAGGGAGTGCTGATTTCAGCGCTAAGCTTGAGCATCGGCTGGCTTGTCTATGATTTCCTTTGCAAATCCCCGTTGGGCGAACAGCCAACCGTGCTGATGCTCCTGCTTTTCGTGCTGCTGGTCGCGATGAGTTGGGGCTACACACAAGTCTTCACGGGTCGCGC
>JBCCWG010000134.1:0-4401 GCA_039193985.1 Pseudomonadota bacterium
AATGGCTGGATCTCCGCCATGCGATCCTCGCGCACATAAAGCGCGCCCGAGCCTGACGGACCGTAGAGCTTGTGACCCGTGATCGCGTAGAAGTCACAGCCAAGGTCCTGCACATCGACCGGCATGTGGACGGCGGCCTGGCTGCCGTCGACCATGACCGCGACACCCCGCTCGCGCGCGGCTGACACGATGGTCTTGATGTCGACCTTGGTCCCCAGCACGTTTGACAGATGGGTGATCGCGATGAGCTTGGTCTTTGGGCCGATGGCATCGATGATCTTTTGCGGATCAAGCGCGCCGCGGGCATCGACATCCACCCATTTCAGCACGGCGCCCTGCCGTTCACGCAGGAAGTGCCACGGCACAATGTTGGCGTGGTGTTCCATGACGCTCAGCACGATCTCGTCGCCGGGCTCAAACCGCGGCATGGCCCATCCGTAGGCGATCAGGTTGATCCCCTCGGTCGTGCCGGAATTCATGATGATCTCGTCTTCCGAGCGCGCATTCAGGAACCGCGCGATGGTGCCGCGCACCGCCTCGTACTTTTCGGTGGCGAGGTTCGACAGGTAGTGCAGCCCGCGATGCACATTGGCGTATTCCATCGCATAGGCCTGCGTCACCGCATCGATCACCACCTGGGGCTTTTGTGCAGAGGCGCCATTGTCGAGATAGACAAGCGGCTTGCCATGCACCTCTCGCGCGAGGATCGGGAAATCGCGCCGGATGGCCTGTACGTCATACATCAGATGGCTCCGCTTTGCGGGGTCACGCCAAAGCCCAAGAGGGTGAAAACCAGTGAGAAAAAGAAGGCGATGGCAAAGCCGGACACCAGGATCATCACAAACACCTGTGCGAGCGAGCCGAACCCATGCAGGACGGCGACGAAATTGGTGAGCAGCCAAAAGAACAGAACCAGCGCGGCAATGCCGATCAGCCCTGCCAGCGGCGGCATGATGACCAGCGACAGCGTCTGGATCGCCTGAATGCAGACCATGATGAACTGCAGCCAGGACATGAGCAGGATCGACTCTTCAAAGCTGCCGCTTCCGCCCAGGGCCCGGCCAATCCAATGGACCGCAAAGATCATGACGATCAGCAGGCCCATCTGAACAAATCCAGTGACCAGAGGGTTTTGCAGGAAGTTGCTCATAAGGTCCGAGGCCGGGGGTGCGATCAACGTGGTCACTTGTGCAATCACGATCGAGAGCACGACAACAATCGCAAGGATCAACCAAAGCGCCTCTTTCGGCACGCCTAGGGCCAGCACCTCTTCCGCGCCTTCACGCGGGTTGGTGATCGACCGGCCAACCATGGCCAGAAGCTGATTGAATGTAAGCGTCATGCGCCAGTTCCGTTCCTGCTCTGAACTTCCCAGAGACCTGCCGTCCAAATCCCAAGGAATGCAACCCCCGCGACCAGCCCAGTGAGGTTAAAGGCAATTCCCGGCCCAACGAAGCCCGCGACAAGGCCGGACAACAGCCAAAGCGGGCTGGCGGCCAGAACCGCCCAGAAGAGCGCCATGCGCGTGGCGTAGCCGGTGGCCGTGCTGCCAAAGACCCGCGCGACCAACTGGGTCAGTGCGGCCAGGATGTAGAGCGCCAGAGGCGCGATGAAGAGCCACCCCATCAACGCGCCGCCAAGCCGGGCCTCAAGCGGGATTGAGGGGTCTTCGAAGGCCGCCCGCGACAGGCCCGGCCATTGCGCCACGAACATCACAAGGCACCCCGCCATCAGGATCGCAAGGGCGCGGTCTTCCCGCACGCCACCGGCGATGCGGCGGCGCAAGACTTGCCGCGGCCGGGTATAGCTGCGGGCAATGTCGTTGGTGACGCTCATGGACTACCGGCGGCGGGCCAGCCAGCCTTCGAGACGCGAACGGATATCTTCGGCGATGGTCTCGTCCTCGATCTCTTCGATGGCCTCTGCCAGAAATGCCAGCACAAGAAGCGCCTGTGCGTCCGGCTCGGGCACCCCGCGCGAGCGCAGGTAGAAGAGCGCCGTCTCATCGATCGCACCAGAGGTCGAGCCATGGGAACACGCCACGTCATCGGCATAGATCTCAAGCTCGGGCTTGGCGAGGAACTGGCTGTCCTCGTCCAGAAGCAGCGATTGGCTGATCTGATAGCCATCCGTCTTCTGGGCGTCGGGTTTGACCAAGATCTTGCCCTGAAACACACCGGTTGCGCCGTTGCGCAGCACTTTCTTGAACACCTGACGGCTTTCGCAGTCGACCGCATCGTGGGTCACGAAGACTGTGTCGTCGTGGTGAAAGTCGCCATCGCCAACCGCCGCACCGGCCACATGCGCCACCGCATTGTCGCCCACGATTTCAACGACTTGCTCGTTACGCGTCATCACGCCATTGGCGGTGAGGGTGAAGCTCTTGTAGGTCGCTTCCGTGCCGAGACGCGTGAACATATGCGTCATCGCACGGCGTTCATGGTCGCGCCCCTGCGCCCGCACATGGTGGAGCGTACCCCCATCGGCGATATCGATTTCCATGCACTTGTTGAAACGCGCCGCCGCGGGCCCGTTCTCAAGGATCGTGACTTCGGCACCGGGTTCAACCCGAACGACATGGTGCAGCATCGCGTCCGAGCGGGTGTTCTTGTGCAAATAGGTAAAGGCGATGGGGCGCGGCGCCTGCCCCGTCACACGGATCAGAACACCGTCTGTCGCCATCGCCGTGTTCAACGCCGCAAGCGGGCGGTGCACGGGATCCTGACCGCGTTCTTCGAGCGTGCCATAGAGGTCGCGGACCCAGTGGATGTCGATCAGCGACGCCTCGGCAAGGCGATCGATCTCGACATGTTCCATGGCCAGATCGTCGGAGGCCTCTGGGTCAAACACACCGTCAACGAACACAATCCGCAGGCGGTCGATTTCGCCAAAGATCGGCGCTTCGCCGGGATCAAAGAGGGCCGCTTCCGGGGCCGCAGGCGCCACCAGGTCTACCGGGTTCGTAAACTTCCAATACTCGTCGCGCCGGACCGGCAGGCCCATGGCCCGGACCCGCGCCAAGGCACTTTGCCGTGCCGTGCGGGCCCACCCCGCGCCGTCCGGCACACTCAGCGCGGCCAGCCGCGCCTCGGTGGCATCGGTTTTTGCTTGTGGCAGGGCCATTACGCGACCTCCGCCAGAATGTCGGCGTAGCCGTTGTTCTCAACCTCAAGGGCCAGCTCGGGTCCACCGGATTTGACGATCCGTCCATCCGCCATGATGTGCACGACATCGGGTTTGATGTGGTCAAGCAGGCGCTGGTAGTGCGTGATCACCAGAAACCCGCGACCGGCATCGCGCAAGGCGTTGACGCCCTCGGACACGAGTTTCATGGCATCCACATCCAATCCGCTATCGGTCTCGTCAAGGATGCACATCTTCGGCTCAAGAACGGCCATCTGAAGGATTTCGTTGCGCTTCTTCTCACCGCCTGAGAAGCCGACATTGACGGGGCGCTTCAGCATATCGGCATCGATTTTGAGCGCTTTCGCCTTCTCACGAATGAGCTTGAGGAAGTCGGCAGCGCTCACTTCGTCTTCCCCCCGCGCGGTGCGTTGGGCGTTGAGAGCCGTGCGCAGAAACGTCATGTTGCCGACGCCGGGAATTTCGACGGGGTACTGGAACGCAAGGAAGAGCCCGGCGGCCGCACGTTCTTCCGGCTCCATCTCAAGGATGTCGCCGCTTTCGAGTGTGGCTGCACCATTGGTCACCTCATAGCCGTCGCGCCCGGACAGAACATAGGACAGCGTCGACTTGCCCGACCCGTTGGGCCCCATGATCGCGTGCACTTTTCCAGCTTCGACACTCAGGTCGACACCCTTCAGGATCTGCTTGTCTTCTTCCTCAAGCGAGACGTGCAGGTTCTTGATCTCCAGCATTTTTACCTCTTTTCGCGCATGGCAAAACGGGCCGCCGCAGTGCTGCGGGGCCCGAAACTGCCTAGGGATTTAGTGTGTTGGGTTAGACGCCCGCGAAGGGGCTTGGCGTCGCCAGCATCGCGGCAACGTATTCCGGTGAGAACAGCGCTTCGAACACGATGGGGGCCTGGGCGATCAGAAGCGCTTCGCCCAGCATGACCGTCAAAAATCCGGCGACCAGCGCGATCCGGCGCATACCCGTGCCCAGCCGAAACGACCAGGCGAGTACTACCATCAGGACCGCGGCGATGCCGAAATCCACAAACAGCGCCATCGAGGCCGATGAAATCACCGGCTCTGTCCCGGCTGATGTCAGATGAAAGGCCGCGACGCGCCCGGTCAGCATCGAGATGAAGCCCACGATTGCTGCAAAGATGATCATGAAGAGGCTGCCCACCGGTCCGGTCTCGGACGCGGCCTTGCGCGGGGCCTGAGCCGCATCGGGGTCGGTCGGACCAACCATGATACGTCCCATCGTATTGCC
>JBCCWG010000135.1:0-4360 GCA_039193985.1 Pseudomonadota bacterium
ACCGCGCTTTTCAGCTTCCTCAGCGCTCATCAAAAGCGCACCAGCGGCACCGTCGTTGATGCCAGACGCGTTGGCCGCGGTTACTGTGCCGCCGTCGCGCACGAAGGCGGGGCGCAGTTTTTGCATGTTTTCGATTGTGGCGCCGTGGCGGATGTATTCATCCTTGTCGACGACGATATCGCCTTTGCGGTGCTTGACGGTGTAGGGCACGACCTCGTCGTCAAACTTGCCGGCCTTCTGCGCGGCTTCCGCCTTGTTCTGGCTGCCAACTGCAAATTCATCCTGCTGGTCGCGGCTGATTTGCCACTTTTCCGCAACGTTTTCGGCCGTCTGGCCCATGTGATAGCCGTTGAATGCGTCCCACAGACCGTCGCGGATCATCGAGTCGATGTATTTGACATCGCCCATTTTGTGGCCCGCGCGCAGGTGGGCAACATGGGGGCTGAGGCTCATGTTCTCTTGCCCACCCGCGGCAACGATATCGGCGTCGCCCAGTTGAATGTGCTGGGCGCCCAGCGCAACCGCGCGCAGGCCCGAGCCGCAGACCTGGTTGATGCCCCAGGCCGCGCTTTCAATCGGCAGGCCCGCGTTCACATGGGCCTGGCGGGCGGGGTTCTGGCCCTGACCGGCGGACAAAACCTGGCCCAGGATCGTCTCGGACACGTCGGACTTGTCGATGCCCGCGCGCTCGACCAGCGCTTCAAGGACAGCAGCGCCCAGATCATGGGCCGGCGTGTTTGCGAATGAGCCGCTAAAGCTGCCGACCGGCGTACGGGCCGCCGATGCAATTACGACATTTGTCATGGAAATTCTCCTCTCCCGAGACCGGGTCTCCGTTAGGGTGAGGCGTGACGGGACAACCGAGATCCCCACCGGCTCCGGCCTAAGTGGTAGGGATAGGGGCCTAACAGGGCAACTGACAGGGTGTCTCAGCCAGCGCCAGACACAAAGCCGCTTTGCTCACGACGCAGAGGTTATGGACCAGTCAGGCGTCAGTTTCGGTGCCCCCAAATGGTACCCCTGCAGGCAGTCGACCCCGATGGCGGTCAGGAACGCGGCATCGCGCGCCGTCTCGACCGCCTCGGCCACGGTATCCATGTCGAAATGGTCGGCGATCGCGACAAGCGCCTGCACCAGGACCTGATTGTCGGGGTCACTGTGAATCTCGCGCGTGAACTGGCCATCGATCTTGAGGATGTCGAACTCAAACGTCTTGAGATAGCGAAAGGACGTGACACCCGCACCGAAATCGTCCAGCGCAAAGCTGATCCCCTTGGCGGCCAGCTCGACCATAAAGACCTGCACCAGATCGGGCACCACCATGGCCGAGGCTTCGGTAATCTCAAGGATCAGCCGCCCGGCGGCCGAGGGCACGCGTGACATCCCCTGGTCAAAGATCTGCCTCCACGGGCGGTAACCGATGGAGCGTGCCGACATGTTGACCGACAAACGCAGGTCGGGTTGGTCTGCCAGCGCGTCGAAGCCTTTTTGAAGCGCAAGACAGTCCAACTGCCGGCCAATCTCATGGGTTTCGACGGCATCGATGAAATCGCGCGCGGGGATGGTGCGCCCGGTGTGGTCCAGCACGCGGATCAACCCTTCAAAAAATGCCAGTTGCTCGGGGGCACGGGCCAGCATGACAGGTTGATAGGCCAGCCGGACCTGTCCCTTCCGGACTGCCGTGCTGACCATTTTCAGCGTTTCGCCATCGCGTTGCGACACTGCCGCGTCAAGCGGGCTGGCAGTTTCGCGTTCGGCAAGGTTGTTGATCATCTGCGCTCCACACTTGGTGGGGCAGACCGTCGCAGGTGCGGCCTAAGAAAGCGTGAATGTTCTAATTTTGTTCTGACAGCCGTCGGGGGCGTCGATCAGCTGTCGGTCGGCGCAATTAACGCGGCGATGATCGCGCGGGCATTGTCGCTGTACCAATCCGCGTCGCCGCGCATCCGCGCGATTTCGCGCCCCTCTGGGTCAAGGATCACCGTGATCGGCAAACCCAGCACCGCCATCTCACGCGCAACACCCTGCTTTGGGTCCAGCAGGATCGGCAGCGACGTGATCTCTTCTTCCTCAAAAAACCGCCGGATCCCCTGAAGCGAGTTTCGCCCGGTCGCAAGGGTCACGACCTCAAAACGCTCGCCCCCGAACTCCTGGTTCAGTGCGTCAAGCGCGGGCATTTCCTTGCGGCAGGGCGCGCACCAGGTCGCCCAAAAGTTCAAGAGCACGTACTTTCCCTGCCAATCGGCCAGTGTTCGTTGCGTGCCATCCGCCTCGGCAAAGGTGGCGCCGCTGACGGTTTGTGGCTCGGAACTGAACATCAGCTTCTTCATATCGCCTTCGCGCATCGCCTCGATGGCGGGGTCTGCCAGCGCCGCATTTGCACCAAGCACAAGGGCCGTGTAGAGGACGGCGGACCGAAAAAGCTGCATTTCCCCTCCGGGATCAGAGACATGACTGACAAGACCGCAAACGCGATGTGGGGCGGGCGCTTTGCCGCCGGGCCCGACGCGATCATGGAGGCGATCAACGCCTCGATCGGGTTTGACCAGCGGCTCGCCGCCCAGGACATCGCAGGGTCCCGTGCCCATGCGGCGATGCTGGCCGCGCAAGGCATCCTCACCACTAAAGATGCGGACGCCATCCGGGAAGGTCTGCTCACGGTGTTGTCAGAGATTGAAACCGGCGAATTTGCGTTTTCCACCGCGCTTGAAGACATCCACATGAATGTCGAGGCGCGCCTGAAAGAGATCATTGGCGAACCGGCGGGGCGCCTGCACACGGCCCGGTCGCGCAACGACCAGATTGCCACGGATTTCCGGCTATGGGTGCGCGACCAGGCCGATGCCGCGCAAGAGGGGCTGACCGCGCTTATGCAGGCGCTGCTCACCCAGGCCGAGGCAGGGGCCGATTGGGTGATGCCCGGCTTCACCCATCTGCAAACCGCGCAACCGGTGACCTGGGGACATCACATGATGGCCTATGTCGAGATGTTGGGCCGCGACCGGTCCCGCTTTGCCGATGCCCGGACGCGCATGAATGAAAGCCCGCTGGGCGCCGCTGCGCTTGCGGGCACCTCCTTCCCGATCGATCGGGACGCGACGGCCCAGGCGCTTGGCTTCGACCGTCCGATGGCGAATTCGCTTGATGCGGTCGCGGACCGGGACTTCGCGCTCGAGTTCCTGTCAGCCGCCGCGATCAGCGCAATGCACCTGTCGCGGCTGGCTGAAGAGCTGGTGATCTGGTCCTCTGCCCAGTTCCGTTTTGTCACGATGAGAGACCGGTTTTCGACCGGTTCCTCGATCATGCCGCAAAAGAAGAACCCGGACGCCGCAGAGCTGATCCGCGCCAAGATCGGGCGGATCCTCGGGGCGACTGTTGCGCTGTTTACGGTGATGAAGGGCCTGCCGCTGACCTATTCCAAGGACATGCAAGAGGACAAGGAACAGGTCTTCGACGCAGCCGACAACTACCTCCTCGCGCTGGCCGCAATGGAAGGGATGGTGCGCGATCTGACCGCAAATCGCGATGCGCTGCGGGCCGCTGCCTCATCGGGGTTTTCGACCGCGACCGATCTGGCCGACTGGCTGGTGCGCACGCTGGACATGCCGTTTCGTGACGCGCACCACGTCACCGGCGCTCTGGTCGCGCTGGCCGAGTCCAAGGGCTGTGACCTGCCGGACTTGACGCTCGATGACATGCAATCGGTTCACAAAGGCATCACAGACGCGGTCTTCACCGTGCTTGGGGTGGACAACTCGGTCGCCAGTCGCACCTCATATGGCGGCACCGCGCCCGATCAGGTGCGGACACAGATCGCACGTTGGAAAGAGGCTTTGGGATGAGAATTGTTGCACTGGTATCGCTGCTGATCCTCGCAGCCTGCGAAAGCGGGCCGAACCTTGGCGCCAACGTCGGCATCACGCCCAACGGCGTCAGCGTTAATCCGTCAGTGTCTGGCCGCGTCGGTGGCGTCGGCGTATCGGTGACACCGTGAGACAGGCAACCGCCCTTTTGGCGCTCGTCGCGCTTGTGGCCTGCGGCGCGGATGGTGCGCCGGAACGCCAACGCGGCGCAACCGGGCTGTCGGCCAGCGCCAGCATCGGCGTGGGCGGCGCGTTCTGATGACACCGCTGCGCGGCCTCTACCTGGCGCTTGCCGTTTGGGGCGCCGTGCATCCGATGTACTGGTTCGTCACCTACATGCGGCAAGAGGGTACCGGCCTCTCGGGCCTGATCGACGCCTGGTATGTGAACGCCTCGACCACCGGGCTGACCTGGGACCTGACGATTGCGGCCATCACGCTGACGATCTGGATCATCGCCGAAACCTGGGTGCGCAAGAACTGGATCGCGCTCTTGGC
>JBCCWG010000136.1:0-4190 GCA_039193985.1 Pseudomonadota bacterium
ATCGTGGAAGATAACGGGCCGGGCCTGCGCGAGGATCAACTCGCCACCGTTTTTGAGCCTTTCGCGCGTGGAGAGGACAGCCGCAGCACCGAAACCGGGGGCGCCGGCTTAGGGCTCTCAATCGCGCGCAACATCGCGCTGGCCCATGGCGGCGCGGTTCACCTGGAAAACCGGCAAAGCGCAGGCCTGCGTGCCGTGCTCACCCTGCCCCTTAGGACGCCATCGTGAAGCGTGTGTTCCTTGTGGCGGCCGGTCTCACCGCCGCAATTGCCAGTCTCTTGCTTGTCCAGCACTTCCGCCTGTCCACCTCTGCCGAACTGCCCGACCGGCAAGAGGGCGCGCTCCGGTTTGCCACGTGGAACGTCCACTACATCCTGACGCGCCGGGCCGAAGGTCGGTGGGGCCTGTCAGGCTGGGACGCCCGCAAAGCCCCCCTCGATCAGGTGTTTAAGGCGCTCGATGCCGACATTGTGGCCTTCCAGGAGATGGAAAGCTTTGGCGGCGGCAATGACGACACCGTCAACCTGACGCGCAGCTGGCTGCTGGAACGCAACCCTGCCTACGCCGCCGCCGCAATTGGGCCATGGCGCAGCTTTCCATCGACCCAGCCAATTCTTTACCGGCACGCGCGTCTCACTCTTCTCGACCAGGGGTGGTTCTTTTTCTCGGACACACCGGACGTCGTGTACGCGCGCGGTTTTGATGGCGCGCCGCCATCCTTTGCCTCCTGGGTGCGGTTTGAGGACCGCGATACGGGGCAATCCTTCCGCGTCGTCAACGTCCACTTCGATGCGGCAAGCCGTGGCAACCGTCGCCAGTCAGCCGCGCTGACCGCCACACGCGTGTCAGAATGGATCTCGACCGGGGAACGCGTGATCCTGGGTGGCGATCTTAACGCACTCTCCGGCGCCTGGGTCCTACGCCGCCTGGAAGCAGCCGGATTGGCGTTCGCGCCGGCCCGGCACGCAAGCTTTCATTTGGACCGTGGCCTCCACCTTTTTGGTGCGATCGATCATATCGGCGTATCGGCTGAGGTCGGTCCGGTGGCGGGCCCCTACGTGCTCCAACGCCGCGTAGGCTCGATTTGGCCCGCAGATCATCACCCTGTCGTTGCCGATATCACCCTTGGTGCCCTCTAGGCAACCGCACCTCCCGATAGTAAAATCGGACAGTTTGTGATTGCGCCGTCGTCGCTGCCAACGGCGAGAGCCGCCAAACCGCCTCTGCCTTTGTTTTCAAAGGGCAACGCGGGGATACCCAATCACTTGTTGCCGCGACACCGTCAAACTACCATGCCTCAAGGCACGCCCCGCAGGGCAAAACTGTCCGCTCACGTCAGGATCGCATGACCGATACCGTCCACATGGCCCACGAACTCGACCGCGTCATGCGCAAGATTGATGCGCAGATGCACAGGCGGATGCCCCGAACCGATGTCGGTCGCATCGGGCCGATGGGTGGCCTGATGCTGATGCAGCTCGAAAAGATGCAACCCTGCTCAATTCAGGCGCTTGCCGATGCGATGGGGCGCGACAATTCCCAGCTCACCCGCTTGATTCGTGATCTCGAAGGCAAGGGTGTTCTGGAACGGCGTCCGCATGAAACCGATGGGCGCGTGAGCCTGCTCAAATTGACGCAGGCGGGCGAGGCATTTCTGATGCGCGCAAAGTGCACCCTTACCGAAGTGGTGGACGAAATCATTGCGCCATTGGGAAAAAATGAGCGTGACACCTTGCTCGACATTCTGCGCAGGCTCTAGCCATGCCGCGCGCAGCATCTAGGACCCGTTAAACTCTTAACGGACATTTTCTTACTCATTAACGCTTCTCTAACGCCGGGACTGACACCGCCCTGACAAGGTTGTCCTAACGTAAAGCCACCCTGCGAGGTGGGAAAGGAGACGTTCAAAAGGTGTCATTCTTCATTGCCATGCTGAACCGGCGGGCAACGGCTAGTTACTGGTATCCCCAGACGATTATCAGTGAGCGTAACGAGTTCTTGATCGTGTCACGGTCAGGTGGGGGAAAGGAATTCCTAAGTATCTCCAATGCCGGAGCGTGCACGGGCCTGGAAGAAGAGGCTCCACCAAGGCTTAGTCCCGACTTGGTGGTTTGCGCTACTCTCATCTCGCAGGGCCCAGATGGCGGAGAGGTGTTCATCGTTGAACGCAATCCGCCCGAAGGGATGAACGTGAAGGGTAACTTTATCGGTGGTGACGGCTATTTTTTGCTGGAGCAGTCGTCACATGCGCTGAGACTGCGCGGGTCCGCCCGGTTCAAACCCGGGCAACGGACCCGTGCCGTTTCAAATCGATGTTTGCTGCTGGGCGAAAATGAGCCCGGTGCCGCAGTGCATTTTTCGGCCACCTACATCCCGTGGGAGGCCGAGCTTTTGCCCGGCGGTTTCGATGCCAGCGACGTGTCAATACCAGGCGGTCCGCCATGACGTTGCTTGATAAACCATACCGGCCCCCGTGGGGCTTTAGCGGTTCCCTTCGCAAGCGCAATGCGCATACTCTCGACCTGCAGTGCCTTGTAAGGACCGGTGGGAGCGATGGATTTGGCGGGGAAGGGCCCATGGGCAAAACCACCGGCGAGACGCAGGAGCAGCTGACCTTATCCCTGGTCGGCAACTTCCGCCTGACCGACCCCGAAGGCCGGGATCTGCGGATTCCCGAGAAAAAGGGCCGTGTTCTGCTGGCGATGCTGGCCACCGCGCCTGACCGGCGGCGGTCGCGCGAATGGCTGAAATCACGGCTCTGGGGCCGTTCCTTCGACGATCAGGCCAGCAATTCCCTGCGCCAGTCACTCTATGCCCTGCGCAAGCAGCTGGGGCCGTGGAGCGACTTGTTGCAAGCCGACTATGAACATGTCTGGCTGAGCGATGTCGTCGTCAAGATTGACCCCGGCAGCAATGCCCGGATCGGATTTTTCGAGGATGCGCCGCGGCTGGACGAAGGCGGCGAGGACTGGCTGCGCGACGAGCGCCAGGCGTTTGAGGCCCGCGTCGAAGACGACCGCGGCGCAATGGTCGACACCGGCGGAGGCGTGCCCGTCGCACCGGTCACATTCGATGCCCCGCCCTGTGTCCTGATCGGCAATCCGGTTGTGGTGTCGGATGACGCGATCGCCGGGGTCGTCGCCGAGCGCATCACCAACGCAATGGTCACCACCTTCCGCCAGAACGGCTTTCTCGAGACCTATGATCTGCGGGATGTGGAGACGAACCAACTCGCCGGGCGCGAGATCGACACCGTCGTTCGACCGCCGGTCCTCGTCGAAGTGCGGGTGTCCCTGCTCGCGCATGAGCTTCAGTCGACCGTCCTTGCGCGGGTCCCAGCAACGGGGCGCGTTATCTGGACGTCGTCGATCGGCACAGACCGCGATGCCGCGCTGTCCATCGGGTCAGAGACAATGCTCGAATTCGTCATGGGCGCCGTCGATACCGTGGAAAGCCTGATCCTGCGCCAACCCGGTCTCACAACCAAACCGACGCTCTACACCGCGGTGCATCAGCTTTTTGGGATGTCGCGCGAGGGCATCCAAGATTCCGCGAACCTGCTTTCGAATTTCGTGGAAGATCAGTATTCGGCCAATGCCGAGGCTTGGCTGGCCTTCGCAGCGATGTTGCGCAGAAACGAGCTGCGCGAAGATCAGGGCGCGGCCTTGGCCGACGCGGAAATTCACGTTGCGCAAGCACTTGAGAGCGACCCTGGCAACGCGGTGGTCCTCGCCATCGCGGGACACTTCGAAGGGTTTGTCAAAAACGATCTGGAACTGAGCGGCCAGTATCTCTCCGACAGCCGCCGCATCCTGCCCAACCTCGCGTTTGCATGGGACGCAACCGCAATGAATGCGATCTATTCGGGCGATATCGATCGCGGCGCGCGCACGGCAGATGTCGCCCGAAACCTGGGCCGCTACAGCCCCTACAAGTTTTACTACGATGCTTCGGCCATGATCGCCGCCACGTTGCAGGGTCGACATGCCGACGCGGTGTCGCTGGGCCGCCGCGTGCTTGCCAAGCGTCCGGAATTTATGGCCGTCCTGCGCCACATGTTCGTCAGCCACGTGCGGCTGGGCGATATGGACGAGGCGATGTCGTGCTACCGCCAGTTGCGTCAGATCGACAGCGATTTCGGGACCGATCGCATGGGCCACGCCGACTACGCCAGAAGCTCGGCCGCCAGC
>JBCCWG010000137.1:0-4141 GCA_039193985.1 Pseudomonadota bacterium
ATTTCTGCCAAGAAGAAAGCAGATACAAAACCGCCGCCGAGACGGCCCGGCAGCGGTCGTTGCAAAAGCGGATTTTGGAAGGCTCGTTACCCTTGGAAATGTGCCGCAACGGTATCTGCGGCGCGTTCGACATCTTCGGGATTGTCATAGAAATCGAACTGAGTCACGTCTTCGAGCCATTGCAGCGTGGCCTCGCCGGCAAACCCGTCGAGGAAGCTTTGCACCCCTTGCGGGATCGCGGCGGCCTCGGAGTGGACGATCGCCAGTGGCTTGTCGAGGCGGTCGGCATTGTCTGCCGGGTGATAGGTCAGCCAGCCTTCCCAGGAGGCGTTGTTCCACTGGTTGTCGTATTCCGGGATCGCGCCTCGGTCGGCCTCATAGTAATAGCCGCCGATCGGCATGAGCACGCCGTCCGCGCCTTCGGGACCGGCCGCGGGGATGATCTGGCCACCGTCGGCCTCTGCCGCGCGGCCCATCTCGATCAAGCCGGACGCACCCTCGGCGCCGCCATAGACCGCCTCGACAAGCTCGGCATTCTGCAGCCAGGGTGCGACAAGGCCGATGCGCCGGACCAGATCGTTGCCTGCGACCGCGTCGACCATGTAGCCCGCGCTGGCGCAGATGCCGAGGCCGTGGATCGCGCCGGCATCAACCTCGGGCAGTGTGGCGACAAGATCGAAGGCGGCGCGGATATCGCTGGTTTTGGCCGCCGGGTCTTCCTTGAAGCGGACCTGGTTTTCAAGGTCCCCCGATTTGCCCCAGCCGCGGAAGTCGAAGGTGAAGGCGGCAAAGCCACGCTCGACCATCTTGTGGGCATAGGTGCGGGGCATCTGTTCCTCGACCGATGTCCAGGCACCTGTGACGACCACGACAGGCAGCGGTGCGCCGTCATGCCCTTCGGGCAGGTAGAGCGTGCCGGACAGGGTCGCGCCTTCGTTCTCGAAGGTAATGGTGCGGGTCTCGACATCGGCCAGAGCGGTCGTGGCGAGAAGGGTTGCGGCGGTGGTGAGCGTTGGCAGTTTCATGGGTCTTGTTCCTTTCTGGTTTGAGCGTGTTGGGGGCAGGTTTCAGCTGCCGGGCGTGTTGCGGACGAAAGGGTTGCCGCGCTCGGCAGTGGCGGTGAAGGTCATTGCGTCGATCTTCCAGCCATCTTCAGTGCGCGCGAAGCCGTGGACATAGGTGCCCCAGACCTCCCAGAGCGCTTCGCCGCCGTTTTCGGCAAGCGCACCGCGCTCCATCCGGTTCCAGGCATAGCCGTGGCTTTTCATCGTGGCGGCATCGGCGCCCTCGAAGGTAATCCGGTGATTGCCGCGCAGGTGGAACGAGGTTTTTTCCTCGGTCAGATTGCCGGACCAGCCAGCGATCAGCGCATCGGCCGGGATCGTCGCCGGCTCTCCGCCGACAAGCGAGGTGAAGTCGACGTCGATCGTGTCGGTGAAGTAGCTGCGCGCGAGGTTCCAATCCTTGGCGTCGACGGCGGCGTCGAGGCTGTCGGCGATCCGGATCATCTCGCCCCGGTCGACCAGCGTGTCTGCGGTGATCGGCTCGGCGCTTGCGGCCAGCGGGGCGACCGCGAGGGCGGCAAGTGCGAGGGTGTTGTTGAACATCGTGTCCTCCATCGGGTTCGTGTTTCGATGGACGGAAGATGCCAGCAGGGCGGGTGCGGCGGAGGCGCGATTTCGCGCGTTGGTTATGCGATTCCGCGCGTTTCGTCAGCCCGCGCGGTAAACGGCGGGTGTCGTTCCGAAGCGGCGGCGGAAATGCTGGGTGAACCGGCTGAGATCGCCGTAGCCCACATCATGCGCAATCGCTGCCACCGGATCAGGAGTGGTCTTTAGACGGAGCGCGGCCCTGTCGAGACGCGCGGCGATCACGTATTGCAAAGGTGATGCGCCGGTGGCTTTCCGGAAGGCACGGGTGAACTGCCCTTCGCTGAGCGTGGCTTCGCGGGCCATTGCGGCCAGTGACAGGTCATCCGCCAGATGCGCGTGAATGTGATCCACCACACGGCGCAGACGCCGGTCGCCGATATCGGCGCTTTCGGGCGCTGGCGGCGCGATGACCTGTACGAGATGGGCCGTCAATGCACGTTCCATTGTCTCGCGGTAGAGTGTGCCGCCCGCCGACCAGTCCGTGGCCGCAGCCGCGAGCGTGGTCAACAGCGTGTCGAGTGCTCCGACGGTCGGTCTGAAGTCACGTTCGGGTGTCAGACCGGCCTCGCGCAGGATGGTCGTATCGAAGGAAACGGTCACCAGATCGAGCGGGGCATCGAAATAGCACACCCCTTCGGCCCCGCCCGGCATGATCCAGCCGCCGCCCGCAGAAATGGGTTGGACATCGGCCTTGTCCCGCCCAGTGGCGATGCGGTGCCCTGTCTGGCTGTTGCCAAAGACACCAAGCGTCAGGGTGTCGAGCGCGAAGGGTCCCCCTCCGGCGTCGAGACGTTGCTTGCTGACTTTCACACGCGCCATAGTCATGACCTAAGCGCTCTGGAGTCAAAGACAATAACCCGGGTGGGTCAGCCGGTCGGGTCGAACACCCGATAGTTTGCTTCGATCGCGCCGTAGGCGCAGTTTGCGGCGATCAGGTCTCGATGCAGATTGCTGTTGCTCGCGCCGGAAACCTCGGTCAGGTCGATGAAGCTGGCGTCCAGCGCTTCCAATTCGGGCGCGTCGGGGTTGGTGAGATCCCAGGTGACATAGCCGCAGACCAGGTTTCGATTACCGTTCCAGGTACCCATGAAATCGACCGTGCCATGCAGGCGTTCCATCGGGTACCAGGTGATGCGATACCCGGTCAGATGTGCGACCGGACCCATCCTGGTCAGACTTTCGGTGCCATCGCTGTCGGTACCGGCTTTCGCGCCCGTCTTGCGCTGCATTCTGCCAAAGCCTGAGGCGGAGTTCTTGGGTGCGGAGCGGGTTTCGATCCGGTCGAACAGTGCGGCCGTGGCCTGAACCAGCGCCTTTTGTTCGGTCATGAACTCACTTGTTTCGGCAGGCAAAGATTCGGCGAACGCACCGTGGTGCGGTAGGGCGAAAAAGAGAACTGACAAAGCGAGGGCAGCGCACCGATGAATCATGTGCCAAGCATAGGCGTGTTGACGAATTACGACAAGAAAATGGCAGAAGCACGGCAAGCCGCAGGCGGTTTCAAGCCGATCTGTCAACAATAACCCCATGGGGCGGGATTGTTTCCAATTTCAAGCATATTTTTGAGCAAATCCATCCGGCATCAGAAGAATGTCCCGCCCCACATCCGCAAGGTTACGGTGGCCGCAAAGCGCCATGGAACTGTCGAGTTCCTTGTGGAGGACGTTGAGCGCCTCGGCCACGCCCTTCTGCCCCATGGCACCCAGCCCATAGACATAGGATCGGCCAACCATCACGCCTTTGGCGCCGAGGGCCACGGCCTTGAGGATGTCCTGGCCCGAGCGGATGCCGCTATCCATCCAGACCTCGGTTTTGTTGCCGACGGCGGCGACGATGGGTTCGAGCATACGGATCGACGACAGCGCGCCGTCAAGCTGCCGTCCGCCATGGTTCGAGACAATGATGGCATCGGCACCGACCTCGACCGCCTTTTCGGCGTCTTCCACATCGAGGATGCCCTTCAGGATCACCTTCCCGCCCCACATGTCCATCAGTTCCTTGATCCGGTCCCAGTCGAGCGACTGGTCAAACGCCTCCGCCGTCCAGGACGAGAGCGAGGCGGGATCGGTAACGCCTTCCGCATGGCCCACGATATTGCCGAAGAACCGCCGCTGGGTCTGCAGCATCTCAAGCCCCCAGGGCACTTTCGTCATCATGTTGGCGACCGACTTGACGGTCAGCTTGGGCGGCGCGGAGAGCCCGTTCTTCAGGTCCTTGTGCCGCTGGCCCAAAAGCTGGAGGTCGACGGTGATGACGAGGGCCGAGCATTCGGCATCCTTGGCCCGCTGCATCAGGCGCGACATGAAGTCGTTGTCCTTGAGTGTGTAGACCTGAAACCAGAACGGTTTGCTGGTGTTCTCGGCCACATCCTCGATCGAGCAGATTGACATCGTCGAGAGCGTGAAGGGCACACCGAACGCCTCGGCAGCCTTGGCGGCCTTGATCTCGCCATCTGCGTTTTGCATGCCAAGAAGCCCCACCGGCGCAAG
>JBCCWG010000138.1:0-4092 GCA_039193985.1 Pseudomonadota bacterium
CGCCCTGAAAGCGTTTGCGCCCGGTGATCCATGCGTCGAAAGGCTCTAACGCCTTTTGGAGCGGCACATCCTTGCGGATCGCACAGCAACCGTCGGGACTGTTCGTGTGCATCCGGTTGTTGGGGTCTTTCAGAAAGACGGTATTCCGGTCCGGGCGAATGACCGTGACGGCGAGGCCGAGGCGCATAGCCACTTCGCGCTGGTACTCCAGCGTCTCGGGGAACAGCATCTCGGTATCGAGGAACAGTACCGGCGTGCTGCGATCGATGACCGAGGTCATGTGCAAAAGCACCACCGAATCCGCCCCGAAGGAGGAGACCAGCGCAGTGCGCCCGACTTCGTGATCGTAAAGCGCGTCCTCCAGCACATGCATGGCCGAGTGATGCGCATAACGCGCATTCAGATCGGCGACGCGATCGCTTAGCGGAGAGAGCGGTGCCTCAAGCGGCATGAGCCTCTTCCTTTTCGGGATAGAGCGCCGCCTTGAACGGTGCGAGGCCGAGGCGGCGATAAGCGTCGAGGAAGGTTTCTTCCGGGCTCTCGCGATGGGCGAGGTAAGCGTCGATCAGCCGTTCGATGGCCGGGATGATCTCATCGGCCGAGAATCCGGGGCCCGCGCGTTCGCCGATGGCGGCCGTCTCCGTGCCGTCACCGCCCAGCGTGATCTGATAGTTCTCCACCCCTGCACGGTCGAGGCCGAGGATGCCGATATGGCCCACATGGTGGTGACCGCAGGCGTTGATGCAGCCGCTGATCTTGATCTTCAGCGGTCCGATCTCGTGCTCCAGCTTCAACTCGTCAAACCGCGTCGCGATCTCCTGCGCGATGGGGATCGACCGCGCTGTGGCTAACGCGCAGTAGTCCATGCCTGGGCATGCGATGATATCGCTGATCAACCCGACATTCGCGGTGGCGAGGTCATGCGCGCGCAACGTGGCGTAAACCTCCGGCAGATCGGATTTGTGGACATGGGGCAGGATGACGTTCTGCTCGTGGCTGATGCGCAGTTCATCATAGCCCAACCGTTCGGCCAGATCTGCCAGCGCCCGCATCTGGTCGGAGGTGGCATCACCGGGGGTTGCGCCGTGCTTCTTGATCGAAACGGTGACGATGGCATGCCGCGCGTCCCGGTGTTCCGACAGGTTGGTGTCTGTCCATGCCCGGAAGGCAGGGTTCGCGGCGCGCGCTGCGTTGTAGTTTTCCAACCCTGCGGTCTTGAACGCAGGCGGGGCAAAGGATTGTTCGATCCGGGCAAGCAACTGCTGGTCGAACCCGCCCCATTCGCCTCTTAAACGTTCGAACTCAGCTTCCACCTGCTCACGGATCGCGTCGATCCCGTTCTCCTGCACGGTGATCTTGATCCGCGCCTTGTACTTATTGTCCCGCCGACCGAGCAAGTTATAGACGCTGACGATAGCCTCGAGATACGGCAGCAAATCGGCCTGGTCCACAAACGCGCGGATCACCTTGCCAATAAGTGGCGTGCGGCCCAGGCCGCCACCGACGATCACCTCAAAACCCGGCTCACCTGCATCGTTGCGGACCATGCGTAGGCCAATGTCATGCGCTTTGGTCACGGCGCGGTCATTGGGCGAACCGGTGACGGCGATCTTGAACTTGCGGGGCAGGAACTGAAACTCGGGGTGGTCGGTCGACCATTGCCGGATCAGTTCTGCGATGGGGCGCGGGTCGGCAATCTCATCCGCCGCAGCACCTGCGAAATGGTCGGCGGTGACGTTGCGGATGGTGTTGCCGCTGGTCTGGGTGGCGTGCATCTCGACATCCGCCAAAGCCTCTAGGATGTCCGGTACGTCCTTAAGCCTGGGCCAGTTGTACTGGATGTTCTGCCGCGTGGTGAAATGGCCGTACCCTTTGTCCCAGCGGTCGGCGATCATGGCGAGTTGGCGCATCTGGCGGCTCGACAGCGTGCCGTATGGAATGGCGACCCGCAGCATATAGGCGTGCAGTTGCAGGTAGAGACCGTTCATCAGGCGCAAGGGCTTGAACTCATCCTCGGTCAGCGACCCATCGATGCGGCGCTCGACCTGGGCCCGGAACTGGGCGACACGCTCGCGGACAAAGGCTTCGTCGAAATCGGTGTAGTGGTACATGGTGTCTTCTCCTGCGCTGCCCCGGACTTGATCCGGGGCCTCGGGCGGTGAGGTTCCGGGTCAAGCCCGGGACAGCGTGTCGTTTTCCTGTTTGCCGTGGGCGTAGTTGGACGGGCCGCGGGTGCGGAACGCCTCGCGGAAGTGAACGGGTTCAGGACCGTCTGCAGAGGTTTTCGCATCGACCAGGTAAGCGCCGACCACAATGTCGACCTGGCCGAGCGCGAAGAGCAGGCGGTCATCGGCCACCGCTTCGTCCTCGATCAACTCGGCTTGCGCCATATCGCGGGTCCAGCTGTCATCCTCGGTGAGCCAAACGGCATCGCCTTCGAGCAGGTCATTGGCGGCGATGACTTTCGGGGTGAAAGGGCGGCGGGTCACAGGGCAATCTCCTCCGTCAGGGTTTCCAGCGTTTGGGCCGCCTTGCGGGGCGCGAGGCCCAGCAGGATCAGGCAGGGTCCCTCCATCTCGGCTATGTCGAGGTCGCGGGGCAGAGCGCCCAAGCTCGTCTCGATGATGCGCTGTTCGGGCCGCGAAGCGTTCTCGACCAGTGTGACCGGGGTCTCGGGCGAGCAGCCGTGCATCAGCAAACGGCCCTGCAGAAACCGCGCGGCGCGCTTGCCCATATAGATCGCGGCAACCTGACCGGGGGCGGCCAGCGCCCGCCAGTCGTGGTCGGCATAGCCCTTGACGTCGTGCCCAGTTAGCAGCCGCACCGAGGCATTGCGTCCGCGCCGTGTCAGGCTTTGCCCGATGGCGGCGACGGCGGCGGAAGCCGATGTGATACCGGGGATGATGGTGTAGGCGACGTTCGCGTCGACACAGGCCTCGATTTCTTCGTCCAGACGCCCGAACACGGTGGCGTCACCGGATTTGAGCCGTACGACATGCGCGCCACTCGCGGCGTGGGCGACGATGGCGGCATCGATCTCGGCCTGCGGTGTCGAGGGGCCAAAGCCGATCTTTCCCATGTCGAGGATCGTGGCTTCGCGCCGGGCCAGTTCGAGGATCGCCTGCGGCACCAACCGGTCGTGGATCACGACATCGGCTTCGTGCAGCGCGTTGCGCGCCTTGACGGTCAGCAACTCGGGGTCGCCCGGGCCGGCGCCGACAAAGGTCACATGGCCCGGGGCCTCCTCCCCGTGAAGGTGGGTTTCCAGCAGATCGGCAAGCGCTTCCGGCAGACCGGCTTCGCCCGCGTCGTCAAAACTCTTCGGGCCCTTGTCGAAATAGTACTCGGTCCAAAAAGCACGCCGTTTCGCACCGAAAGGCAGCGCCTCAACCGCTTTGCGGAAGCCCTTTCCAATGTGCGCCAGAGCGCCGAGTGACCGGGGCAGGCGGGCCTCCAGATCGGCCTTGATCGCACGCGCCAGAACCGGCGCCGCCCCTTCAGTCCCGATGGCGACTGTGACCGGGTCGCGATCGACAATGGCCGGAGTGATGAACTGCGATTGGTCGAGATTGTCGACCCAGTTGGTCAGCGCGCCATCGGCTTGGGCAAGTCGCGTGACACGCGCGTCTTCGGTTTCATCGTCATTTGCAGCATAGAACAGCGCGGCGCAAAGCGCGTCTCCGGGTTGTTGCGCGCGACGAAGGATCGTTAGACGTCCCTCGCGCGCCCAACCTTCGATCTCCGGCGCAATGCTCTCTGCGATCACCGTCAGGCGGGCCTCGGTCTTCATCAGAAGGCGCAGCTTGGCCAGGGCAGCCTCGCCGCCACCCGACACGACGATGCGGCGGCCTTCGACGGCCAGGAAGATGGGAAAATGCTTCATCAGACATCCCTGCGTTTCTGAGAAGAATATAGAACAAAATTCTCTCAGGTTGCAGTCTGCGCTTGCGAATAAGAACAAATGTTCTAACTTTTCGGCCAATCGGAATGATGTCCACGGAATGCTGAGAGGTTTGGAATGGTGGTGCGGCTCGACGATCTTGACCGGAAAATCCTGCGCGAGTTGCAGGCGGATGCCAGCCAGTCGCTGGA
>JBCCWG010000139.1:0-3321 GCA_039193985.1 Pseudomonadota bacterium
AAGCGGAAGTTGTAGGTCTCATCATGGCGCGTTTCCATGGGGAGACGGTCGGTGTCGTGTTTGTGGCTGGGAAATCCGGACCATCCGCCTGCGCCGACGGTGAAGAGTTCCGAGACGAGGAGGCGGCCGACCTTGTCATGCTGTTTTTGGCCGAGGATGTGTTTGATTTTGCGGTGGGTTTTCGTGTCGTCGCTGCCGTATTGCACAAGGTCGAGGTCTTCGGCGCGGACAGCGAAGGGGGCCAGCGTTTTGTCGTATTTGGCCCCGGCGACGAAGATTTCGGTGGTGTCTTTGGCGACCATCGTGGCCTTGGCACCAGAGGGGACGTAGACGCCTTCGGGTTCGCCATCCCACACATCCGTGCCGCGCCCGCCGAGGCTTTCGGCTTTGAACCCTTCCACGTCCACATCGACCGTGCCGGTGGCTGGGACGATGCAGGTCTCGTAGCCGGGCACCTGATACTCGAACGCCTGACCCGCATCGAGCTTGACGATGTTGAAGTAGTTCAGCGGGACGGTGGCGTCATCCACATCGACGATGGGTCTGTTCTGGTTGTCGTAAGGCGCGATGTGCATGGGGCTTATCCTGTGGTCGGGCCGGGGTGGTCGGCGAGGAACTGGTCGAGCGTTTCGGTCGTCGCCATGGCGGGCGCGCAGCCGGGTTTCGACACGGTGATCGAGGCGCAGGCCGAGCCGCGGAGGATGGCGGTTTCGAGATCATGGCCTGCGGCGAGTGAGGTGACGAGGCCGGCCATGAAGCTGTCGCCTGCGCCGGTGGGTTTGAGAGCGTCGACGGGGTAGATGCCGGTTTTGACTTCGGTGCCTTGCGTGAAGGTGATCGCACCGTCCTGGCCCATCTTGTAGATGACAATCTCCGATGTGGTTTCAGAGAGTTGGCGTGCCTTTTCGAGGCCTTTGGCGTAGCTTCCGGCCATGAAGCCGAACTCTTCGTCATTGCCGACAATCATGTCACAATGCCCGGCGGCGCGGCTCAGCACGTCGCTTGCGACCTCCGGTGACGGCCAGGAATAGGGGCGGTAATCGACGTCGAAAATGATCGGCAGGCCCGCCTGCTTTGCCAGCTCAAAGCTGCGGAACGTGGCGCTGCGCGACGGTTCCGCTGCGAAGACCGTGCCGGCGGTGATGAGGGCGCCATAGGTGCTGTAGTCGACCGCTTCGACATCTGCGTCCGTCATCTCGAAATCGGCCGCACCGTTGCGATAAATAACGTTGCGGTGGTTTTCGACCACGCTTTCGTAGACGGCCAGCGAGTTGCGGAACTCGCCGCCGACCGCTTTCACGTATCTCGTGTCGACGCCGTAATGGTGCAGGCGTCGGGTGCAGTAGCTGCCGATGCTGTCATCGCTGACGCGGGTAACGAGGGCAGACTTGCCGCCGAGCTTGCAGATGCCTGCGCCGATGTTGGCCGACGACCCGCCGAGATCGACGGTCATGCGGGTGCTGTCTTCCAGAGTGACGCCAGCGTCGGTGAAGAAGTCGATGCCGGCGCGGCCGACGATGAGGAAGTTGTTCTGTCTGATGCCGTCGAGGAGGTGGGTCATGGGTGCGCCTTCTGGGGCTCCGCCCCGCTCGCTGCCGCTCGCCCCCCGAGGTATTTTCGGGCCAATGATGGGCGCATGTCGGTCAGACCCCCCGGCGTTGTTTATCGCGGCTGGCTTCCCAGTCTTTGTGGGCCGCTTCGACCTTGGGGTTCTGGGTTGCGTGGGGGGTGCCGACTTCCCACCAGGTGTGGCCCTCTGTAGTCCAGCCCTCGTAGGCGTCGACCTTCATGACGATCACGCTGGTTTTGTCCGCGGCCTTGGCGCGCTGGAAGACCTCGCCCAGTTCGGCGGCGTTGGAGACGGTTTCCGCGTTGCAGCCCATGGCGGCGGCGTGGGCTTCGAAGTCGACGGCGAAGGCCTGCGGGATGGTGGGCGCGTCGGTGAAGAGGTTGTTGAAGCTTTCATTGCCGGTGTTGTTCTGCAGCTTGTTGATGACCGCGAAGCCGCCATTGTCGAGGACGAGGACGATCAGTTTCTTTTGAGTCAGGACCGAGCTGTAAAGGTCAGAATTCATCAAGAGATAGCTGCCGTCACCGCAGAAAACGATGGTGTCAGCGTCAGGTTCTTGTTCGCTTTGTGCTATGCGCGCGCCCCAGCCGCCGGCGATCTCGTAGCCCATGCAGGAGAAGCCGAATTCGACATCGACCGTTCCGATATCGAGGGTGCGCCAGTTGGCGGTAACCTCGGCGGGCAGGCCGCCTGCGGCAGCGACAACGCGGTCGCGCTTGTCGCAAAGGGCGTTTACGGTCCCGACGGCCTGGGCGTAGGAGTTGGGGCGGTTGCCCTGGGTCACGTTGTCGGCCACATAAGCGTTCCACTTCTTGCGTTCGTCTTGCGCGTAGGTTGTCCAGGTTACGGGGGTTTTGTATTCCGTTTTAAGAGCTTGCAAGGCGAGCTTCGCGTCGCCGACGACCGGTTGGCTGAGGTGTTTGGTGGCATCGTGGCGGCCGACATTGAGGCCGATGAACTTGGCGTCCTTGGCGAAGGCGGTCCAGGAACCGGTGGTGAAATCCTGGAGGCGGGTGCCGACGGCGATGACCAGGTCGGCGGCCTCGGCCACAGCGTTGGCGCTGTCGGAGCCGGTGACACCGATGGGGCCAATGTTCAGGGGATGCGTGTCGAGGAGGTTGGCGCGGCCTGCGATGGTCTCGACCACGGGGATCTGGTGTTTCTCGGCGAAGGCAGTGAGGTCTGCGACCGCGCCGGAATACTGCACGCCGCCGCCTGCGATGAGGATCGGGCGTTCGGCGGCTTCGATCATGGCGATGGCGCTGGCAACTTCGTGCGCGTCGGGGGCCTGACGCCGGATGTGGTGGGTGCGTTTCTCGAAAAGCTCGACCGGGTAGTCATAGGTCCAGCCCTGCACGTCCTGCGGCAGCGCGATGAAGGCGGGGCCGCAATCGGCAGGGTCGAGCATGGTGTTGATCGCGGCGGGCAGCGACTGGATGACCTGTGCCGGATGCGTGATCCGGTCCCAAAACCGTGAGACGGGTTTGAACCCGTCATTGAGGCCAAGGGCCGGATTGCCGAAATGCTCGAGCTGTTGCAGCACCGGGTCGGGCAAACGGGTGAGGAACGTGTCGCCGCAGAGCATGAGCATCGGCAGGCGGTTCGCGTGTGCCAGCGCCGCGGCGGTCATCAGGTTCGCGGTGCCGGGGCCGGCATGGGCTTCGCTGCCGCCGCTTATGCCAAGTACTGGCTCCGCCGCCGCTTCATGTTCTGCACCGCCTCTGCCGGGCCTGGCACCGCGAACCTGATGA
>JBCCWG010000140.1:0-3119 GCA_039193985.1 Pseudomonadota bacterium
CCAAACCCTCGTCACCCCAACGCCAGACGGCCCTCTGTTTGCCCACTGTCCGCCGGAGTTGAGCGGGCGTATCGAGGCGCGCGGCGTTGGGCTGCTGCAGACCGCGCCCGCGCCAGCAGCACCCGTTGTCGGAATTGTCGATTTGTCGCAGACCGAGACCGAGCGCTTGCCGCCCTTGCGCAGCTATGAGTTGTTGGGCTGTCAAATCCCCTGTTTTCACAAGGTTGCGACGGCCCATTTCGCCCCGGCGCTGTTGCTATATCTAGACGGTGGACGGAGCCCAGTATGACGCAAGGCGCAGCCACGGAACCCCGGCAACAGATCACTCTGGTCACAGGGCCCTCCGGTGCGGGCCGATCGACTGCAATCAACGCGCTGGAAGATCTCGGCTTTGAGGCCATCGACAACTTGCCTCTGACGCTGTTGCCGCGGCTTCTGGACGGCCGCCCGCTGGAACGCCCGCTGGCGCTTGGCATCGACACCCGCAACAGGGATTTCTCGGTTCCTGCGTTGCTCGAGGCGGCGGATGATCTGGCGGGGCAGGCGGCCTATACCGGTCGGTTGCTGTACCTCGATTGCCGGGCGGAAGTCCTGCTGCGGCGGTTTTCAGAGACACGCCGCCGGCATCCCTTTGCCCAGGACGATGCCCCGGCCGAGGCCGTGGAACGCGAGCTGCCGCTCTTGGCGCCGGTGCGCGAACGGGCCGATATCCTGATCGACACATCCGAGATGACCCCACACGACCTGCGGGCGGCCCTGACCCAATGGTTCGGCGAAAAAACCGGCGAGGCGCTGGCCATTACCGTGCAGTCGTTCTCGTACAAACGTGGCTTGCCCCAAGACCTCGACATAGCGCTGGACGTGCGCTTTCTGGCCAACCCGCATTGGGAGGCGTGCCTCAGACCGCTGGATGGGCGGGATGCCCAGGTCGCGGCCTTCGTTGCCAAGGATCCTGCATTCGCGGCGTTCTTTGATTGCGTGACCGAGCTGCTCCTGTCGCTCTTGCCGGCCTATGCCGCCGAGGGCAAAACCTACCTCTCCATCGGTCTTGGATGCACCGGGGGGCAACACCGGTCGGTTGCCGTTGCGGAAAAACTGACAAAGAGGCTTGCAGAGGCCGGGTGGCAGGTGTCAATTCGCCATCGAGAGCTCGAGCGGCGCGGACGGGGCGCTGCAAAGACGCTAGGGACGTAAGTGTGATTGGTATTGTCATCGTGGCCCATGGTGGGTTGGCCAGAGAGTATCTGGCCGCCGTGGAACATGTTGTGGGTCCGCAAGCCGCCATCGAGGCGATTTCCATTGGCCCAGACGACGACCGCTCTGCCAAAGAGGCCGAGATCTGCGCCGCTGCCGATCGGGTCGATACCGGCAGTGGTGTCGTGGTCGTGACCGATATGTTCGGGGGCTCGCCCTCGAACCTGTCGCTCTTGGCCTGCAGCCCCGCCAACCGGCAGATCCTCTACGGCGCCAACCTGCCGATGCTGATCAAATTGGCCAAGTCGCGCGGAAAACCTGTGGCTGTCGCGGTCAACGCCGCGCTGACGGCCGGGCGGAAATACATCGACAGTTTCGATGCAACTGTGGAATAAAGCACAAATGACCGAAACCGTGCACCGCACCATCCAGATCGTGAATGAAAAGGGTCTGCATGCGCGTGCGTCCGCCAAGCTGGTGGAAGTGGTCGAAGGGCACGATGCCACGGCAGAGGTCTCAAAGGATGGGCAGGCCGTTGCGGGCGATAGCATCATGGGTTTGCTGATGCTTGCAGCCTCGAAAGGCACGTCAATCAACGTGGAAACTTCGGGCGCGCAGGCAGCGGAATTGGCGGATGCGCTTGAATCGCTCATTGCAAACCGATTTGGTGAAGACTACTAGCCGCTATGACGCCAAAAGACGTGGGACAAACGGGTTTGGTCGACAGCTATACAGAGACACCGACACTGCATGGTCGCTCCGACTATGTCCCGTATGACAAGCGCAAGCTGTCCTACGCCAATACCTTTCACAACCCGTGGCAGGCCAACACCATCCGCGTGCTGGAATGGCTGACGGGCAAACTGCGCCTGCTGCGCCTGATCCGCAAGTTCGAGCGTCAGGGCGTGGTGGAGGGGCAGGGGTTCTGGGCCCCGGCGCTCAAAATCATGGGGATCGACCTGTTGACGCCGGATGAAGAGATCCGGCGCATCCCGACCGAGGGTCCTGTGATCATCGTGGCCAACCACCCGCATGGGTTGATCGATGGCATGGTGCTGGCCGAACTCGTGGGCCGGGTGCGCGAGGACTACAAGATCCTCACGCGGTCGCTTCTGACCGGTGTTGAGGAAATCAGCCGTTTCATGATCCCCGTGGCCTTCCCGCATGAGGAAGACGCGGTGCGCAAGAACCTGGAGATGCGCAAACGCTCGATGGCGCATCTGGCCGATGGTGGCGTGGTTGTCCTGTTTCCTTCGGGCGTAGTGGCGTCCTCCGAGACGCTCTTTGGCCCCGCGGTTGAGGCCGAGTGGAACCCGTTCACGGCGAAGATGATCCAGCGGTCCGGCGCCACGGTGGTGCCGATCCGGTTTTCCGGACAGAACTCGCGCTGGTATCAGATCGCCAACCGCATCTCGCCCACTGTGCGTCAGGGGTTGTTGCTTCGCGAAGTTGTCCACGCGCTTAACAAGCCGCAGCGTCCGATCGTTGGTACGCCGATCACGGCAGATGAGATCGAGGCCTGGTCGGGCAATCCGCGCGGCTTCATGGACTGGCTGCGTGAGCGGACGCTGTCGCTGAAAGCCTAAGACATGGATGGGGGCGCTGCCCCCAAACCCCCGGAGTATTTTTGCCAAGATGAAGGGCAGAGGCCCTGCGTCATCCTGGCGTCCTAACGGGTAGGGACGGGCACGTCGCCTCGGTAGTCGTAGAAGCCGCGATCGGTTTTGCGCCCGAGCCAGCCTGCTTCGACATATTTGGTCAAGAGCGGGCAGGGGCGATACTTGGTGTCGGCCAGCCCATCGTGCAGGACGTTCATGATCGCCAGACATGTGTCGAGACCGATGAAATCGGCGAGTTCCAGCGGACCCATCGGGTGGTTGGTCCCAAGTTTCATCGCGCTGTCGATCGAGCTGACCGAGCCTACG
>JBCCWG010000141.1:0-3025 GCA_039193985.1 Pseudomonadota bacterium
GGCCTTGGCCGCCCCGCGACCGATGCCACCTTCGGCCCGGCCGCGCGGCTTTTGAAGCGTGACCCTGCGATCCGCAACTCGCTCGGCGCCGAGGCTGCGCTTTGCCCGGTCAAAAGCATGGAAGACGGCGTTAGCGTCGTCGCACTTAACCCCGCCTCGCCCGTGCGCGTCTATCACCTGGCCTTCGACAGCCATCAGGTGATCATGGCCAACGGCGTCGAAGTCGAAAGCTATCACCCCGGCCCCGATGCCCATTACAGCATGTCCTCGGAACTGCGCGACCTCTTCGTCTCGCTCTTCCCGCATGTGGACAGCCTGCAGGATTTCGGCCGGATGATGTGGCCGCGCTTCGATACCGAAGCCCACGAAACCTACGAACTGGGCTAAGCCGTCCGGGCGAGCCGTTCTTCGAGCACGTCGAACGGCACGCCCGGCTCATCCTTTGCGCCGCGGATAACCAGCGAGGTCTTCACGCTCGCCACGTTCTCCGCGGCGGTCAGCTGTTCGGTCAAAAAGCTCTGGAAGGTCGACAGGTCCGGCGCGACGCATTTCAGGATGAAATCCACCTCGCCGTTCAGCATGTGGCATTCGCGGACCAGCGGCCAGGCCCGGCACCGCGCCTCGAACGCCGACAGATCCGCCTCGGCCTGACTGGTCAGCCCGACCATGGCAAACACCTGAACCTCGAAATTCAGCGCGCGCGCATCGACATTGGCGTGATAGCCTTTGATGTACCCCGCCTCTTCCAGCGTACGCACCCGGCGCAGACAGGGGGGCGCAGAGATTCCGACGCGACGGGCCAGTTCGACGTTGGTCATCCGTCCGTCGGCCTGCAATTCGGCCAGGATGTTGCGATCGATCTGATCGAGCTTGTGTCCCGGCATGTCGCCTCCCGCGAGAATCTTTTGTAAACCTTACGTGTGCCGCAAACGCTGCGCAATAATGTTTCGCACTTGAGCAAGATCGTAAACCATAAGGCGCTCTGAGCGGTGGCGCGCAGGCCCGCACACAGAAACGCGATCCCTCTTTCGGTCGGCGCAGTCGGCGTCTATATGCAAGGGCCATCACGCATCGGAGGCTGCCGCCCATGTCCGCACCCAAGCACACCAAAGTCCTGATCATCGGCTCCGGCCCGGCCGGATACACCGCTGCCGTTTATGCCAGCCGCGCGATGCTGGAACCCGTGCTGGTGCAGGGCATCCAGCCCGGCGGCCAGCTCACAATCACGACCGAGGTCGAGAACTGGCCCGGCGACACCGAAGTGCAGGGCCCTGACCTGATGGTGCGGATGGAAGCCCATGCCAAGGCCGTCGGCACCGAGATTATCTCCGATCACATCCAGTCGATCGATCTTTCCAAGCGCCCTTTCACCGCCCAGGGCGACAGCGGCACGACCTACACCGCCGACGCGGTGATCCTCGCCACCGGGGCGCAGGCCAAATGGCTCGGCCTGCCGTCGGAAGAAAAGTTCAAAGGCTTCGGGGTCTCTGCCTGCGCCACCTGCGACGGGTTCTTCTATCGCGGGCAAGAGGTCGTGGTGATCGGCGGCGGCAACACCGCCGTGGAAGAGGCGCTGTTTCTGACGAACTTTGCCTCCAAGGTCACGCTGGTCCACCGCCGCGACAGCCTGCGCGCCGAAAAGATCCTGCAGCATCGTCTGTTCAAGAACCCCAAGGTCGAGGTGTTGTGGGACCATCAGGTCGAAGAGGTCGTGGGCGCCGAAAACCCGCTGGGCGTCGAAGGCGTGCGCGCACGCCATGTCAAAACCGGTGAGGTCACGGAAATCCCGTGCAAAGGCTTCTTCGTCGCCATCGGCCACGCCCCCGCCTCGGAACTCGTCAAAGACCAGCTTGAGACGCATATGGGCGGCTATGTGGTGACCAAACCCGACTCAACGGCCACCTCGATCCCCGGCGTCTTTGCCGCTGGCGACCTGACCGACCATATCTACCGCCAGGCCGTGACCAGCGCGGGCATGGGCTGCATGGCCGCGCTTGAAGCGGAAAAGTTCCTGGCCGAGGCTGAGAGCACGGTGTCGCAAGCCGCCGAATAGGCCGCCTGCCACGCCCCAGCCAAACCGTCCGAACCCGGCGATTGTTGCGCGCATGAAAATGCGTTGTTTCCGGGATTTGCCGCGCTGCGGAAAGTTTGTTCTTGATTGAACAAACTTTACCCGACATATGTTCAGCCGTGAACATATTGAGTGACCCCGTGGCCGTATCCACACTGACATCCGAGCAGGAAGATCAACTCTTCCGCCTGCTGCGCCAGCTTGATGCGGCGCCAGATGCGTCGCAGCGCGCGACCGCTCAGGCCCTGGGAATCAGCCTAGGTCGGCTCAATTCACAACTCCACACCGCGGTCGAGGCAGGCTTTGTCCGTCTCACGGATCGCAACAGTCCCGACCGCAGACAGCGCGTTGCCTATGCGCTGACATCAAAAGGCGCCGCTCAGAAGGCGCGCTTGGTCGATCGCTTCCTCGCCCGCAAGCGCGACGAGTATAACGCCCTCCACGCCGAACTGACCGGCTCGGAAGGCCCCCTTCGCATTCCAGGTAATAGGACCGTTTCAATGCAAATCACGAACCACGCCCCGATCCCGGAGCTCTATGTCTCCTACGACAGCGCCCAAAAGCTGAAGGTAGAGGCGGGCGATCTGCCCTCTTGGGATCTCTCGCCGCGCCAGATCTGCGACCTGGAGCTTCTGATGAACGGCGGGTTCAACCCGCTGAAAGCCTTCCTGGGCGAAGAAGACTACAACTCGGTCGTCGACAACATGCGCCTGGCCGATGGCACGCTCTGGCCGATGCCGATCACGCTCGATGTCTCCGAAAAATTCGCCGACAGCGTCGAACCGGGCCAGGATATCGCGCTCCGCGATCAGGAAGGCGTGATCCTCGCGATCATGTCCGTCACCGACCGCTACAGCCCCGACAAGGCGCGCGAGGCCGAAAAGGTCTTTGGCGCCGACGATCTGGCACACCCCTCGGTCAATTACCTGCATAACCACGCAGGCCCGGTCTACC
>JBCCWG010000142.1:0-2991 GCA_039193985.1 Pseudomonadota bacterium
AGCGCCGTTGCGGCCGGCCTTGTCCTCAGCCGCGCAATCGTGCGCGATATGGTGCCCCAGGACGAGGCGGCCTCGATGATCGGCTATGTCACGATGGGCATGGCGCTGGTGCCAATGGTCGCGCCGATGATCGGCGGCGCGCTGGACCAGGCGTTTGGCTGGCATTCGGTGTTCTGGTTCCTCACCGCAGGCGGCGTTCTGGTCATGGCACTTTGCTGGGCCGATCAAGGCGAAACCGCAAAAGGCGGGGGCATCAGCTTTGCGCAGCAGGTGCGTGATTATCCAGAACTGCTGACGTCGCGGCGGTTTTGGGGCTATGTCCTCTCCGCCGCGTTCGCCTCGGGCGCCTTCTTCGCCTTTCTCGGCGGCGGGCCATACGTGGCATCGGAAACCTTTGGGCTGTCGTCCTTCTGGGCCGGTGTGTGTTTCGGCGCGCCCGCCATCGGTTATGCAACGGGGAATTACATCTCGGGGCGTTTCTCAATCAGGTTTGGCGTCAACTGGATGATCCGAACCGGCGCGATGATTGGCTTCTTCGGATTGTTGGTGGCGCTTATCCTGACAGCAATCGGGCTTGCCTCACCCCTACTGTTCTTCGGGTTCTGCACCTTCGTCGGTCTCGGAAACGGGTTGGTCATCCCGAATGCCAGCGCTGGTATGTTGTCCGTCCGACCGCATTTGGCCGGCACCGCCAGCGGGCTAGGCAGTGCATTCATGATCGGCGGAGGAGCGGCCCTCGCTGCATTCGCCGGCGGGGCTATCCAGGGCGAGAATGCCAGCCTGAAACTGCTGACCATCATGACGACAACGCTTTTTCTCGGATATGTTTCGATCCTTTACGTCAGTTGGCGCGAACGGCAGTTGCAACACAAAGGGTGACGGTTTCGCCGGGTTGATTGATTTGCAACTTTGCGGAACACTATTTGCAGGTTTTCAAGACAGGTGATCTGCGGTGGCCACACAAAAGCTCTATGCTGGCGCAAAGTTAAGGGAGACGCGGCTGCGTCTCGACCTCACGCAAAAGGCCTTTGCCGAACGGCTTGGCGTCTCGCTACCCTACCTCAACCAGATGGAGCGCAATCACAGACCGGTCTCGTCCGCCGTTTTGTTGGGCCTGGTGCAGGAGTTCGACTTCGATGTCAGCGAACTGGCGCTGGGCGATGGCGAACGCATGGTCTCGGACCTGCGCGAGGCTTTGGCCGACCCGGTGTTCACCGATCCGGTCCCGGTCGAGGACTTGCGTCTCATTGCCGCGAACGGGCCCGCCTTTGCCCGCGCCTTCCTGTCGCTGCACCGGGCCTATGCCCAGGCGAACGAGCGTCTGGCCTCGCTCGACGAAGCGTTGGGCCAGCAAGAGGCGCGCTCGGGCGCGCTGCCGTGGGAGGAAGTGCGCGACTTCTTTCACTACTGCGACAATTACATCGATGCGGTTGATCGCGCGGCCGAGAACTTCAGCACAAACCGATCCGTGGACCGTGGGATTGAGGAAACGCTGGAAAAGCACGGTATCAGCATCGCCACGGGTGATCGTGGCGGTGCGCTGCGCGAGCTTGACGCTCAGTCCGGAATTTTGTGGCTTTCACCGTTTTCCAGCCAGGCCACGCGTCGTTTCCAGGCCCTGCATCAGATCGCGTTGCTGCAATACGAAGACCTGATAGAGGCCACATTGGACCTCGCGCGGTTCCAAAGCGAGACCGCGCGCAGCATCGCCAAGATCGGCTTGGCCAATTACTTTGCCGGAGCCGCCATGCTGCCCTATGAGCGGTTCCTCGACGCGGCCCGGCGCAGTCGGCACGATCTTGATATCCTGTCACAACAGTTCGGCGCGTCACTTGAACAGGTTGCACACCGACTTTCGACCTTGCAGCGCCCTGGCGCAAAGGGGCTGCCCTTTTTCTTTGTCCGCGTGGATCAAGCGGGGACGATCACCAAGCGCCACTCGGCCACGCGCCTGCAATTCGCGCGCTATGGCGGCGCCTGCCCGCTTTGGAACGTACATCGGGCCTTTGAGACGCCCGGTCAGTTCCTCCGGCAACTGGCCGAAACCCCCGATGGCGCGCGGTATCTGTGCCTTGCGCGCGAGATCACGTCACCTGTCGGCGGGCCCGCCTTTCGCGCACCTGTGCGCCGTTTCGCGATCGCGCTTGGCTGCGAAGTTGGGCACGCGGGCGAGGTGGTCTATTCCGATGGCTTGGACCTGAAAGACAGTTCGGGTTTTGAACCCATCGGGATCTCGTGTAGGATCTGCGAACGCCGCGATTGCCATCAGCGTTCGGTGCCCCCGCTGGAACGTGACCTGACGGTGTCGCAAACCCGACGTGAGGTGCTGCCATATGACGTTGCAGGATAGATGCTGAGCCCGCTGGTCCTCGTCTTATCGACAAGCTACATCGCCTGGTACATGGAGCAGCACGAGCTTGCGGCAGTTTACCCTTTCGATACGACCTATGCGACGCCCACAGACGCCGGCGCGCCCAAACTGGTTGAGACGGCGTTCGACACCGAAGATGGCGCGCGGCTGATCGTCTGGCGCGCGGCTGCCAGCGCTGGTCAGCCCACCATTGTCTATTTCCCCGGCAATTCCGGCGCCCTCAAAGACCGGGCCGACCGCTTTCAGCGCTTTGTCGAGGCGGGTTTCGGCGTTGTGGCGCCCGCCTATCGCGGGTCCAGCGGTTCGACCGGCACGCCCGAGGAAATGGTTCTGGTCGCTGATGCACTGGCCGTCGTGGCAGACGTACAGGGGACAACGGTACTCTATGGTGAGAGCCTTGGGGCGGCGGTTGCGATCCGGCTTGCCGCAGACGGGGTCGGAGATGCGGTGGTGCTGGAGGCCCCGTTCACGTCCCTGGTCGATCTGGTCGCAACGCAGTTCCCGATGGAGGATCTGAGCAACCTCTTGACCCAACGCTGGGACAGCATCGCCACGGTCGGGTCCGTCGAGCAACCCCTTATGGTCATCCACGGCGAGGCAGATCGTGTGGTGCCGTTCGA
>JBCCWG010000143.1:0-2839 GCA_039193985.1 Pseudomonadota bacterium
GGGCTGACAGCCGCGACACCCTGATCGCCATGAGCGCGCGCCCCTATCGCTCGGAAATCATTGCTGCAATCGACGTGGCGCGCGAACAGAACATGACAATCATCGGCATCAGCGACAGTCCGGCCAGCCCGGTGATCCGCGCCGCCAATCACGGCTTTGTCGCCTGCACCGACAGCCTGCAGTTCTTTCCATCCTCTGTGACAACAATCGCACTGCTTGAGACGTTGCTCAGCTTCGTCATCTCGGTCGCCTCGGACGAAATCGTCGACCGGGTCGAAAAGTTTCACCGCCGCCGCCACCAGCTTGGAATCTATGTGGAGGAACCGGAATGAAGGACGAACAAGGCCCCATTCGGTCGCTCGCCGCGCGCTACTATACCGACCCGGCGATCTTCGAGGTCGAGAAGACGGGTGTGCTCGCGCGCACCTGGCAATTTGCGTGTCACGCGAGCCAGTTGGAAAACCCTGGCGATTACGTGGCCTATGACATCGGCGAAGAAAGCCTGTTCTCGATCCGGGGCCGCGACGGGGTGATCCGCACCTTTTACAACGTGTGCCAGCACCGCGCGCACCAACTGGTCAGCGGTGAAGGCTCGACCCGCGTTGTGGTCTGCCCGTACCACGCCTGGACCTATGAACTGACCGGCAAGCTGCGCGCCGCACCCAACTCGAAATCTGTGCCGGGGTTCGAGGCGTCGCAAATTTGCCTGACCGAAGTCCGCACCGAGACCTTCGCGGGCTTTGTCTTCATCAACCTTGATCCTGACGCTAAACCGATGGACGAGTGGTTCCCCGGCGCGCGCTCCGAACTTGAAGCCTTCGTGCCGAACTGGGCGGAACTCAAACCGCTGGAATGGGTCGAGATTGAGGAAAACTGCAACTGGAAAGTCTCAGTTGAGAATTACTCCGAATGCTATCACTGCACCCTGAACCACCCCACCTTTGCCACCGGCGTGATCCGGCCCGAAACCTATGACATCCAGCCGCAGGGCTATTGCCTGCGCCACACGACCGAGTGCAACGACCTCAGCCAGATGAGCTATGACATCGACAGCGGGTTTCCCAACAACGACAAGTATTCGTCCTGGTTCCTTTGGCCGATGTTCTCGTTCCAGGTCTATCCCGGCAACCTGCTCAACACCTATCACTGGCGGGCGGTCGATGCCGATCACGTGGTGGTCTGGCGCGGCTGGTACTCGGTGGGTGGGTATGATGACGAAACGGTGCGCCGCATGGCACAACAGGATCGCGCGACAACGGTCGAAGAGGATATCCACCTTGTCGAAAGCGTGCAGCGCGGGTTGAAATCGCGGGGCTACGTGCCGGGTCCGCTGGTCGTTGACCCCGCCTCTGGCGTCAATTCCGAGCATTCGGTAATGCACCTGCAACGCTGGATGCGGGAGGCCATCGATGGGTGAAATCAAGGCGTATTGGCAAAACTATATCGACGGCGCGTATTGCGACGGCGGTGCGGGGCGGATCGACATCACCAACCCGGCAACCGGTAAGGTGCTGGCGGAACACGCGCTGGCCAACGCGGCGGACGTGGACCGTGCGGTGCAGGCCGCGCGCCGCGTGCATGCGTCAGGTGTGCTGACGGATATGCGCCCGATTGAGCGGGGCCGCATGGTTCAGGCGATGGGCCACTATCTGTTGGCGCACAAGGACGAGATCGCGCGTGTTCTGACTCTGGAACAGGGCAAGCCGCTTTGGGAAGCGCATAAAGAGATCGAAGGCGCCGCCCGCTATTTCGAGTATTACGGCAATCAGGCCAGCACGATCGAGGGCCGCTCGATTCCGCTGGGCAAAGGCTATTTCGACTGGACCGAGAACGAACCGTTCGGCGTGTCGGCACAGATCATCCCGTGGAACTATCCGGTCGAGATGACGGCGCGTTCCCTCTCGGCGGGCCTGACCACGGGCAATGCCTGCGTGGTCAAGACGCCCGAGATGACGCCGCTCTCAAACGCGTGGTTCGCCGAGGCTGCCGAGGCCGCGGGCTTCCCACCCGGTGCCGTCAACCTGCTCTGCGGGTTGGGGCACGAGGCCGGGGCGGCGCTTTCGGCACACCCTGACGTGGACCAGATCGTCTTCACCGGATCGGTCCCTACCGGCATCACCATCGCAACCGCCGCCGCGCAGAACGTGGTGCCCTGCGTTCTGGAGCTTGGCGGCAAGTCGGCGGCTATCGTGCATGACGACGCCGATCTCGACGCGTTCGAGGATGACATCCGCTGGGGCATCTATTTCAACGCTGGTCAGGTGTGTTCGGCCATGTCGCGGGTCATCGTGCACGAAAGCCGCGTGGATGACGTCATCGGACGGGCCGAGACGGTGGCAAAGTCGCTTTCCGTCGGTCCCGGCATGGAGCGTGACGAGGCGGGCGCCAACATGGGGTCGATGGTGTCCGAGGCCCAGCGCGACCGCGCCGTCGGCATGATCGCCCGCGCCGAAGAACAGGGCGCGCGCGTCGCAACCGGCGGACGCAAGCTGAACCAACAGGGCGCGTTTCTCGAACCCACGGTACTGGCGGGCGTGACCCCGGACATGGACATCGCGCAGCAGGAGGTGTTCGGGCCGGTCCTCTCGGTGATGTCTTTCCGGAGCGAGGCCGAGGCCATCGAGATCGCCAACGGCACCGATTACGGGCTTGTCGGCGGCGTCTTCACGGCCGATCTCGACCGGGCCACTCGCGCCGCGCGCCAGATGCGGGCGGGGCAGATTTTCGTCAATGAGTGGTTCGCCGGCGGTGTCGAAACGCCCTTCGGGGGCTATGGCAAATCCGGGTATGGTCGCGAGAAGGGCCGCGAGGCACTGTGGAACTATGTCCAGACCAAGAA
>JBCCWG010000144.1:0-2720 GCA_039193985.1 Pseudomonadota bacterium
GCCACCGCCGGGGCGGTGCCTTCCAAAAGATCACGCGCGCGAACAGAAAAGAGCTGTGCCGCCAGACGCTCGGGTCGGGCGATGGCGTCGGCGATGGCCTCGACGAAGGCGACCGCATCCCAGCCGTCCGACCCAACCGAATGCCGCAAAACAGATTCTTGCCCCAGCAGCGCGAACATCTCACCGGTCATGAAGGTCTGAAAACTCACGACCTCGCCGGCACTAATCTCGGCCCATTTGGTGTGCGTTCCCGGCAGGCAGATCACCCCGTCCCAGCCCGGGTTCAGGGCGATAAAGCCCGCGATCTGCGTCTCTTCCCCGCGCATGACATCGGCGGGCGCGTTCTGGCGCAGCCCTGGAAGAACGTAGGCCCGGATGCGAGGGTCACCGCGCGGAACGGACACAGGCTTTGCGTCGATCGGTTTCGCGGGCACCGCGTGATAAGGCGCCTCGACCCAGCCCTGGCGCGAACCGACCATACCGCAGCAGAGCACGGTCATCTCGTGGTCGCCGAGCCAGTCCCCGATCAACCGCAACAGCGCGGGCTCGAACTGATCGCGCGAAAGCGTGCCCATGCCATCGGGGCTCTCGGCCCGCGCCAGCGCCGTGCCGCCTTGCATGGCCCAGCCGCGCAGGCACGAGGTGCCCCAGTCTACTGCGATCCAGTCGGGTCTGACCTCTGCCGTCACGCGCGCCTCCTCAGCCGGTCACCACAACGCCGCCATCCACGACCATACACTGACCTGTCATCATGCGGCTTGTGCCGGATGCCAGAAACAATGTCGCGTCCACAATATCATCGGGTACCAGATGATCTTTCAGGCATTGCCGTTCCAGATGCGCGGCAAGGCCTTCGGGCGTTGCCCATTTGTCGAGTTGTTTTTGCGTCAGAACCCAGCCGGGCGCCAGCGCGTTCACCCGGATCCGGTCGGGACCGAGCTCGCGTGCCAGCGACCGGCTCATGCCCGTGATCCCGGCATTCGCGGCCGTGTAAGCGGGGTAGCCGGCATTGCCCATCATATAGCTGATCGAGCTGAAATTTATGATGCTGCCACCGCCGTTCGAGCGCATTCCAGGCACCACGGCCTGCACGGCAAAGAAATAGGCCTTGAGGTTGATCGATTGCATCCAGTCCCAGAAGTCGGGCGTGGTTTCATCCAGACTGTGGCGCTTATCGTTAGCGGCATTGTTCACCAGCACCGATACGGGGCCGTTAGCGGCCTCGGCTTGGGCGATGGTTTCTGCAAGGCGGTCAGTGTCGGTGATGTCACCTTGCAGGAACAAAGGCGCACGACCATGCTTGTCGGCCATCTCGGCCACGAAATCCGACGCATCCGAACGGCCTATGAACGCCACGTTTGCGCCCTGGGCCAGGAAGCCGTCCGTCAGGGCGGCACCGATGCCCGAGCCTCCGCCGGTGATGTAGATTGAGGCGTCCTTGAGGTCATGAAAGGTGGCTGCTGTCATTGCACCGTCTGCCTTCTTTTCGGGGTAGTGTGGCCCTGAGCCGACCCCGCTCGTTGAATGGGTTCGAACAAAGGTCGCATCAGTGGCTCTCGCGGGTGACAAGGCGCGTATCCTTGCCCACGAGGAAGTCCAGATCCGCGCCCTGATGGGCTTGCAGAACGTGATCCACATAAAGTTTTGCGTAGCCGCGATCGTAACGCGGTGCATCGGGTTCCCAGGTCGCCCGACGCTTGGCCAATTCGGCCTCGGACACCAAAAGCTCCAATTCGCCTGCGCTGACCGAAACGCGGATGCGGTCGCCGGTCTTCACAAGCGCCAGCGGCCCGCCGGCCTGCGCCTCGGGGCTGACATGCAGGATGACCGTGCCGTAGGCTGTCCCGGACATCCGGGCGTCCGAGACGCGGATCATGTCGCGCACGCCGTGCTTCACCAGTTTCGCGGGGATCGGCATGTTGCCGACTTCGGGCATGCCAGGATAGCCCTTTGGCCCGCACCCCTTCAGAACCAAAATGGTGTCGGGCGTAACGGGCAGGTCATCGCGATCAATATTGGCTTTGAAGTCTTCTATGTTTTCAAAGACATATGCTTCTGCTTCGTGTTCCAGCAGCGCTTCGGTCGCAGCCGAAGGTTTGATGATCGCTCCGTTGGGCGCCAGGTTTCCGCGCAAGACGCGTAGACCTGCCTTGGGTTTCACCGGAGTGTCAAAGGCATGGATCACGTCGCGGTTAAAACACTCCGCACCCTCGTGATAGGCGGAGATATCGCGGCCGAGTACGGTTTTTGACGGGCGCAAGTGATCCTTGATCTCGCTCAGCACGGCCGGGACGCCGCCGGCATAGCAGAAATCCTCCATCAGGTACTTGCCCGAGGGCATGCAGTTGACGAGGAGCGGGATTTCGGACCCGATCTCGAAATCCTCGATCTTAAGATCGACACCGACGCGCCCCGCCAAGGCCAAGAGGTGGACAACCGCGTTGGTCGATCCGCCAACTGCAGCGTTGGTGAGGACCGCGTTTTCAAAGGCAGCCTTGGTCAGGATATCCGAGGGCTTGAGGTCTTCATCCACCATTTCCACGATGCGTTTGCCGGTCATGTGTGCGAGCGCCATGCGCCGCGCATCCACCGCGGGGAGGGCGGCATTGGTGGGCAGGCTCATGCCCATCGCCTCCGACAGCGACGCCATCGTGCTGGCCGTGCCCATGGTCATGCAAACGCCGGCCGACCGCGACATGCTCGATTCAGCGGCCATGAAA
>JBCCWG010000145.1:0-2240 GCA_039193985.1 Pseudomonadota bacterium
CACCTCGGCCTCCGGCGCCCATTCGCCGGTGAGGGCGGCGGTCAGATCGTCGCCCGGCTGCGGCGGCCAATCGGTGCGCGCCCAGCTTGGCCCTTCGGCCTCGCGCTTCACCGCAACCTCATCATCCCCCATCGCCTTGAAAAAGGCCCGCCAGGCATCATCGACCGCATTGGGATCGGAGGCGTAGCGCGCGTACATCTGTTCGAGGTATTCGGCATTGTGCCCCTGCATGAAGGAGGAGGCATGGAACTGGTCGTTTGGGGTGTGTTCGGTCATTTGGGGGATACTCCAAATATCGCTGCGAATGGGAAAGCGACGTCTACGGCAGACGCCACGCGTGCTGGGTCAAATTGAGTTATTGAGAACAGCGGACTTGCACCGTTCTCCGTCGGATACTTGAAAACGGGTGTGGGCAGATCGCTCGCGATGGGGAGGTCGATCTGCGACGTCTCCAGCAGCGGCTCGGCTACAATGATGTCGCAATTTGTTCTCGTTGTGTCGCCGATTTTGACCGTGTGCACGTAGGTCAGGGAAGGGTCATCTTCGCGTATAAAGTATGTAGTCGAAACACTGCCGGTCACGTCTTTTTTGCGACGTTCTCCAGAAGCGTTGTGGAAAAGCGTCTGGTACATTGGCTTCCAGCGGCTTGAAACCTGCGTATTAGTCGTCTGAAAAGCCAGGCCGCGCGCCGCCAACGCGGACACCGCACCATCGGTTAGATCCGCTGCAGCTGTTTCGATCCATCCAGTCCCTTTGAGGTCTTCGAGTAGAAGTTCGAAAGCGGTAGTGTCTTCGGCCAGAGCAACGCAAAAGTATAGTGCTGTTCCGACTGCACCAACCTCATCGGAGGTATTCGCAATAGCGGGGCCGATATTGCTCCCAAAGGCGAAAACGGCGGCGTACATGACCGTCATGGCCCGGCGGCACCGCCGGGCAGCCCCCGACCGCCCCGTTTTGCCAAAGGCAAACCGTCGGTTTGACGGGCGGGGGCTTTCAGCCCCGTGCCCGCGGCCGGGAGCTGCCCTCAGTACGTAGGTTTGACGGTAGGTTGTAAGTCGGGACGCAACTTTTCCGAATGGTATGCCAATCCGTCGCGCCTTTGCCGCGCGCATACTGAGATCACTCCGGGGCTCCGCCCGTTCGCCGCTCGAAAGCGCCACTGGCGCGTTAGCCTCGCTTATGCTCGGTCCGCGGCTCACCCCTTTTCAATCGCCTCTTTCACGGCTTCGCCCAGCGTTGCAGGGCTGTCGGCGACGACGATCCCGGCGGCGCGCATGGCTTCGATCTTGTCTTCGGCTCCGCCCTTGCCGCCCGCAACGATGGCACCCGCATGGCCCATGCGGCGGCCCGGAGGGGCGGTGCGGCCCGCGATGAAGCCTGCGGTGGGTTTCCAGCGGCCCTTCTTCTTCTCATCTGCCAGGAACTGCGCTGCATCCTCTTCGGCAGAACCGCCGATTTCCCCAATCATGATAATGCTTGGGGTCTCGTCATCGGCGAGAAACATTTCCAGAACGTCAATGTGCTCGGTCCCCTTGATCGGGTCGCCGCCGATGCCCACCGCCGTGGACTGGCCATAGCCCAGATCGGTGGTCTGCTTGACCGCCTCATAGGTCAAAGTCCCTGAGCGCGAGACCACACCGCAGGAGCCGCGCTTGTGAATGTGGCCGGGCATGATACCGATCTTGCAGGCATCGGGTGTGATCACCCCGGGGCAGTTCGGCCCCACCAACCGCGAAGACGACCCTTCCAGAGCCCGCTGCACCTTCATCATGTCCAGGACCGGGATGCCTTCGGTGATGCAGACGATCAGCTCCATCTCCGCATCAATCGCCTCGAGGATCGAATCCGCGGCAAAGGGTGGCGGCACGTAGATGACGCTCGCATTCGCCTCGGTCTTGGCCTTGGCCTCGTGCACCGAGTTGAAGACCGGCAGGTCCAGATGCGTCTGCCCGCCCTTGCCGGGGGTCACGCCGCCGACCATCCGGGTACCATAAGCAATGGCCTGTTCGGTGTGGAACGTGCCCTGCGAGCCGGTGAGGCCCTGGCAGATCACCTTGGTGTTTTCGTCAATAAGTACGGCCATTTTGGTTCCCTTTTTGGTATTTCAAGGTCCGGATGAGAGGGGGGCAAAGCGTCATCCTGCGCCTGCCTTGTGCAAAAGCACGGTGATGTTGTCGTCCACCGGCAGCGCAATGCGGTTGACCAGCTGCGTGGTGAACCCGGCGCGGCGGCTGATGTCC
>JBCCWG010000146.1:0-2036 GCA_039193985.1 Pseudomonadota bacterium
AGAGAGGAGATCAGGACTGTTTCTTTAGCATAGAACCTTCGTCAACTTCTTATGAACCGAACGCATTGAAAACAATGGATAAGGCGGTCATGGAGTCATTAGCTTCGGCTCATGAGAAGGTTGGCCGGATCATCGCCCAAACCGTGAAAGCGGCTCAGCCCGAGGGCAACTATGCCATCATCAAGGGCGACAAGGGCGACCCGAACGCAGGCTTCCTGCTGGAAGGCATGATGGAAGTGATCGGTGACGACGTTGCCGCAGGCAAGATCAATATTGTCGGCGAAGCGTTCTCGGACGGCTGGAAGCCGGACAACGCGCAGAAGAACATGGAACAGATCCTGACCGCGGCCAACAACAACGTTGACGCGGTTCTGTCGCAGAATGACGGCATGGCCGGTGGCGTGATTGCCGCCCTGCAGGCCCAGGGTTTGAGTGTTCCGGTGGGCGGTCAGGACGGTGACCATGCTGCGCTGAACCGCGTGGCACGTGGCGAGCAGACCGTGTCGGTCTGGAAAAACGCGCTCGACCTCGGTTCGGCCGCGGCCGACATTGCCGTGGCTCTGGCCGGTGGTGCATCGCTTGATGGCATCGACGGTGCCGTGAAGTGGTCCGGTGGCGAAAAGGGCGTCGAGATGAACGCCATCTTCCTTGATCCAACGCCGATCACCAAAGAGAACATCAGCGCCGTGATCGATGCAGGTCACATTGCCAAAGACAAGGTATGTGCCGGTGCTATCGCAGGCGTGGACGGCTGCAGCTAAGCGGCCCTAAGGCCACATGCATCGGCGGTGTTTCAGCCGCCGATGCACGCAAAAACCCACTTAAAACATCACAGCGCGCCTGCCTGCCCGAGACATGTCTTGCGGCAAACGGGTGCCCTCTATCGGGGATACAGTGATGACGGACACGACGACACAAGGGCCCGACAGCGCCGCCGCGCACCAAAAAGGCCCGATCGCGCGATTTTTGGCGGCCACCGAACTGGACACACGCCTTCTGGGCATGATCGGGGCGCTGGCTCTGATCTGGATCGGCTTTCACCTCTACGGCGCGCTGGTCAATGGGTTTGGTGCGTTTCTGACCCCCCGAAACCTGTGGAACCTGAGCGTTCAGACCTCGTCCATCGGGATCATGGCCTGCGGGATGGTTCTGGTGATCGTGACACGCCATATCGACCTCAGTGTGGGTTCGGTTCTGGGCTTTTGCGCGATTGTCATGGGCGTCACGCAGGTGTGGCTGCTGCCACAGCTTGTGGGGCTCGAGCATTGGTCGATCTGGATCATCGCCGTCATCGTCGGGCTGATCACCGGGTCGATCATTGGCGCGTTTCATGGATATCTGATCGCGTATCTCGGCATCCCGGCCTTTATTGTCACGCTGGGTGGATTGCTGGTCTGGCGCGGTGCGGCCTTCCTGGTGGCGCGCGGCGAGACGATCTCGCCCGTGGACAGCACCTTCCGCCTGCTGGGCGGCACACCCGAAGGCGCGGTGGGCGCGACGGGTTCATGGATCATTGGTCTGATCGGGGTCGCGGTCGTGGTCGCACTGGTCTTTGTCGGCCGCAGCCAACGCAAGAAACATGGCTTTGCGCAGCGGCCCATGTGGGCGGACGGGTTCATCGCCGCAATCAGTGGCGGCGCCGTGATCGGTGCGGTGTTGCTGGTGAACGCTTACCCCTGGCCACGCGGAGTTGTGCGCCGCTATGCCGAGGCCGAAGGGATCACAATCCCCGAAGGCGGCCTGTTCATCAGCCACGGGTTTGCCATCCCAGTGCTCATCCTGCTGGCGGTTGCTATCGTGATGACGATCATCATGGGCCGCACGCGGTTTGGTCGCTATGTCTATGCGATCGGCGGCAACCCCGAAGCCGCGTCGTTGGCGGGCATCAATACGAAATGGATGACCGTCAAGATCTTCGCGCTCATGGGCTTTCTCGCGGGTCTTTCTGCCTCGGTGGCTTCGGCCCGTCTGGGGTCGGCCACAAATGCGCTTGGCACGCTGGACGAGCTTTATGTCATTGCCGCGGCGGTGATTGG
>JBCCWG010000147.1:0-2036 GCA_039193985.1 Pseudomonadota bacterium
CGAAATTGCGGCCACGGTCAAAGCCTTGCCAGCCTTGCCTTGCCGTGCCAGCGGGTAGCCGTCGAACGAGGTGGCGACTGTTGATGCCACACCGGGTGCGTTAATAAGGATCGACGACGTGGATCCACCGAAAACGGCCCCGTAGTAGACGCCTGCCAAAAGGATCAATGCGGCCGACGGATCCCCGATCGAGATCGCAACAGGGATCATGATGGCGATGATCGACATCGGCCCAAGACCCGGAAGCATGCCGATGAACGTCCCGATCAGGCAGCCACCGATCACCATCAAAAGGTTGGTTATGGAAAAGGCCGTGCTCAGCCCGATCATGATGCCTTCGAGCATGTCAGCCTCCCGCCAAGAAGAACGGCCAGGGCCGCAGGAAAATGCCCAAGACGACCTGGACGAGATACCAGACCACCCCTGCGGCCAGAACCGCAACGGGGATCAGAATGTGAAACTTGCGTTCACCCAGAATGGTTGCTCCCGCCACCAGAAACAAAACGGTAGAGGCCAGAAATCCTGCGGGTCGCAAAAGCAAAGCGTAGGCGACCATCAACGCCAGCAATGCCAGCGCTTGCCCCAGTTTGTAGTCCGTCAAACGGCGATAATTGATGTCCATGGGCTTGGGGTCATCCGCGCCTTTCTCGAAACCCAGCAGAATGAAAAGAGCAGTCACCACAGACAGCACTGCCAGAACTTTGGGAAACGTGCTTGGCCAGATCGGGTTGTTGCGCATGAACGGAGGCAAAGACCCATCCATCGTGAAAAAGGCGGCATACCCATAGGCCAGGCTGATCAGCAGGATAATCAGCGCGATCCAACGATCGAGTGCCATGTTCCCTCCCCATTGCAGAAATTGCGAGTGCCAGTTGTCGGGGGGCTCGGCCCCCGCCGCGCGGACGCGCGACTCCCCCGGGGTATTTGACGGCAAGAGGAAAGCAAATTTTAAGAAAGTGCTGTCCAGATTTCTTTTGCGGTGCAGGCTGGGGAGCCGATGACCGCGCAAGGGGAAGAAGAGATCTTCCGCTGCGGAAGGGAGGAGCGCGTGGTTCTTCCCTTCCTCTTGCCCGAAATACCCCGGGAGCGCGAGGGTGGAACCCTCGCAAACCAAGTATCATGCGCGGCGAAGCCGCACCTTTGGATCAAAGGAAGCCCAGTTCCTTCATGAGGTCACCAATGACCTGTTCCTGACTTTCCAGGAACGCCTTAAAGTCATCGCCGTTGTTGTGGATGTTGACCCACCCGTTTCGTTCGCGCACGGCTTCCCACTCTTCGGTTTCGTACATCTTGGCGATTGCGTCCTGATAGCTGACAAGCTTGTCATCGGGCAGCCCGGGGGCCCCAAAGAAGCCACGCCAGTTCACGAAGGTGGTGTCGATGCCCTGTTCCTTCATTGTCGGTGCATCAGCATAGGCACTGACGCGGTCGTCGGCGGTAACGCCGATAATTTTGACTTCGCCTGCATTGGCTAGCTCAACGGCTTCAGAAAATCCGGTGGACAAGGCGGCAATCTCGCCCGAAAGGAGTGCGGCCATTGCCTTGCCGCCCGCATCATAGGGGATGTATTTCACGGCCGTCGGGTCTTCGCCCGCGGCCTTCATGACCATCGCGGCCACAAGATGGTCCATGCCACCCGGCACAGATCCACCGCCCACGGCCGTACCGCGCGGGTCTTCCTTGTAGGCAGCCAGCAGATCCTGCATCGAATTTATCGGGCTGTCCTTTCCGACAACCATTGCCGCATAGTCTCCGATGGTACCGGCCACCAAAGTTAGATCGCGGAAGTTATGCGGAAAAACGCCTGTCAGCGACCGGATGACAATCGGAGTCGAGTTGACCATCAGCGTGCCATGTTGGCTGTCGGCATTCTCGATAAGGAACCCGATGGCCTTGCCGCCGCCGCCCGACATGTTCTCGTAGCTCGCCGATCCGACGAGTCCCGCATTGGTCAACGCTTCACCGGTGCCGCGCGCCGTGCCGTCCCATCCGCCGCCGGCGCCGCCGGGGATCAGAAAGTGGATCTTGTCGACCAC
>JBCCWG010000148.1:0-1917 GCA_039193985.1 Pseudomonadota bacterium
ATCAGCTACTCCGAATTCGTCAACGCGGTCGAATCCGGCGAGGTCAGCAACGTCACTCTGGATGGCGAACAGGTGCGCTTCCGCCAGGCCGACGGCGTGGATTATGTTGCGATCAAGCCAGAAGATGCTGAAATCACACAGCTTCTGATCGAGAATGACATCGCCGTGCGGGCCGAACAGCAACAGCAATCGGGCTTTCAGACCTTCCTGATGTCGCTCCTGCCCTTCCTGCTGCTGATCGGGGTCTGGGTTTACTTCATGAACCGCATGCAAGGTGGTGGCAAAGGCGGGGCGATGGGTTTTGGCAAGTCCAAGGCCAAGATGCTGACCGAGAAGCATGGCCGCGTGACCTTCGACGATGTCGCGGGAATCGATGAGGCAAAGGAAGAGCTTGAAGAGATCGTTGAATTCCTGCGAAATCCGCAAAAGTTTAGCCGATTGGGCGGTAAAATTCCGAAAGGTGCGCTGCTCGAGGGTCCTCCGGGGACCGGTAAAACGCTTCTTGCCCGTGCGATTGCGGGCGAAGCGGGTGTGCCTTTCTTCACAATTTCGGGATCGGATTTCGTCGAGATGTTCGTCGGTGTCGGTGCGAGCCGGGTCCGCGACATGTTCGAACAGGCGAAGAAAAACGCGCCTTGCATCGTCTTCATCGACGAGATTGACGCCGTCGGTCGGCACCGGGGTGCTGGTTATGGCGGCGGTAATGACGAACGCGAACAAACCCTCAACCAGCTGCTGGTCGAGATGGACGGCTTCGAGGCCAACGAGGGTGTGATCATCATCGCGGCCACCAACCGCAAGGATGTGCTGGACCCGGCGTTGCTACGACCGGGCCGGTTTGACCGCCAGGTGACCGTGGGCAACCCGGACATCAAGGGTCGTGAAAAAATCCTCGGCGTGCATGCGCGCAAGACACCGCTGGGCCCTGACGTTGACCTGCGCATCATCGCGCGCGGGACACCGGGGTTTTCCGGTGCTGATCTGGCCAACCTCGTGAATGAGGCGGCTTTGGGGGCAGCCCGTGTCGGGCGCCGCTTCGTGACCATGATCGACTTCGAAAATGCCAAGGACAAGATCATGATGGGGGCCGAGCGCCGCTCCATGGTGATGACGCCTGAGCAGAAGGAGATGACCGCCTATCACGAGGCCGGGCATGCGCTGGTGGGTATCAAGCTGCCGAAATGCGACCCTGTATACAAGGCGACGATCATTCCGCGCGGCGGGGCGCTTGGCATGGTGATGAGCCTGCCCGAGATGGACCGCCTGAACATGTTCAAGGATGAATGCCATCAGCGTCTGGCCATGACCATGGCCGGCAAGGCGGCGGAGATCCACAAATACGGCCCCGATGCAGTCTCGAACGGGCCTGCCGGGGATATCATGCAAGCGTCGGGTCTGGCGCGCGCCATGGTGCTGCGCTGGGGCATGTCGGACAAGGTGGGTAACATCGACTATTCCGAGGCCGCCGAGGGCTATCAGGGTAACACCGCGGGCTTCTCCGTCTCGGCCAATACCAAGGAGCTGATTGAGGAAGAAGTGCAACGCTTCATCCAGGACGGCTATGACTGGGCGCTGAAGATCATCACGGAAAACGAGACGGAGTTCGAGCGTCTTGCCCAAGGGCTTCTGGAGTACGAGACCCTCACCGGTGACGAGATCAAGCGGGTGATGAACGGTGAGCCGCCGGTACCGCCCGCGGATGAGGATGACAAACCCGACAGTGGCTCGGCGCCGAGCATCACGGGAATCCCTAAAGCGAAGGCCAAGGCGAAGAAGACGCCGCCGTCAGATGGCGGGCTGGAGCCGGAGCCGTCGACCTGATCACGGTACGGCATATCAAACTCACAAAAAGTCATCGGCTCCGCTTCGGCGGGGCCTTTTCTTTTGACGGGTGCTCTGATCAGACTGCCGCATCTG
>JBCCWG010000149.1:0-1899 GCA_039193985.1 Pseudomonadota bacterium
CTCACATCCATGGCCAATGTCGCAGCCATAAACTGGTCCAGATCGCCGTCCAGCACGCCTTTGGTATCGGACGTCTCCACATTGGTGCGCAGATCTTTGACCATCTGATAGGGCTGCAGCACATAAGACCGGATCTGGTTGCCCCACCCGGCTTCGCCCTTGGCCTCATGCGCCTCGTTGATGGCCGCATTCCGGCGATCAAGCTCTTGCTGATACAGCCGCGATTTCAGCGCCCGCATGGCGATATCGCGGTTCTGGTGCTGAGACTTCTCCGAACTGGTGACCACGATCCCGGTTGGGATATGGGTTATCCGCACCGCTGAATCCGTGGTGTTCACGTGCTGGCCGCCCGCGCCCGACGACCGGTAGGTGTCGATCCGGATGTCGCTGGGGTTCACCTCGATCTCGATATTGTCATCGACCACCGGATAGACCCAGACCGAGGAAAACGACGTGTGCCGCTTGGCTGCGCTGTCGAAGGGCGAGATCCGCACCAGGCGGTGGACACCCGACTCGGACTTCAGCCAACCATAGGCGTTCGGGCCAGAGATCTTATAGGCCGCCGACTTGATCCCCGCCTCATCCCCGGCGCTTTCGCTCATAAGCTCCACCGAGTAGCCGTGTTTATCCGCCCAGCGAACATACATCCGCGCCAGCATCGACGCCCAGTCGCAGCTTTCGGTGCCGCCTGCGCCCGCATTGATCTCAAGGAAGGTGTCGTTGCCGTCCGCCTCGCCCGACAGCAGCGCCTCAAGCTCGGCCTGCGCGGCGCGTTTGGCCAACGCCTTCAGCCCGTCCTCGGCTTCGGCCACAACCTCGGCGTCATCCTCCATCTCGCCCAGTTCAATAAGCTCGACGCTGTCGGACAGTTCCTGGCGCATGGACTTGTACCGGTCGACCGCATCCACCAGCATCTGCCGTTCCCGCATCAGCTTTTGCGCACGGTCCGGATCGTTCCACAGATCCGGGTCCTCGGTCATCGCGTTGAATTCCTCAAGGCGATGTTCCGCAGTGTCCCAATCCATCCGCTGGCGGAGCAGCGCGAGGGATTTTTCGATCTCGGCAACGGTGCTTTCGGCTTCGGCGCGCATCTGTGAACTCGCAGTCAGATCAGATGCGGGTGATAGCAACGGCCCCGGCGGGCGGCAAGATCAGTAGAGCCCGCCGGACGAGATCGTCCCAAGATTGCGATTGGTCGGAACCTGCACGATGGTACCGGTCACCGTCTCGACGGTGTTGGTTTGCTCTACCGGCTGAACCGCTTCCGGGTTTTCGGGGTCAAACAGCGGCAGGTTCGAGCCCATGGCAAAACCGCCATCGAAGGTCACTCCAAAGAGCGGCTCTTCCCCTTCGCGGAAATACTCCGCCACCACGTTGTCGCCCACCGCTTCATCCGGCAGTCGTTCGCCCGTGAACCGGTCGATCTTGATGAACCGCCCGCCCGGGGGAACCTCAAACTCGCCGCCCCCGAACTTCTCGGTCGCCTTCTGCATGAAGTCGTTGAAGACAGGCGCACAGAACCGCCCGCCGCTGGCGCCCCGCCCCAAAGGACGCGGGATATCATATCCGATGTAGCACCCCGCCACGATGTTCGAGGTAAAGCCCACGTACCACACATCGCGCGCGTCATTCGTTGTACCGGTCTTACCGGCGCTTGGCACATCCAGCGTCACCCGGCCCGCCGCCGTGCCCCGTTCGACGACCCCGGTCATCATCGAGGTCAGCTGATAGGCCGTGATCGGGTCCATCACCTGCCGCCGGTTCGAGACGATCCTGGGCGCACGCCCGTCATCGAGATTGGCGACCTGGCAATCAACGCAGTCGCGGCGGTCGTGGCGGTAGATCGTCGTGCCCCAGCGGTCTTGCACGCGGTCAACGAGCGTAGGCTCCAGCCGCTGC
>JBCCWG010000150.1:0-1837 GCA_039193985.1 Pseudomonadota bacterium
GATCATCGCCGAAGATCAGGCCGATGCGCCCCGCCAGACCGCTTTCCTGCGCCAGAACTCGAAATGGCATCGTCATCTCAATGCTCAGGAGCCCGGTGACAACCGGCTTTGGGAGGTCGCTGTACTGTTCCAAATCCGCGAAACCTTCCGATCCGGTGACACTTGGCTCACCCATTCCCGGCGCTATGCCGACTTGAAACAGGCCCTCGTGCCGATAGAGGCCGCCAGGGTGATGCCGCGCCTGACAATGCCATTCGAGCCGGAGGTCTGGCTAGCAGACCGCAGAGAACGGTTGCAGGAAGGGCTTGAAAGGCTGGCTAACGCCGCACGAACGGGCGCGATCCCAGGCGGCTCCATTGAAAATGGCGCTCTCAAAATAGACCGACTAACCGGCGTCGTACCCGAAGAGGCCGATGCCATGGTGCTCGATCTCTATGACCGCCTGCCTGCGGTTCGGATCACTGTTTTGCTGCGGGAGGTCGACGACGATATCGGATTTACCGAAGCCTCCACCCATCCGCGCTCGGGCGTTCCCTGCCGGGATCGCATCGGGCTGCTTGAACGTGCTCTTGGCCGAGGGATTGAACCTTGGACTTAGGGTCCAGACTCATTGATTGTCAAAGCCAGAAGATGACGGCGGCGGCCAAGGCGATTGCTGACAGGAAGACCTTGGGGCATCTGTCGTAGCGGGTCGCGATCCGGCGCCAGTCCTTGAGCCTGCCGAACATGATTTCGATGCGGTTGCGCCGCTTGTATCGACGTTTGTCGTATCGGACGGCCTTGCCGCGGGTCTTTCTTCCGGGGATGCAGGGTCGAATACCCTTGTCTTTCAGGGCTTCGCGGAACCAGTCGGCGTCGTAGCCCCTGTCGGCTATCAGCCATTCCACCGAGGGCAAAGACCCACACAGCGCCCGTGCGCCGATGTAGTCGCTCACCTGGCCGGCGGTGATGAACAGGCGGATTGGACGTCCCATGCTGTCGGTGACGGCGTGCAGCTTGGTGTTCCGTTTTCGGGCGAAACCGTCCCCCGGACGGTGTCTTCATCCCTCAAACCCCTTGGTCCGGCCGATCAGACGTCCGCACCCCCCTTTTTGACCCGCAGGCTGGTCGCCGTGCGGTGGGTCTTCAGGTAGGTCGCGTCGATCATCGCCGTTTTCTCCTCAGGGTCCTCGGCGGCCAGGCCTGCCAGGATCCGGGCGAACACACCCTTCTCGCTCCAACGCTTCCAGCGGTTGTAGAGGGTCTTGTGTGGACCGTACTCCATGGGCGCGTCGCACCAGCGCAAGCCGTTGCGATTGATGAAGATTATTCCTGACAGTACACGCCGGTCATCAACGCGGGGCTTGCCGTGGGACTTTGGGAAGTAGGGCTCAAGACGCGCCATCTGCGCGTTCGTCAGCCAGAAAAGGTTGCTCATGTCACCGCTCGTTTTCGAGCACTGAATCAGAAGTCTGAGACCCAATCAATGGGTCCTGACCCTAGCCGCGCGAGATGAGGATGCGCAGCATTTCATGCAGATCGCAGCCTTCAAACTCAGCCATTTCTGTTAACTGGTGGATTTGCGCCTTACTCATCGGCAAGGCAATTACAAGATTGGACATGGTGTCCTCCTTTCTTCTCTAGGGTTCAAACACGGGACCGCGATCTTGATCGCGGTGTTGTCCGCGAGCGCGCTCTTTGCCGCGAGGGCGGCTGGATTTGGTTTCAAATTTCCGGCAGATTTCGACGGGGGCTTTCCCGCCCATCATCATGTAGCGGGCAACGTCGCGGTTTAGCTCCGCGCTTTCTTTTTGCTGCGTCTTGCGCTTCTGGGTGATCTTGTCTTGAAGCTTACGCC
>JBCCWG010000151.1:0-1734 GCA_039193985.1 Pseudomonadota bacterium
AGATGATTTTGCGCTGGCAGCGGTTCGCATCAATGCCGGGGTCAACAAGGTCGATGTCACGGCATGCGGTGAAGATCTGCTGGACACATCGCCGCCGGACGTTGAGGTCGTTCTGGTCGGTGATCTGTTTTACGAAAAACCCGTGGCGAACAGGCTCATGGCCTGGCTGGAGAAAGCGGGCGAACAGGGAACGGACGTCCTGATCGGCGATCCCGGCAGATCATACCTGCCGCGCGACAGGCTGGTTTCGTGTGCGTCCTACCAGGTGCCGGTCACCCGTGATCTGGAGGATGCCGAGATCAAGAACAGCCAGGTCTGGCGGCTCGCCTGACAGCGGTCACAAGTCGAGTTTCATCTAGAACGGAAGACGCATTGCCCTCGGGCAGGCTAGTTCGCATAATGCGCAAAATTTCGCGCATGCATGTGACTTGGTAGGGAGAAGAGTGCTGATGTCAGGAAAAACATACAAGGTCCAGGCCGCCTGGAAGAAGAATGCCCTCATCGACAATGACGGCTATCTGAAAATGTACAAGCAGTCGGTTAAGGACCCCGACAAGTTCTGGGGCAAGCATGGCAAGCGCATTGACTGGTTCAAGCCCTACAAGAAGGTCAAGAACACCAATTACTCCGGCAATGTATCGATCAAGTGGTTCGAGGATGGCGTCACCAATGTGTGCTACAACTGCATTGACCGCCACCTGAAAAAGCGCGGCACCCAAACCGCCATCATCTGGGAAGGTGACAATCCGTTTGACGACAAGAAGATCACCTACAACGAGCTCTACGAGCAGGTGTGCCGGCTGTCCAATGTGATGAAGGCGAACGGCGTGAAAAAGGGTGATCGCGTTACCATTTACATGCCGATGATCCCGGAGGCGGCTTACGCCATCCTTGCCTGCGCGCGCATCGGAGCCATTCATTCGATTGTGTTTGCCGGGTTTTCTCCCGATGCTCTGGCGGGCAGGATCGTCGACTGCAAGTCGAACTTTGTCATTACCGCCGATGAAGGTTTGCGCGGCGGCAGGCCGATCCCGCTGAAAGCCAACACCGACAAGGCCATAGAGATTTCCACCAAGGCCGGCTTCAAGGTCAAGAAAGTGCTGGTCGTGCGCCGTACCGGCGGCAAGATCGGCTGGGTCGACGGCCGCGATGTCTGGTATCACTCCGCCATGGTGGCAGCCAAGCCGGTATGCCCGCCGGAAAAAATGAAGGCGGAAGACCCGCTGTTCATCCTATACACATCCGGATCCACCGGGACACCCAAAGGCGTGCTGCACACGACCGGCGGTTACCTGGTGTGGGCATCGATGACCCATGAGTACGTGTTCGATTACCACAAGGACGAGGTGTACTGGTGCACCGCCGACATCGGCTGGGTGACCGGGCACAGCTATGTGGTTTACGGGCCACTGGCCAATGGCGCGATTTCCCTGATGTTTGAAGGTGTGCCGACCTACCCCGACGCTGGCCGGTTCTGGGACATTTGCGACAAGCACAAGGTCAATATCTTTTACACCGCGCCAACCGCCATTCGGGCCCTGATGGGTGCCGGCGACGACTATGTAAACCGCGCATCACTGAAGGACCTTCGGCTGCTCGGATCGGTGGGTGAGCCGATCAACCCGGAAGCCTGGGAATGGTACTACACTGTTGTCGGCAAGAAGAAGTGCCCGATCGTGGACACCTGGTGGCAGACGGAAACCGGCGGCATCATGATTACGCCGCTGGCCGGCG
>JBCCWG010000152.1:0-1569 GCA_039193985.1 Pseudomonadota bacterium
CGAGGTCCGGAACTTCATCTTGAACGGCAGGTTGTGGACCCAGGTATGTTTGCGCCGCGTCGGGATCGCGCCGGCCCGGGTCTTGCGGATCGCGTTCAGGCTTTCGACGAACATCAGGGACCCGATGATGCCGAGAAAGACCACGTAGCTGAGCCGCACGAGCAGATCGACCTGTCCGATGGCCTTGAGCGCGTTGAAGACCTGTACCCCCAGGGCGGCGCCGATGAGACCGCCAACCAGCAGCACCGTGCCCATGCGGAAATCTACCGTGCGCCGTCTCACATGAGCCAGAACGCCGGAAAACGACGAGGCGACGATCTGGTTGGCTTCGGTTGCGACGGCCACCGCGGGCGGGATGCCGATGAAAAACAACAGCGGCGTCATCAAGAACCCGCCACCCACGCCGAACATGCCCGACAACACCCCCACCATGCCGCCCAACCCCAAAAGGAGGAAGGCGTTGACCGAAACCTCGGCAATCGGCAGGTAAATTTGCATGGGTGACCTTCGTGGTGTGTCAGTCACTTACAAAATGTCGCAGATGGCTGGTAGGCCCCTTAATGCGACATATCGGAACAATTCCGTTAGCCTGAGGCTTCGCTGTCCTCTTCGATCAAGTATTTTTGCAAAGCAACGATCTGAAGCCAGAGAAAAACAAATAAGATCAAGGGGAAACCAAAGGTCTCGATCTTGACCCAGGTGTCTGTGGACAGGGTGCGCCAAACGATTTCATTTGCCACTGCAAGCCCGGCGAAACAGGCCGCAAGGCGGCGCGTCAGGATCATCCAGCCTTCGTCCCGCATCGGCAGAAACTCACTCATCACCCAGGCCAAGTACGACCGGCCCTGCAAGAGGCCGATGCCGAGGATCCCGGCGAAGATGCCGTAGACCAGGGTGGTCTTCATCTTGAAGAACCGCTCGTCATTGAACCACACCGTCAGGCCGCCGAAGATGATGACCAGAACGGCGGTGAAGACCTGCATGCGGCTGAGCTTGCCCGTCAGCTTCCAAAGGATGGCAATGGAGATCAGCAGGATCGGCACAAACACCGCGGCGGCCACGATGAAGCCGTCATAGTCGGTGCCGCCAATCGTGTAGGTTTCGTCCCGCACATAGAGGTAGAAGGCAAAGAACAAGAGCGGTGGCCCAAGTTCGAGCACCTGCTTTACCACCGGATTGATCTTTTTTTCTGCCATTGCGCCCGCCTTATCCTGCCATCTCAACTATCACCGCACCCGCTGCGATCAAGGCCATGAGCGCCAGCCTGCGCGGCCCGACCGTGTCGCCGAGAAAGGCCCATCCGATCAGCGCGGCAAACACGGTCGATGTTTCGCGCAGCACCGCGGCTTCGCCGACCTTGTCGAGCCGGGTTGCCAGCATGATCGACCCGAAAGAGAAAAACGCCACAAACGCCCCGATCACACCGCGGGCCATCAGGGGCCCAAGCGAGGGCGGATTGGGCAGGCGGACATAGCGTGCCGCAGCGACCCACGGCATGAACAGCCCGTCGATGAAGAAGAACCATGCCAGAAAGGTGAAGGGATCCGCTGTCGACCGGATGCCGTAGGC
>JBCCWG010000153.1:0-1548 GCA_039193985.1 Pseudomonadota bacterium
CTGACCGCATCAGGCGACCTCAGCCACCACCTCGACACCATGCCCTTGCCGCATACGAGCGAGCCCGCGCCAGCCGGAAAACTGCGGGTGCTCAGCGGCTCGAAGTGGGAGGACATCGCGGGCTATTGCCGCGCGCAGCGGATCGGCGACCGCATTCTTGTTTCGGGTACGACAGCGACGGCGGGGGCCGATCGCGTGGTCGCGCCATCGGATGCCCGGGCGCAAACGGTCTTCGTGCTCGACAAGATACTGGCGGCACTGTCTGCCCTTGGTGCCTCTCCCGAGGATGTGGTGCGCACCCGCATCTACATCGTCGACGAAGCTGATGTGGACGCCGTCTCGCAAGCGCATGGCCGTGTCTTCGGAGAGATCAAGCCAGCCAACACCTTGGTCGTCGTCGCGGGCCTGATTGGGAGATACCGTGTGGAGATCGAGGCTGAGGCGATCCTGCCCGGCTAGGTGTGTCGACCTCAAGGCCGCTACGCTGCCGAGCACTTAAGCTTTTGAAATCACGTCAAAAGACAGGGGTCTTTTGTGGCAAAGGTGCGCGTATCGGCGATCTGGAAAAACCAAGTGATACCTGTGTGTCGCTCTTGCTCGGGAAGACTTGTCCGGGAGGTCTGGCAAGCTTTTCACCATGCGAAGTCCATTATTACTAATTTTTTAGTTTGACAAAATCTTGTGCGGGCCGCCATGATCGACCTTGCGCCACCAGAACCTGGATTCGGCGTTTTCATGGGAGGAAACCAATGCGGAAGTATCTGCTTTCCGCAGTGGCGGCGGCCGCCGTCATTGCGGGTAACAATGCTGCGTGGGCTGATGAAGCCGCCGCGCAACGCTGGATCGATGATGAGTTCCAGCCATCCACGTTAACCAAAGATGAACAAATGGCCGAGATGCAGTGGTTCATCGACGCCGCTGGGCCGTTCTCGGGCATGGAGATCAACGTTCTCTCCGAAGGCATCCCGACCCACTCGTATGAGTCAGAGGTCCTGACGAAGGCCTTCGAAGAGATCACCGGTATCAAGGTCAACCACCAGATCCTCGGTGAGGGCGAGGTCGTCCAAGCCGTACAAACGCAAATGCAGACGGGCCGCAACCTGTACGATGGCTACGTCAACGACTCGGACCTCATCGGAACGCATGCGCGTCTTCAGCTGGCCTATCCGCTGACGGATATGATGGCAGGCGAATGGGCCGCCACCACATCGCCGACGCTGGATCTTGACGACTTCATGGGCATCCAGTTCACGACGGGCCCTGATGGCAAGCTCTATCAGCTGCCCGATCAGCAGTTCGCCAACCTCTACTGGTTCCGCAAGGACTGGTTTGACGATCCCGAGATCCAGGCCGGGTTCAAAGAAAAATACGGCTACGACCTTGGCGTTCCGGTCAACTGGTCGGCCTATGAGGACATCGCAGAGTACTTCACAAACGATGTGCAGGAAATCGACGGCACCCGCATCTACGGCCACATGGATTACGGCAAACGCGCACCCGACCTTGGGTGGCGGATGACCGATGCCTGGCTTTCGATGGCCGGCGCAG
>JBCCWG010000154.1:0-1521 GCA_039193985.1 Pseudomonadota bacterium
CCGCAAATTCATCGATAACGGCATCTTTGAATATGTTTTCATAATCAAGGACATAGTGCGGGAAGTTCATGTCTTCAGCGACGCGCCGCGCATCATGGATATCGCGCCCGGCACAGCAGGCGCCTTTCTTGGCAAGGGCAGCACCATGATCATAAAGCTGCAAGGTCACGCCCACAACATCATAGCCTTCCTCGGCAAGTTGTGCTGCCACGACCGAGCTGTCGACGCCGCCCGACATCGCTACGACCACGCGGGTTTCGCCCGGCGCCTTGGCCAGTCCGAGCGAGTTCAAGCGGGGGCGGTCGTCCAGCGCCATGGGATCATCAGTCATTCGTGAATGTGGTCCGGCGGAATATAGGAAAATGCAACACACTCTCAAGGGCTCGTTTCACGGCACATTAAACACGCTTTTGCCATTCTGCGCCGCGAACGGTGACCTAAGGGGTGAGCCATGTTTCTAAAGAAAGTCGATGGGCCGCGCGCGGTGACGTTGCCCGACGGCACGGTGATGACGCGCGCCGATCTGCCCGATCCGACCACGCGCCGCTGGGTGGCCAGCCGCAAGGCGGCCGTTGTGCGTGCCGTGGTGTACGGGTTGATCAGCGAGGAAGAGGCGCTCGAACGCTACGGGCTGTCCGGGGAAGAGTTTGAGAGCTGGCAATCTGCGGTTGCAAAGCATGGAGAGGTGGCGCTGAAAGCGACGGCTGTTCAACGCTATAGACAACTTTAAGTTGTGAAGCTAAAGTTACTTTGGCGGTAACGCCGGATTAACCATTGCCTGGATAGTTTGGCCAGAACGGCCAGCCCTGCGGAGAGACACACGATGCGCGTACTACTTGTCGAGGACGATCCGACCACTTCCCGCAGCATCGAATTGATGCTGACACATGCAAACTTGAACGTCTATGCGACGGATCTGGGCGAGGAAGGGATCGATCTTGCAAAGCTGTACGATTACGACCTGATCCTGCTGGACCTCAACCTGCCGGATATGAACGGGCACGAGGTGCTTCGGCAGCTGCGCATGGCGCGGGTCGATACACCGATCCTGATCCTGTCCGGTGCCGATGATACTGACAATAAAATCAAGGGCTTCGGCTTTGGCGCTGATGACTACATGACCAAACCCTTCCATCGGGAGGAGTTGATTGCGCGCATCCATGCGATCGTGCGGCGCTCCAAGGGTCATGCACAGTCGATCATCACGACGGGGCCGGTTCAGGTCAATCTGGATGCCAAGACGGTCGAAGTGGACGGCGCTCCCGTTCACCTGACTGGCAAGGAGTACCAGATGCTGGAGCTTCTGTCCTTGCGCAAGGGCACCACGCTCACCAAGGAGATGTTCCTGAATCACCTCTACGGTGGCATGGATGAGCCTGAACTGAAGATCATCGATGTGTTCATCTGCAAGCTGCGCAAGAAGATCACCGAGGCGACGGGCGGCGAAAGCTACATCGAAACCGTTTGGGGCCGTGGCTATGTGCTGCGCGACCCGATCTCGGCATCCTCGCAAAAGGATGA
>JBCCWG010000155.1:0-1504 GCA_039193985.1 Pseudomonadota bacterium
GCTGTCTTTGAATTCGTCGCGCACCTCGCGCAAGCTCATGCGCTGTTTCTTCAGCCATTGCGACCGCTTCCAGATCACGTCCGTGGACGCGGTAAAGGCCAGAAGCGCGGTGGTGGCCACCAGCGTGTAAATGGCCGCTTCACGCCCGTAGCGCATGAAGGCTTCGGGCACGAAATCGGCCGATTGCCAGATGTTCACCACCGCGTCGCGGCCAAACCAAAAGGTGAAGGCCGTGATGACCACGACCTTGGCGAGGTTCTTGGCAAACTCCACCATGGCATCGGCCGAAAACAGACGCTTGAACCCACCGATGAGCGATATCTTCGAGGCCTTCGGTTTGATGCGTTCAACCGAGACCACCGTTTCACCCTGCACGATCACGCCAAAGAGCGCCGCCAAAACCATCAGGATCACAATTGGGGTCAAGAGTTTGCCGGTCGAGGCCAGCATGCTGTTCACAACGATCCCAAGGTCGCGCATGCCCGTGCGCCCTGCCCCGACCTCAAGGGATGACGCCGCGGCCATCGTGTTGCCCAGAACCTCGGCAAGGCCGGTAAAGGCCGTTGGCGCCATGAACACCGTGATCACGCAGAGCGACAGAACACCCATAAGGTTCGATGGTTCCCGCGATGAGGGGACATCCCCTTTCTTCCGCGCGTCTTTGAGCTTCTTCTCTGTTGGCTCTTCTGACTTGGTGCTGCGATCTTCCTGGTTCGACATGGCCCGACCCTAAAACGTCAAGGTGCTCAACCATTCCGCAAACGCCTGCAGAAAGCCTGACAGGGCGGGTGCGGCACTGATCGCCAAAACCAGCAAGCCGAAGAACAACAAAACGGGCACGGCGACGAAGAACACTGGCAAAGTGGGCATCATCCGGTTGGCGAGGCCTAGCCCGAGGTTCAGGATCAGACCCATCACATAGAACGGCGCAGTGATCGCCACGCCGATGTAGAAGCTTTTCGAGGCGGCCATGATGATCTGCTCGGCCAGATCGCCGACCGGGACCTGCCCAACCGGAAACACCTCATACGTCATCAAGAGCGCGATGATGATCATATGGTGCAGATCGGTCGCAAAGATCAGCGCGATCCCGGCCATCAACATTCCGCTCGCGATCATCGTCGACCCCTCGAACGAGCCCTGTGAGGGCGCAAACGCGTTCGACAGGCCCGCGACCAGCCCGACCTGGTAGCCGGCAAATTGCAAGGCCGACAAAAGGATGCGCGCGGTCAGACCGATCCAGAGTCCGATGGTGATCTCGGTCACCAGCGCCAGCACCGGCAAATCGCTTACCCCCGCGGTCACGGATGCGACCGGCGTTGCGGGCATCAGCCCCGCCGAAAGCGCCAGCGCCAAGGCGAGACGATAGCGGATCGGGATCGTTTGTTCCCCGAACCCCGGCATGAACAGCAACGCCGCGCCGATCCGCGCGAAGACGAGGATCATCGCGAAAAGCTGGGTTTCAAGGAACTGCTGCAGATCCATCTTAGGCGCCGATGCGGCC